>DASYNW010000001.1:0-4684 GCA_036008325.1 Allostellaceae bacterium
GAGCAGCCGGGCGGCCGCAGCCACGGTCCAGCCCTGGACGACAAGCGAGGCGATGACCAGGATGAAGATGCTTTCGAACAGCGGCTCGCTGCGCTGCGGGTCGGCCAGCCCCGGGATGATGCTGAGGTAGATCGGCACCGCCCCGCGCAAGCCGACCCAGGCGGCAAAACTCGACTGGCGCCAGTTGAACCGGAACGGCAACAGGCAAGCAAACACCGCCGCCGGGCGAGCCAGGAAGATCAGGACGCCAGCGCCGATCGCCGCGCGCGGCAAATAAAACAGCAATTTGTGCGGCGTCACCAGCAGGCCCAGCATCAGAAACAGCACGATCTGGGCGAGCCACGCGATCCCTTCAAAGAAATGCTCGACCTCCCGGCGGCTGCGGTGCCCGGTAGCGCCGGTGATCACCGCGGCGAGGTAGATCGCCAGAAACCCGCTGGTGCCGAGCAGCTGGGCCAGCCCGAACACGGCGAGCCCGCCGGTCAGCGCCAGCACCGGCGCCAGCGAGGCTTCGAGCGGCAGCCGCTTCAGCAATTGCCCGAGCGCCCAGCCGCCGAGGAGGCCGAGCGCGGCGCCCCCGGCCATCTCCCTGGCGAACAGCAATAGGGCGCTGGCGACGGTGACCGCCTGCGGCTCGGTGATGATCTCCAGCACCAAAAAGGTCAGGAACACCGACATCGGGTCGTTGAGCCCGGACTCGACTTCGAGCAACGCCAAAAGCCGCTCCGGCAATGCCGCGCCGGCGCGCCGCAGCAGCACCGCCACCGCCGCAGCGTCGGTCGGCGAGGCGGCGGCGCCGGCGAGCAGCGCGCCCTCAAAGGACGCGCCGCCGAAGAGCCAGACCGAACCGGCCAGAACGATCGCGGTCGCCGCAACGCCGATCGTGGCCAGCACCGCGGCCGGCCAGAACGCCAGCCGGAACATCGCAACCGGGGTCTTCAGCCCACCCTCGAACAGGATCACCGCCAGCGCGACGCTGCCGATCAGGTAGGCCGAGGAGAAATCGCCGTACGGGATGCCGAGCACGCCGTCTTCGCCGGCGAGCATGCCGAGCCCGAGAAACACCAGCAGCATCGGCGCCCCGACCCGCCGCGAGATCAGCCCGGCGAGAATGCTCAATAGGCCGAGCAGCCCGCCGACGAGGATCAGCTGGTGCGAGCGGGCCATCGCCGCGTGGCCGAGCGCCACCAGGTTTGCGCCGCTCATCGCAAGGCCGTGGTCGCAGCCGTGATCGGAGTCGCCATGGGGCCGCCGCCTCTTTCGTCCGCTGTCATGGGTCGGGTGAAATCGCTTGATGAAAGGCGGCGGCGGGTCAATATCGCTGCGGCCGTCTTATGCCCTGGCTGCGCGGCTTTGGGCATGCGAATTTCTGCAGCTTGCGAGTAACTGAGGGAGTCCCGTCATGGCCATTGTCGAGATCAAGGTCGATGCGGTCGAGCCTTTTGCCGGCGGGCATTCGTTTGGCGAGGCCGGCGGCTATCTGCGGATCAGGGGCACAGCGAAGGGCGAGCTCGATCCGGCGGCGATGGAAAACGCCGGCATCGCCGATCTCGACAAGGCGCCGAAGAACCCGCGCGGCATGGTCGAATACGAGACCGATTTCTTCATCCTGCGCCCGGTCGAAAGCCAGCCGGGCGGCGGCGTGCTGGTTTATGACGTGACCAATCGCGGCCGCAAGGTGATCCTCGGCCGCCTCGACGAAGCCGGAGTCAATGCCGACGCCAACGACCCCAAAACCGCGCGGGATGTGGGCTTGGGGTTCACCCTCGGGCGCGGCTACAGCCTCGTCTGGTCGGGCTGGGATCCGGCGGCGCCGCGCGCCAATAGCGGCATGACCGCGCGGTTGCCGGCGGCGCTCGAAGCCGGCCGGCCGATGGTGCGCCGCATCCGCGACGAGTTTCATGTCGGGACCCGCGCGCCCGGCAAGGGCGACGTCGTGCGGCTCGGCTACCGGGTGGTCTCGACCGACCCGCGCCGCGCGCGGCTCACCGTGCGCGACCGCGAAAGCGACGCCCGCACCGAGATCCCGGCCGGCGCCTGGGAGTTCGTCGACGATCGGTCGATCCGGCTGCTCCCGGCCGGAACCAGTTTCGCCGCCTACAAGATCTACGATCTCTGGTACGAGGCGACCGGATCGACGGTGATCGGCGCGGGCTTCGCCGCGACCCGCGACCTCGTCTCGTTTCTGCGCTACGAGCGCGCCGATCGACATGGAACGGCCAATCCGATGCTCGCCGACAGCCGATCGGGCGACGGGCCCGGAGCGGCGCATACCTTGGCCTTCGGGGTGTCGCAGGCCGGCCGTTTTCTGCGCCACTTCCTCGAGCTCGGCATGAACGACGACGGGCACGGCAGGCGCGTCTTCGATGGCGTGCTGACCCATGTCGCCGGCGCCGGCAAGGTGTTCGCCAACCACAGCTTTGCGATGCCGGGCCGCACCGCGACGCAGCACGAGGACCGGCTCTACCCGGAGAACTGGTTCCCGTTCGGCAATGCGCTGACCACCGACCCCTTTTCCGGCGAGCGCAGCGCCATCCTCAAGGGCCGCCCGACCGACCCGCTGATGATCGAGGTCAACACCGCGACCGAATATTGGCAAAAGGGCGCCTCCCTGGTGCATACCGACCCGGCCGGAGGGCGCGACGCCGAGCTGCCGCCGAATGCGCGGGCCTACCTGATCGCCGGGACCCAGCATGGTGGCGGCCCGGGCACCGATCCCGGCCCCGGCCCGTGCGTCAACCCGCGCAACCCGAACAGCGCCAGCCCGGCATTGCGCGCGCTGCTGGTGGCGCTCGAAGAATGGGTCAAGACCGGCACCGCGCCGCCGCCGAGCCGGGTTCCTACGATCGCCCACGGGACGGCCGTCGCGGCCGAACGGGTGGCAATGCCAAGGGTGCCGGGTTTTGCCATCGCGCCGGGCGCCAACCCGATCGGCCCACCGGTCGATTGGGTCGACCCGCCGGCGCGGCTCGATAATTTCTACCCGACCCAGGTCTGCGCGGTCGACGCCGACGGCAACGAGATCGCCGGAATCCGGCTGCCGCCGATCGCGGTGCCGCTCGGCACCTATACCGGCTGGAACGTATACCGGGCGCAGCCTTGCGAATTGTGCGACCGCGACGGCTCCTTGATCCCGTTCGCCCGCACCAAGGCCCTGCGCGAAGCCGCCGGCGACCCGCGCCCGTCGCTCGACGAGCGCTACGGCGGCCGGGATGCCTACGTCGCCCGGGTCGAAGCCGCAGCCAAGGCGCTGGTCGCCGACCGCCTGTTGTTGCCGGCCGACGCCGCCCTCTATGTCAGAGCCGCGAGAGAATGCGACCGGTTCTGAACTCGGGCGGCCGCGACACTCAGGGGTGCACGCTCGGGAACAGTCTCAGCACCGCGAGGATCATCGCGACCTGGGCAAAGCCGACGCCGACCACCCTTCGGATCGTCTCAGCCTTGCCTTCGGCGATCTTCAGCTCGAGGTCGTGTCGAACCTTTTCGATCTCGTGCCGAACCTTTTCGATCGCCAATTCGAGATCGGTCCGGGTCGTATCGAGCTTGCGACCGAGATCGGATAGCTTGATTTCGATGTCGGACCGGGTCGCCTCGATCTTGCGGTCGAGATCGCCGATGTCGCTTTTCGTCGCTGCGCCTGCCTCGTGGTATTCGGCAAGCGCCTCGACCTGCTGCTCGCTAAAACCCGCCCGCTGAAGCTTGAGAATGGCGATCCCAGACATGGTGCGATGATGAACCAGAATCGCGCGGTCGCCTAGGTCGTCGTTCGCGACCGGACCAGCCGCGCTCGACCCCTGCGCGGTTACTTGCCGCCAACACGCGATCGGGGCAGCATCGGGGGCCGGCGCGATGCGCCGCGGCAAAAATGGAGGGGGAGGATGCGTTCGTCGATTTTTACGGCGGCGGTATTGGCCGCCGGCCTCGTCTGTTCCGCGTGGATGCCGGCCTTCGCCCAGACCTTGATCGTCGGCAACGACGAGAAGAACGGGGTGGACCAGGACTTCAAGCCGATCATCCGCGCGCCCGGCCATGACAGCTTGTCGGTGATCGACATCGCCAATCCGGGCGCGCCGAAGATCACCGCGACGATTCCATTGATCAACTCGGTTGTCGGCCCGCCGGTCAACCTCGCGATCGTTCCCGGAGGGAATATCGCGCTCGTCGCCAACTCGCTGAAGCCGGTCATCCAGGGCTGGGGCCACCGGTTGGAACCCGACGACAAGGTCTTCGTCGTCGATCTGAAAGCGAGCCCGCCCAAGGTCATCGGCACCATTGCCGTCGGCAAGCAGCCCTCCGGTATCGCGATCGACCCCAAAGGCGATCTGGCCCTGGTGACGAACCGGGCGGACGGCACGATCTCGGTCCTGTCGATCCACGGCAACAATGTTCTGGTCGCCGACACCGTGCCGATCGGCACCGCCGCCGACCAGGTTTCGGCCGTCGCCATCACCCCCGATGGCAAGCACGCGCTGGCGACCAAGCCCGGCGAGAACAGGGTCGCGTTGCTGACCATCGACGGCGGCAAGGTGACCTATACTAAGCGCGACCTGCCGACCGGCATCTTCCCCTACAACGTCGCGGTGACCCCCGACGGCAAGTTGGCGCTGACCGCCGACAATGGCGGCGGCGGCTCCTCGGACGGCAATATCGACACGGTCGGGGTCATCGATCTGGCGGCCAACCC
>DASYNW010000002.1:0-19198 GCA_036008325.1 Allostellaceae bacterium
GTCAATGCCGACGAGAGCGAGCCCGGCACCTGCAAGGACCGCGACATCCTGCGCAACGACCCGCACAAGCTGGTCGAGGGGGCGCTCCTCGCCTCGGTCGGGATGGGCGTCCACCATTGCTACATCTATATCCGCGGCGAGTTCTACAACGAGGCGCAGCGGCTGCAGGCGGCAATCGACGAGGCCTACGGCGCCGGGTTGATCGGCAAGGACGCGTGCGGCTCGGGCTATCCGTTCGAGCTCTATCTGCATCGCGGCGCCGGCGCCTATATCTGCGGCGAGGAAACCGGGCTCCTCGAAAGCCTCGAAGGGCGCAAGGGCCAGCCCCGCCTGAAGCCGCCGTTTCCGGCCCAGGTCGGGCTCTACGGCTGCCCGACCACGGTCAACAATGTCGAAACCATCGCGGTCGTGCCGACGATCCTGCGCCGGGGCGCGGCGTGGTTCGCCGGCATCGGCCGGCCGAAAAACAGCGGCACCAAGATCTATTGCCTGTCCGGCCACGTGAACACGCCGTGCAATGTCGAGGAGGCGATGAGCATCCCGTTGAGGGAGCTGATCGAGCGCTACGGCGGCGGGGTGCGCGGCGGCTGGGACAACCTGCTGGCGGTGATCCCGGGCGGCTCTTCGGTGCCGGTCTTGCCGAAATCGATCTGCGAGACGGTGCTGATGGATTTCGACAGCTTGGCTGCGGTCAAGAGCGGGCTCGGCACCGCCGCGGTCATCGTCATGGACAAGTCGACCGACATCGTCAAGGCGATCGCGCGCCTCTCGAAATTCTACAAGCACGAAAGCTGCGGCCAGTGCACGCCGTGCCGCGAGGGTCTCGGCTGGGTGTGGCGGGTCATGGAGCGGATGGTCGCGGGCAACGCCTCGGTTGCCGAGATCGACATGCTGCTCGACGTCTCCTATGAGATCGAGGGCCACACGATCTGCGCGCTGGCCGATGGCGCCGCCTGGCCGGTGCAGGGGCTGATCCGCCATTTCCGCCCGGAGATGGAGCGCCGCATTGCCGAATACCGCGTCGCCGCGCTGCCGCGGGCCGCAGAATGAGGCCCGTGAGCTGTCATTTCGAGCACAGCGACGCAATCTCGTGCCGCCGATGCCCGTTCCGGCGAGATTGCTTCGTCGCTCTGCTCCTCGCAATGACCGGCGAAAGTTGAGGATCTAGGCACGATGCCGAAGCTGACCATCGACGGCGACTCGATCGAGGTGCCGGCCGGCACGACGATCCTGCAGGCCTGCGAGCTGGCTGGGATCGAGGTCGCCCATTTCTGTTTTCACGAGCGACTGGCGATCGCCGGAAACTGCCGGATGTGCCTGGTCGAAGTCGAAAAATCGCCCAAGCCGATCGCCTCGTGCGCGATGCCGGTCGGCGACGGCATGGTGGTCCATACCAAATCGCCCAAGGCGCTGAAGGCGCAGAAAGGGGTCATGGAGTTCCTGCTGATCAATCATCCGCTCGACTGCCCGATCTGCGATCAGGGCGGCGAGTGCGATCTGCAGGATCAGGCGATGGCCTACGGCTTCGACCGCGGCCGGTTCGACGAGAACAAGCGCGCGGTGCGCGACAAGGATTTCGGCCCGCTGGTCGAAACTCACATGACCCGCTGCATCCATTGCACGCGCTGCATCCGCTTTCTGACCGAAATCGCCGGGGTCCAGGAACTGGGCGCCACCGGGCGCGGCGAAGACATGGAGATCACCACCTACGTCGAGCGCGCGCTCGGGTCGGAGCTCTCAGCCAACATCATCGATCTGTGTCCGGTCGGCGCCTTGACCTCAAAGCCTTACGCCTTCATGGCCCGGCCGTGGGAATTGGGCAAAACCGAAACCGTCGACGTCCTCGACGCGGTCGGCAGCAACATCCGGGTCGATGCCCGCGACGGGCAGATATTGCGCGCGCTGCCGCGGGTCAACGAGCAGATCAACGAGGAGTGGATCTCGGACAAGACCCGCTACGCGGTCGACGGGCTGCGCCGGCGGCGGCTCGACCGTCCCTATGCCGGCCGGCGCGGCAACAGGGCCGAGACCGCCAGGGCCGAGATCGATTGGCGCGAGGCGTTGGAAATGGTCGCCGATCGGCTGAAAAGCGTTCCGGGCGAGCGCGTCGCCGCGATCGCCGGCGATCTCGTCGACCTCGAATCGATGTTCGCGCTGAAGGAATTGCTGGGCGGGCTCGGCGCGCTGAGCCTCGACTGCCGCCAGGACGGGGCGAGGCTCGATCCGCGCTGCCGCGCCGGCTACCTGTTCAACACCACGATCGCCGGCATCGAGGAGGCGGACGCCTGTCTGCTAATCGGCGCCAACCCGCGCTGGGAAGCCCCGCTCGTCAACGCGCGGCTGCGCAAGCGCCATCTGCGCGGCGGCTTTGCCATCGCCGCGATCGGGCCGGCGCTCGATCTGTCGTTTCCGGTCGAGATGCTGGGCGAGAGTGGCGAGATCTTGCGCGCGCTCGCCGCCGGCGAGCATGGCTGGGCCGAAAAGCTGCGCGCGGCGAAAAGGCCGATGCTGATCCTGGGGCAGGGGGCGCTCGCCCGCCCGGACGGCGCGCAGGTGCTGGCGGCGGCCCGCGCGCTCGCCGATCGCTGCGGGTTGGTGCGCGACGGCTGGAACGGCTTCAACGTCCTGCACCGGGCCGCGGCGCGGGTGGGCGGCCTCGATCTCGGCTTTGTGCCGGGGCCGGGCGGGCGCGATGTCGCCGGCATTGTCGACGGCTGCCGCTCGGGTGCCGTCGAGGTGCTCTATCTGCTCGGCGCCGACGAGATCGACATGAGCGACCTCGGTGCTACCTTTGTCGTCTACCAGGGCCATCACGGCGACCGCGGCGCCGAGCGTGCCGACGTGATCCTGCCGGGTGCGGCCTATACCGAGAAGGACGGCGCCTACGTCAACACCGAAGGCCGGGTGCAGCTCGCCCGCCGTGCCGTCTTTCCGCCCGGCGACGCGCGCGAGGACTGGGCGATCATCCGCGCGCTCTCGGCCGCCATCGGCCGGCCGCTGCCGTTCGACACTCTGGCCGAGTTGCGCCGCAAATTGCGCGAGGCTCATCCGGGACTGGCCGAAATCGACAGGGTGAGCCCGGCCGAGTGGGGCGAATTCGGCGAGCCGGGCACGATCGACCCCGGCCCGTTCGCCTATCCGATCCCCGATTTCTACCGCACCGACCCGATCAGCCGGGCGAGCCTGACCATGGCCGAGTGCAGCCGGGCATTTGTGGCGCGGCACGGCGAGCCCCCAGTGCGGACCGGCATCGATCGGACCGGCGCCGGTGGCTAGCTTCTGGAGCGGCTATGCCGGGGTGACCCTGATTACCATCGGCGAGGTGCTGGCGGTGGTGATCCCGCTGCTGATCGCGGTCGCCTATCTGACCTACGCCGAGCGCAAGGTATTGGCGTTCTCGCAGCTGCGCAAAGGGCCCAACGTGGTCGGCCCGTTCGGATTGTGGCAGCCCTTCGCCGACGGGCTCAAGCTGTTGATCAAGGAGACGATCGTCCCGAGCGGGGCCAATCGGGTGGTGTTCATCATCGCCCCGATCGCGACCTTCACCTTGAGCCTCGTCGCCTGGGCGGTGATCCCGTTCGATCCGGGCGTGGTCATCGCCAACATCAATGTCGGCATTCTCTACCTGTTCGCGATCAGCTCGCTCGGGGTGTATGGCATCATCCTCGCCGGCTGGGCATCCAATTCGCGCTATGCGTTTCTGGGCGGATTGCGCTCGGCGGCGCAGATGGTCTCCTACGAGGTGGC
The DNA here is from genome assembly GCA_036008325.1 of Allostellaceae bacterium. Classification (GTDB taxonomy): domain Bacteria; phylum Pseudomonadota; class Alphaproteobacteria; order ATCC43930; family CGMCC-115725; genus AP-15. The sequence goes on from DASYNW010000002.1 coordinate 3,748, forward strand.
GATCGGCTTTGTCCTGGTGACCGTGCTGATCTGCGTCGGCTCTTTGAATTTGAGCGACATCGTCATGGCGCAGCGACATATCTGGTTTGCGGTGCCGCTGTTGCCGATGTTCGTGATCTTCTTCATCTCGGGGCTAGCCGAAACCAACCGCGCCCCGTTCGACGTGGTCGAGGGCGAGACCGAGCTGGTCGCCGGTTATTTCGTCGAATATTCGGCGATGGCGTTCGCGCTGTTCTACCTCGGCGAATACGCCAACATGATCCTGATGAGCGCCATGACCAGCGTCTTGTTTCTCGGCGGCTGGCTGGCGCCGGTCGGGTTGCCCCCCTTTACCTGGGTTCCCGGCTGGATCTGGTTTCTGCTCAAGATCGCTTTTGTGCTGTTCTGCTTTCTCTGGGTGCGCGCCACTTTCCCGCGCTTCCGCTATGATCAGCTGATGCGGCTCGGCTGGAAGGTGTTTCTGCCGTTTTCGCTGTTCTGGCTGGTGCTGACCGCGGGGGTGTTGACCGCGGGCGGCTGGCTGCCGGCGCGCTGAGCCGGCCAACGAGGCGAAGGACGCGGATAGCATGGCATTTCTGGCACGGCGCGCGCGCGGCCTCCTGTTGAGCGAGCTGCTCTCGGGGCTGGCGCTGACCCTACGCTACATGTTCAAGCCCGCGGTCACGGTCAACTATCCCTACGAAAAGGGTCCGCTCAGCACCCGCTTTCGCGGCGAGCATGCGCTGCGCCGCTATCCCAACGGCGAGGAGCGTTGCATCGCCTGCAAATTGTGCGAGGCGATCTGCCCGGCCTTGGCGATCACCATCGAAGCCGAGCCGCGCGCCGACGGCAGCCGGCGCACCACCCGCTACGACATCGACATGACCAAGTGCATCTATTGCGGCTATTGCCAGGAGGCCTGCCCGGTCGATGCGATCGTCGAGGGGCCGAATTTCGAATTCGCCACCGAAACCCGCGAGGAACTGTTCTACGACAAGCAGAAACTGCTCGACAACGGCGACCGCTGGGAGGCCGAGATCGCCAACAACCTGGCGCTCGACGCCCCCTACCGGTGAGCGGAATGTCAAACGCCATCGGGGTGGGCCACCTCACCCTCCCCGTCGCAGGCGCGACGGGTCCCCTCCCTCTCCCCCGTTGGCGGAGAGGGACCAGGGGTGCACCGGCTTCTTCCCCCTCTCCACCCCTGGGGGCGGAGAGGGATGGGGTGAGGTGGGGGTGTTGCGCAACGGGCGCTGCGCGGGAGACCTGCCGATGATCCTGCAGGCGATCCTGTTCTACATTTTCGCCGCCGCGGCGGTGGCCGCCGGGGTGATGGTGGTGGCCGCCCGCAACCCGGTGCATTCCGTGCTGTTTCTGATCCTCGCCTTTTTCAGCACGGCCGGGCTTTTCGTGCTGATCGGGGCCGAGTTTCTGGCGATGATCCTGGTCATCGTCTATGTCGGCGCGGTCGCAGTGCTGTTTCTGTTCGTGGTGATGATGCTCAACATCGACTTCGCCGAGATGCGCAGCGGGTTTGTGCGCTATCTGCCGATCGGCGCTCTGGTCGGGCTGATCCTGCTGGCCGAGCTGGTGCTGGTCGCGGCCAGCTGGGCGCTGACCGCTTCCGGCGCGGTCGCACCAATGGCCCCGATCAAGGGCGGGGTTGCGCTCAGCAATACGCGCGCACTCGGCGACATCCTCTACACCCGCTATCTGTTCGCGTTTCAAGGCGCCGGGCTGATCCTGCTCGTGGCGATGATCGGGGCGATCGTCTTGACCCTGCGCCATCGCGCCGGGGTGCGCCGCCAGTCGATCGCGGCCCAGCTCGCCCGCACCCGCGCGCAATCGGTCGAGGTGGTCAAGGTGCCGATCGGCGAGGGGGTGTGATGGCGATCGGGCTGCCCCACTACCTGACCGTCGCCGCGATCCTGTTCACCCTCGGGATCTTCGGCATTTTCCTCAATCGCAAGAACGTCATCGTCATCCTGATGTCGATCGAGCTGATGCTGCTTGCGGTCAACATCAACTTCGTGGCCTTTTCGGTGTTCCGCAACGATCTGATCGGTCAAGTCTTCGCCATGATCGTCCTGACCGTCGCCGCGGCCGAGGCGGCGATCGGGCTCGCCATCCTCGTCGTCTACTTCCGCAGCCGCGGCACGATCCGGGTCGAAGACATCAACATGATGAAAGGCTGAGGAGCCGGGGGATCGACATGCGGGGTTGCGCAAATTTATCGCCTTGCCCGGACTTGATCCGGGCATCCACGTCTGTCGCGCCGAGCACGGGCAAGGCATGGACGGCCGCGATGAGCCCGGCCAAGGGGGGCTGAGGCCGTGCCGCTCGCCGTCGTCTTCCTGCCGCTCGTCGCTGCGATCATCGCCGGTTTTTTCGGCCGGGCGATCGGAGACCGCGGCTCGCAAGTGGTCACCTGCGGCGCTTTGCTCATCTCGGCGGCGCTGGGGATCGTCGTGTTCCGCGACATTCTTGCGTCATCCGGGCCCCAGATCATCCCGCTGTTCCAGTGGATCGCCGCCGGCGGGGTCGACGTCTCCTGGTCGATCCGGCTCGATACCCTGAGCGGGGTGATGATCGTTGTCGTCACCGTCGTGTCGTCGATGGTCCATGTCTATTCGATCGGCTACATGGCCGAAGACAAGTCGATCCCGCGCTTTATGGCCTATATGAGTCTGTTCACTTTTTTCATGCTGGCGCTGGTTACCTCCAACGACTTCGTGCAGCTGTTTTTCGGCTGGGAAGGCGTCGGCTTGATGTCCTATCTCCTGGTCGGCTTCTGGTATGACCGGCCCGCGGCCAACGCCGCCGCGATCAAGGCATTCCTCGTCAACCGGGTCGGCGATTTCGGGTTCTCGCTCGGGATTTACGCGGTTTTTGTGATCTTTGGCACGCTGACCTTTCCCGAGGTTTTCGCCAAGGCGCCAAAGGTGGTCGGCACCACCATGGATTTTCTCGGCTGGCGCGTCGATTCGCTGACCCTCGCCTCTATCCTTCTGTTTATCGGCGCGATGGGGAAATCGGCGCAGATCCCGCTGCACACCTGGCTGCCCGATGCGATGGAAGGGCCGACTCCGGTCTCCGCCCTGATCCACGCGGCGACCATGGTGACGGCCGGCGTCTTCATGGTCGCGCGGCTGTCGCCGCTGTTCGAATACGCGCCGACCGCCCTCGCCGTTGTCGGCGTCATCGGCGGCACCACCTGCATCTTTGCCGCCAGCGTCGCCATGGTGCAGAACGACATCAAGAAAGTGGTCGCCTATTCGACCTGCAGCCAGCTCGGCTATATGTTTGCCGCCGCCGGTGTCTCGGCTTATGCCGCCGGTATCTTCCACCTCTTTACCCATGCCTTCTTCAAAGGGTTGCTATTCCTGTGCTGCGGCTCGGTGATCCATGCGATGGGCGGCGAGCAGGATATGCGCCGGATGGGCGGGTTGTGGCGCAAGACCCCGTGGACCTATGTGACGATGTGGGTCGGTGCGCTCTCCCTGAGCGGCATTCCGCCCTTCTCCGGCTACTGGTCGAAGGACACGATCATCGACGCGGACTGGGCTTCGGGTACGGCGGTCGGCCATTATGCCTGGTGTCTCGGCACCTTGGCCGCGTTCATGACCGCCTTTTACATCTCGCGCGTCATGTTCATGACCTTTCACGGTGCGCCGCACGCCGATGAGGAGACGATGCATCATGCGCACGAGAGCCCATGGGTCATGCGGATACCGCTGATCGTGCTGGCGATCGGCGCCGCCTTCTTCGGCTGGCTCGGCTACGGCCATTTTGTCGGCGCCGACAGCGTCGGGTTCTGGAAGACCGCGATCCTGGTGCTGCCCGGCCATGACGCGCTGGCCCGGGCCGAAGACATCCCGCTGGTGATTGCCTATCTGCCGCTCGTTTGCGGCATCGCCGGCATCGCCATGGCTTATTTATTCTACATCGTCAATCCGCAGTTGCCGCTGCGGCTGGCCCAGCGCTATCGCGAGCTCTATCTGTTCCTGCTGAATAAGTGGTATTTCGACGAGCTCTATGATTTGCTGTTCGTGCGCCCGGCGATGGCGCTCGGCGACGGGCTGTGGAAATCGGGCGATGGCGCGGTCATCGACGGGCTCGGGCCGAACGGCATCGCCGCCCTGACCCGCGATCTGGCGCGTCAGGCAAGTCGGCTGCAGACCGGCTATCTCTATCACTACGCCTTCGTCATGCTGATCGGGCTGGCGGCCTTCGTAACCTGGTACCTGTTGCCGCATTGAGCGAAGGGCGTTTGTCGTGAGCCATTGGCCGCTCTTGTCGCTCGTGACCTTTGTGCCGCTGGTCGGGGTCGCCTTCCTCCTGATGACCCGTGGGGAGGGGGCGGTGGTCGCCCGCAACGCGCGCTTTATCGCGCTGTGGACGACGCTCGTCGACTTTGCCCTCTCGGTCGTGCTGTGGATCGAGTTCAACCCCAACACCGCCCAGTTCCAGTTTGTTGAACGGGCCAACTGGGTCAATCTCGGCGGCTTCACGATCCGCTATCATATGGGGATCGACGGCATCTCCCTGTTCTTCATCCTGCTCTCGACCCTGCTGACCCTGCTCTCGATCATCTCCAGCTGGGACATTATCCAGGTCAGGGTCAGGGAATATATGATCGCCTTTCTCGTCCTCGAAACCTTGCTGGTCGGCCTATTCTGCGCCCTCGACTTTGTCCTGTTCTATGTGTTTTTTGAGGGCGTGCTGATCCCGATGTTCCTGATCATCGGCATCTGGGGCGGGGAAAACCGGATCTATTCGGCGTTCAAGTTTTTTCTTTTTACCTTGCTCGGCTCGGTATTGATGCTGTTGGCGATCCTGACGGTCTACATGCAGACCGGGTCGACCGACATTCAGGTGGCGTTGAACCATACCTATCCGCTCTACCTGCAGAAATGGCTGTGGCTGGCGTTTTTCGCCTCGTTCGCGGTCAAGGTGCCGATGTGGCCGGTGCACACCTGGCTGCCCGACGCCCATGTCGAAGCGCCGACCGCGGGCTCGGTCATCCTCGCCGGCATTCTCCTAAAGATGGGCGGCTACGGCTTTGTGCGATTTTCGCTGCCGTTGCTGCCGCTCGCCTCGTCCTTCTTCACCCCGCTGATCTTCACCTTGAGCGCCATCGCGGTCATCTACACCTCGCTGGTGGCGCTGGCTCAGACCGATATGAAAAAGCTGATCGCCTATTCGTCGATCGCCCATATGGGCTTTGTGACGATGGGCATCTTTGCCGTGACCCGCGAGGCGGTGCAGGGGGCGGTGATCCAGATGTTGAGCCACGGCCTCGTCTCGGGCGCGCTGTTTCTGTGCGTCGGCGTGCTCTATGACCGGCTGCACACCCACGAGATCGCCCGCTTTGGCGGTCTGGTCGAACGCATGCCGGCTTATGCCTTCGTCTTCATGGCGTTCAGCCTGGCCTCGGTCGGGCTGCCCGGCACCAGCGGCTTTGTCGGCGAGTTCCTGATCCTGCTCGGCACCTTCCGGGTCAGCACGCTCGAATGCGCTTTGGCGGCGACGGCGCTGTTCCTGGCCCCCGCCTACATGCTCTACCTCTATCGCCGGGTGATCTTCGGCACCATTACCCGCGCCGATCTGAGGAACATCCTCGATTTGAGCCCGCGCGAGAAGCTGGTGTTCGCGCCGCTCCTGGTGCTGGTGCTGTGGATGGGCATCTACCCGACATCGTTCCTGCGCCCGATCCGGGCCTCGGTTGACCATATCGTCGCCCAGGCGCACGCCGCCACCGACGCCGCCGGCATGCGTCGCGCCAGCCTGCCTTAGCCGCCGCCATGCCGCACCTCGCGTTTTCCGATCTGTCGCCGGCCCTGCCGGAGATATTGCTCGCCGCCTCGGCGATGGCGCTGTTGCTCGTCGGCGCCTTTCGTGGCGAGGGCTCGACCCGGCTCGTCTCGTGGCTGGCGATCGTGGCGCTGATCGCGGTCCTCGCCGTCGCGTTCGCCGGCGGGTCGGAGCGCCGCGTCGGCTTTTACGGGATGTTCGTCACCGACGCCTTTGCCTTGTTCATGAAGTCGCTGGTGCTGACCGGCTCGGCGGTCGCCATCCTGATGAGCATTCGCTACAACGAGGAGCAGGGGATCGGCCGCTTCGAATTCCCGGTTCTGGTGCTGCTGGCCACCACCGGGATGATGGTGATGATCTCGGCCAACGATTTGATCACCCTCTATGTCGGGCTCGAATTGCAGAACCTGGCGCTCTATGTGGTCGCCAGCTTCGATCGCGATTCGCCCCGCTCGAGCGAGGCCGGGCTCAAATACTTTGTTCTGGGCGCGTTGTCCTCGGGCATGCTGCTCTATGGCATCTCGCTGGTCTACGGCTTTGCCGGCGCCACCGGCTTTGCCGATCTCGCCCGGGTGTTGGCCGGGGGGGCCGCGGTCTCGCCCGGGCTGATCGTCGGTCTCGTCTTCATCATCGCCGGGCTCGCCTTCAAGACCTCGGCGGTGCCGTTCCACATGTGGACGCCCGATGTCTACGAGGGGGCGCCGACCCCGGTCAGCGCGTTTTTCGCGGTCGCCCCCAAATTCGCGGCGCTGGCGCTGTTCATCCGGCTGATGGTTGGTCCGTTCAGCCCGCTGATCGGCGAATGGCGGCAGGTCATCGTGTTTCTGTCGGTCGCCTCGATGATCCTCGGCTCGGTCGCGGCGATCGCGCAGCGCAACATCAAGCGGCTGATGGCCTACAGTTCGATCGGCCATGTCGGCTATGCGCTGATCGGGCTCGCCGCCGGCACTGCGGCCGGGATCCGCGGCGTCTTGGTCTATCTGGCGATCTATCTGTTCATGACCGTCGGCGCCTGGGCGGTCATTTTGTGCATGCGCCGAAATGGCCAGATGCTCGAGGAGATCTCCGACCTCTCCGGGTTGTCGCGCACTCGCCCGGCCTTGGCGCTGGCCTTGGCGATCTTCATGTTCTCGCTGGCCGGGATCCCGCCGGTCTCGGGCTTTTTCGCCAAGCTCTACATTTTCCTCGCGGCGATCGACGCCAAGCTCACCGGCCTTGCCGTGATCGGCGTCGTCACCAGCGTGGTCGGGGCTTTTTATTATCTGCGCATCGTCAAGGTCATGTATTTCGACGAGGCCGACGCCGCCTTCGATGCCCCGATCGCCGGCGAGCTCAAGGGCGTGCTGCTGGTGACGGCACTGGTGACCTTGTTCTTTTTTCTGGTGCCTGGGCCGCTGGTCGGCGGCGCCGAGGCGGCCGCCTCGGCGCTGTTTCTGCGATGACCCCGCTGCCCGAGCTGCCGGCGGGCTGGCGCCTGGTGTCGCGCGACACCGTCGGCAGCACCAACGACGAGGCCAAATCCTTGGCGCGCCAGGGTGCCGCGCAAGGCACCTTGGTATGGGCATTGGAGCAGACCGCCGGACGCGGGCGGCGCGGGCGCGAATGGCGCTCGCCGCATGGCAATCTCTATCTCTCGCTGGTGTGGCGTCCGGCCTGCCCGCCCGACCGCGCGGCGCAGCTCGGGTTCGCCGCGGCCTTGGCGGTCGGCGATGCGCTCGGCGATCTCGTCCCAAATCTTGCCGGGCTCGCCGGCAAATGGCCGAACGATTTGCTGCTGGACGGCCGCAAGATCGCCGGCATCCTGCTCGAATCGGAGATCGGCGAAGCTCAGAACCTCGCTTTTCTGGTCGTCGGCGTCGGCGTCAACCTGGTCTCGGCACCCCCCGACGTCGAGTTTCCCGCCGCCTCGATCGCGGCACAAGGCTATCCCCCGCCTGAGCCCGCAGCGCTGCTCGGGGCCTTCGCCCGGCATTTCGAGGATTGGGCGCGCTCTTGGCGCGAGGCGGGGTTCGCGCCGCTGCGCGCGGCCTGGCTCGCCCGCGCTGTCGGTCGCGGCGAGCCGATCCGGGTTCGCCTCGAAAACGCCAGCCTGCACGGCCGGTTCGCCGATCTCGATCCGCATGGCGCGCTGCTGCTCGACACCGCGGACGGGCTCCGGCGCATCTCGGCCGGCGACGTGTTTCCCGCGCGCTAGCGGGCGCCCGTGCTGCTCGCCATCAACGCCAACAACACGAACACGGTGTTCGCCGTGTGGGATGGCGCTCGCCTGACCGGGGCGTGGCGCGCCGCCACCGACGCGCGCCGCACCGCCGACGAGTATGTGGTGTGGCTCGATCATCTCCTCGGACTCCACGATCTGTCGCGGCGGCAGATCGATGGCGCGATCATTGCCAGCGTCGTGCCCGAGGCGAATTTCAATCTGCGCCGGCTGTGCCGCGAGTATTGCCGCACCGAGCCGCTCGTCGTTGGCGAGCCCGGCGTGGCGATCGGAGCGCGCTCGCTCGTCGACCGGCCGGAGGAAGTCGGCGCCGACCGTCTCGTCAATACCGTGGCGGCGCACGACCGCTACAAGGGGCCGCTGATCGTTGTCGATTTCGGCACCGCCACCACCTTTGACCTGGTGGGCGCCGACGGCAATTATCGCGGCGGGGTGATCGCACCCGGCATCAACCTGTCCCTGCAAGCACTCGCCATGGCCGCGGCGAAGCTGCCGAGCGTGCCGATCGCCCGCACCGAAAAGGTGATCGGCACCAGCACCGTGGCGTGCATGCAGTCGGGCATCTTCTGGGGCTATGTCGGGTTGGTGGAGGGGCTTGTCGATCGCATCAAGCGGGAATTCGGGGCGCCGATGAGGGTCATATCCACCGGCGGCCTCGCGCCGCTGTTCGAAGGCTCCACGGGCGTCATCGACAAGGTCGACCCGGATCTGACCTTGTGGGGGCTGCGCCTGATTTACCAAAGAAACCGCAATCAATGAATGCTCTGCCCTTGCCTTATCGGGTTCCCGGCGGCTCCGGCGACGACCCGAACGCGCTGCTGTTCGTCTCGCTCGGCGGCGCCAGCGAGATCGGCATGAATTTCAGCCTCTACGGCTCGGCCGGCCAATGGCTGATCGTCGATTGCGGGGTCACCTTTGGCGACGATTCGCAGCCCGGGCTCGACGTCGTCATGCCCGACCCGGCGTTCATCGCCGAGCACCGCGAGCAGCTGCTCGGCATCGTCGCCACTCACGCGCACGAAGACCATATCGGCGCCATTCCCTATCTGTGGCCGCGGCTGCGCTGCCCGGTCTGGGCGACGCCGTTCACCGCCTCCCTGCTGCGCGCCAAGCTCGCCGAGGCCGGGCTCCTCGACAAGGTCAAGATCAATGTCGTGCCGATGTCGGGGCGGTTCACGATCGGCCCGTTCGACCTCGAGCTGATCACGCTCACCCATTCGATCCCCGAGCCCAACGCCGTCGTGCTGCGCACCGCGGCCGGAACCGTGCTGCACACCGGCGACTGGAAGCTCGATCCCGACCCGCTGATCGGTGAGCCCGCCGACGAGGCGGCATTGCAGCGGCTCGGCGACGAGGGCGTGCTGGCGATGATCTGCGATTCGACCAACGCGCTGCGCCCCGGCCATTCCGGCTCCGAGGCCGAGCTGCGCCGCTCACTGACCGAGCTGATCGGCCGTTACGACGCGCGCGTTGCGGTCGCCTGCTTCGCGTCCAACGTGGCACGGCTCGAAACCATAGCGCTTGCCGCCGCCGCGCATGGCCGCGAGGTGGCGCTGGTCGGCCGCTCGTTGTGGCGGATGGACAAGGCGGCGCGCGAAAACGGCTATCTCGCCGGCCTGCCGGCGTTCCTCTCCGAAGACGAGGCGGCCTACATTCCGCGCGACCGGATCCTGATGATCTGCACCGGCAGCCAGGGCGAGCCGCGCGCGGCATTGGCCCGCATTGCCCGTGACGACCATCCGGCTGTCGAGCTCGAGCCGGGCGATGTCGTGATCTTTTCCTCGCGGATCATCCCCGGCAACGAAAAGTCGATCGGCCGGCTGCAGAACGCGCTCGCCCGGCTCGGCATCGAGATCGTCACCGAAGAGGACCATTTCGTCCACGTCTCCGGCCACCCGGCGCGCGACGAGTTGGTGCGCATGTACCAGATGATCCGCCCGAAGATTGCGATCCCGGTGCATGGCGAGGCCCGCCATCTTATCGCCCATGCCCAGCTCGCCGCGGAGTGCCAGGTGCCGCAGCCGCTGGTCGTCGAAAACGGCGACATGGTGCGGCTCGTCTCGGGCGGGGCCGCGATCGTCGACGAGGTGCCGGTCGGACGGCTGGCGAGCGACGGCAAGACCCTGCTGCCGGTCGACGGCGCCGCGCTGAAGGACCGCCGCCGGGCCGGGTTCAACGGCACCGTCGTCGCCACCCTGGTGCTCGACCGCTTGGGCCGGCTCGCCGCCCCGCCGGCGACTGCCGTCATTGGGCTGGTCGAATCCGCAGCGGCGCAGGCGATCGCACCCGCGCTCCGCACCGCAATCGAGCGCGCCCTCGACGAATTGCCGGACCGGGCGCGCGCCGACGATGCGGTCGTCGCCGAGGCCGCCCGGCGGGCATTGCGCCGCATCCTCAACGAGCGCTTCGGCAAGCGCCCGCTGGTCGAAATTCAGGTGGTGCGGATTTGATCATCCGCTTCGCAGACCTTCTCCCTCGTCCCGCTTGCGGGAACAGGGCGGGGTGAGGGGCCTTTGACAGGGTCGCGGCGATGATCGGGCGGCTCAACCACGTGGCGATCGTCGTCCCCGACCTGGCCGCGGCAAGTGCCGTCTATCGCCGGGCGTTGGGCGCGGTGGTGTCGCCGCCTCAGGCATTGCCGGCGCACGGGGTCACCGTCGTCTTTGTCGAATTGCCCAACACCGGGATCGAATTGCTCGAGCCGCTCGGCGACGCCTCGCCGGTCCGCGGATTTCTCGAGCGCAATCCGTCGGGCGGAATGCACCATCTGTGCTACGAAGTTGACGACATTATCGCCGCCCGCGACCGGCTGATCGCCCAGGGTGCCCGCGTGCTCGGTGGTGCCGAACCGCGGCCGGGCGCCCATGGCAAGTCGGTGCTGTTTCTGCACCCGAAAGATTTCTGCGGTACCCTGATCGAGCTCGAACAGGCGTGAGCGCGCGAAAAAGCATGGGTCCGGGCGACTTCGGAGAGCGGTGTCATCGTCATGACCTGGTTCACCGGTGCCATCGTCTATGTGCTGGTCTGGTGGGTGACGTTGTTCGCCGTGCTGCCGCTGTGGGTGACCCCAGCCGAGCCCGACGATCCGGGTCATGCCGCCGGGGCGCCGCAACGGCCGCGGCTGGTGCTGAAAGCAGCGATCACGACCGTCGTCGCGGCGGCCATCTGGCTGGCGATTTACTTCGTCCTGCGCTCGTCGTGGCTGGGATTTGGCGGGCCGTGAGGTGAGCGCCGCCTATTGCCGCATAGCGCCCGGCCATCCGCAGCACGGCCCCTATCACGACACCGAATACGGCTTTCCCGACGCGGACGAGCGGGTGCTGTTCGAGCGGCTGATGCTCGAAATCAACCAGGCGGGCCTGTCTTGGCTCACCATCCTCAACAAGCGGGCCGCGTTCCGCGCCGCCTTTGCCGATTTTGAGGTCGACCGCGTCGCCGCCTTCGGGCCTCCCGATATCGAGCGCCTGTTGGCCGATCCGGGGATCGTGCGCAACCGGCTCAAGATTGCTGCGGCGATCGACAATGCGCGCTCGATCCAGGCGCTGCGCCAAGCGCACGGATCGTTCGCCCGCTGGCTCGACCTGCACCATCCGCGCCCGGTCGAGGAGTGGACCCGGCTGTTTCGCCAAACCTTCCGCTTTACCGGCGGCCAGATCGTCGCCGAGTTTCTGATGAGCCTCGGCTATCTGCCCGGCGCGCACATGCCCGACTGCCCGGTCTCGGCCCGGATCGCCGAGCTGTCGCCGCCCTGGGCGCGCTGAGCCGCGATAGATTTTCGCCGCAACCGGCATTTGACGGCGCCGGCCATTTTTTGATACCGAGGTGCCGGCGTTTGCCGCGATGCGAGGAGCGGGGAATTTGCCCGGACGCCAAGGGCAAACGGGGGTGCCGGAGCGATCGAGAGGCAGAGTGTCGGCAGGGGTTTTGTTTCGCCCCGCATCGGGGATTTGCCTAGTTGTCAATCAGGGTGGGTTTGATGTCGCTGCGGCGAAGATATCTTGAGATCCTGTCAGGCATGGTTCTGGTCGGTGCGGCCGGGATTTCCTTGGTGCTCGGCGCCGCGGCGCCGGCCGTTGCCGCGCCCGAGCCGTTATCGGCCGAGCCGCTGGCGGCGAACCGGGCGCCGGTTTCCGAGCGGCTGGCCGCGATCCGCGAAGCCGTGTCGGCGGTGGCGGCGCCCGCAACCAACGCCGCCGACGACGGCCCGCAGCTCGCCTGGTGGGGCAATTGGCACGGCGGCGGCGCGTGGCGAAACGGGGGCGGCGGCTGGCGTAACGGCGGCGGCGGTGGCTGGCGCAATGGCGGCGGCGGCTGGCGCAACGGCGGCTGGCACAATGGCTGGCACAATTATTGGCGCAATTGGTGAGCCCTTACAGGTTCACCTCAGGATGGACGCCGTGGGCGGTTTACGGCTATAGAAGATTGCGCGCCCGTGTCGCTGGGCGGCGATCAGCTCGCACCTTAAGGTTGGGCGCGATCGAATGCTCGTCAGATCGTCGTTGATGAGGTTGCTCCGATGTCGTTGCGGCAGAAATATCTGACAATCCTATCGGCGGTCGTCCCCGCCGGTGCGGTCGGCGTCTCGCTGCTGCTCGGTGCGACGGCGCCGGCTGTGGCCAACCCGGAGCCGGCAGCACAGCAGCCCGAGGCGGCCGCTCAGGCGCGCGTGTCGGACCGGCTCGCCGCCATCCGCGACGCGGTTTCCACCGTCGCCGGACAGGACGCAGCCGCAGCGGGCGACAGCAAGCTGCGGCTTGCCTGGGGCAATTGGTGGCGAAATTTCCGGCCGTATTGGGGCGGCTACGGTTGGCCCAATTGGAACAATTGGCACAATTGGAACAATTGGAACAATTGGTGGCGCAATTTCTAATCAAGTGACCGTGCGCGCGACCCCGGCTGGCGGCACCATGCCGATCATCGATCTGCTCGTTGTCCAGCCGACCCCGTTCTGCAACATCGATTGCCGATACTGCTATCTGCCCGAACGGAATTCAAAGGCCGTCGTCGCATCGCTGACCCTGCACAATCTGTTTTCTCAGGTGTTCGCCTCGGGCTGGGTGCAGGGCGGGCTGTCGGTGGTGTGGCACGCCGGCGAGCCGATGGTGCTGCCGATCGCGTTCTACCGCGACGCGTTCGCGATGATCGAAGGGCTGCGCCCGCCGGATCTGGGGGTGACCCACTCGTTCCAGACCAATGGGACCCTGATCGACGATGCCTGGTGCCAGTTCTTCGCCGAGGCGCGGGTCAATATCGGGGTCAGCGTCGACGGCCCCCGTCACCTGCACGACCGCAACCGGCTGACCCGGTCGGGCCGCGGCACGTTCGAGCGCACCATCGCCGGCATCCGCTGCCTGCGCCGCCATCGGGTGCCATTTCACGTGATCTCGGTGTTGTCCTCGCAGAGCATGGCCGCACCCGGCGAGATGTTCGATTTCTACGTTGCCGAGGGGATCGAGCATGTGTGCTTCAACGTCGAGGAATCCGAGGGCGATCATGTCTCCGAATCGTTTGGCGACAAGCGGGCCGATGCGGCCTATTACGACTTTCTGAGCGAGTTCTGGCGGATGACGGCGGCCGTACCCGGCAAAATCGCGTTCGTGCGCGAGATCGAGCACGCGCTGCAGCAGGTGATCCGACCCAAGGAAGCCCATTTCCGCAACCAGCTGGTCGAGCCGTTCGCGATCACCAGCATGGATTGGGCCGGCAATATCTCGACGTTCTCGCCCGAGCTGCTGGGCTTGAAGAACCCGGCCTATGACGATTTCATTCTGGGCAATATCAACCGCGATGCGCTGGTCGACATGCCGCTCTCCCCGGCCTTTTCGCGGATGCGCGCCGATATCGATGCGGGCGTCGCGATGTGCCGCGGGACGTGCGAATACTTTTCGGTGTGCGGCGGCGGCGAACCGGTCAACAAGCTCGCCGAAAACGGCAGCTTCGCCTCGACCGAGACGGTTTATTGCCGCCTGACCAAGATGCGCGCGACCGATCTGGTTCTCGATGCGCTCGATCGGGTGCCCGAGGAGCGGGTGCCCGGCGAGTGCGTGCCCGGAGACGGCGGCAGCCTTGCGGCGCTCGGGCCTCAGGCCCCGCCGGGGCAAGATCGCGGGCCGGCCGAGCACGCCGGCACATTCGGATGACCACCGTTCGATTTCGGGAGGACAGGATGAGAACGAGATTGCGGCAGGTGGGGCGGTGGCTGGGCATGCTCGCCATCGGCGCGACGATGCAGGGTGGCCTTGCCGGACTTGCTCATGCTCAAGCAACGACTGCCCCGTCCGCCGCCAGCCCATCCGCTAGCGGCTCCGGCGGCTCGGGTGGGCCAGCGGGCTATGGCGGACCCGGCATACCGGACGAGAGCTCGGGCCTCGCCGCGCCGAGCGAGCTCGAACCGTCGACCGAGCTGCCGGTGCTCTACGTCACCGGCGTCGAAATCATGCGCACCCAGACCCAGCCGGAGCTCGACATCGTGCGGGTCACCGGCCTCGCCGGGGCGCAGGGCTGGAGCTCGCCGGAGCTGGTTCCGACCTTTAGCGGCAAGCCGCTCGACGGCATCCTCGATCTGCAGTTCGTGGCGACGATGCCGCTGCAGACCGAGGACGCGACCGGCTTTGTGCCGATCGGCGCGGTCTTTCCGCTCGAAGCGGGCCACGCCTTCAAGGGCGTGCGGGTGCGCGGCTCGGAGAATGCGATCGAAGTTGATCAGATCCCCGGCAGCAAGTCGGTCAAGATCACGGTCAACGATTGCAAGGATTGCGTCGGCAAGAAATTCGCAGAGCGGGGCCAGGCCCCTCCGGGAACCGCGGGAACGATCCGCCAGGAAGATCTTCCCAAGATCCTGCGGTGGATCACCCCGAACCATGGGATCAGGGGGATCACCCATAACCCGAACCGGCTGAACCTGATGCTCGGCGGAGACAATACGATCATCGCCGCTTACTGGGAGTAGGCGGCGGGCGTGCGAGCCTGCGCAGCCCGGCGCCACCCTCGCGGCTGGAGCCGATTGATCCTGGCATTCGGCCTGGCCGTCGCCAGCGTGTCGGGCAGCCTCCCAGTGGATGCCCGACCACTGGCCGCGGCCGATGCGGCGGCGCTCGACCAGATGGCGGCGGCCGTCGACGGCGCCGAATCGAGCTGGGGGGCCGATGCGCGGATGTGGCGCGCCGAGCGGCCCGGACCGCAGGGGCCGATGCAGGTGTCGGCCGCGGCGGCAGCCGACGTTGGCGGCGGCGACCGCTTCGATCCGACCGAGAACCTCGCGCTCGGCCGCGCCTATCTCGCCCAACTCTATCGACGCTACGCCAACTGGGCCGATGCGGTCGCCGCCTACAATTGGGGGCCGGGCAACATGAACGCCTGGATCGACGATGGCCGCCCGATCGGCAAATTCCCCGAAAGCGTGGCGCTCTACCGGCTCCGGGTGCTGTACGGCGAGGCGCC
>DASYNW010000003.1:0-19291 GCA_036008325.1 Allostellaceae bacterium
GTCGAGCGCGATCCCCGGCAGGCGCAGCACGGTCGGCCGGATGCCCTGCGCCTCGGCCGCGCGCAGGTGCGGAAAAAAGCTGTCGACGCCAAAGCGCAATGGCACCGCATCGGGCGGCGACACCAGAACCGCGTTCGAGCCGCCCTCGTCATGCGAGGGGACGATGGTGAAGGACGGCGCCGGGCAATGCGCCGCGACGAGCCGGCTGATTTCGTCGGCGGTGACCAGCGGGATGTCGCCGGGCAGCGTCAGCATGCCGGCGCGCCCTTCCGCCATCAGCAGCCGCGCCGCCGCGGCGACCGCGCCGGTGTGGCCGTCGTGGGCGCCGTCCTCGACCAGGCGCGCGCCATAATGCCGGGCCATCCGGCCGGCTGCCGGGTCGCAGGTGACGACGAGAATACCGGCGAGATCCGCAACGGCGGCGACCGCCGCGAGCACGTCTTCGAGCATCGCCAAGGCCAGCGCCTGGCGCAACCCGGGCACCAGCAGCGGGGCGAGCCGTTCCTTCGCCCGATCGCGCTCCTTGACCGGCACCACCGCCCACAGATCCATGCGCTAGAAGCCTCGGGCCGCTGCCAGCACCACCCGCGCCAATGCCTCGCGGTCGGCGAGGGTTTCCATCAAGGTGCGGGTTTCGGTCACCGGCAGGTCGAAGCCGGCCATCGCACCCGCATCGGCGTCGTCCACGACGTAATGATCGAGGAAATCGCGGTAATGGCCGGCGACCGCCGCGGCTCCGACGGTCAGGCCGAGCTCGGCCATCATCTTTGCGCTCGGGCCTTTGACCGCCTTGCCGCCGATCAGCGGCGACACCGCGACGACCGGCGCACGGCAGGCGCGCAAGGCCTCGCGCACGCCGGGCAGGCTCAGGATCGGATCGATGCTGATCAGCGGGTTGGACGGGCAGACCACGACTATGCGCAAGGCCGGATCGGCGAGCGCCGCGAGGAAATCGGGGTGCGCGCGCGCGGCCGAAGCGCCGGCAAAGGCGATCTCGCGGATAATGGGCGCGCATTGCCGGCGCACGAAATAATCCTGAAAGTCGAGCCAGCCCTCGGCGGTCAGGAGCTGGGTGCGCACCGGGTCGTCGCTCATCGGCAACAGCCGCGCCGAGATCCCGAGGCGGCGCCGGAAATCGTCGGTGATTTGCGACAGGCTCTCGCCGGCGGCAACTCGCCGCGTACGCTCGATATGGGTGGCGAGATCGCCGTCGCCGAGCTTGAACCAGGTGTCGCCGCCGAGCCGTTCGAGCGCCGCCATAAAACTCCAAGTCTCGTCGCGCCGGCCCCAGCCGGTCGCCGGATTGTCGATGCCGGCGAGCGTGTAGAGCAGGGTGTCGAGATCGGGCGAGACCGCGAGCCCCAGATGCTCGAAATCGTCGCCGGTGTTGGCGACGACGGTCAATGCCCCGGGCGGCAGCACGCGATAAAGGCCGAGCGCCAGCTTGGCGCCGCCGATCCCGCCCGACAACGCCAGGACAGAACCGCCCGCCTCGCTCATCGGAACAGATCGTGCTCGGCGGGACGGATCAGAGCGGCAGCCGGCGCTTCCGGCGCGGACCAGCCGAGCCCGCGCACCAGCACCATCGGTATTGCCTCGTCGGCCTGGCCCATCAGCAGCCCCGCAGCTGCGGCGATCTCATCGGCAAAGCCGGTTTCGGTTACCAGCAATTCGCGCCCGAAGAGGTCGGGCTGACCGCGCAAATCGATCACCGCCGGCAATCCTGCGGCGCCGAGCGCGATGCCGACCGTGCCTTTGCGCCAAGCCCGGCCGAAGCTGTCGCTGATCACGACCCCGATCGGCACCCCGAATGCGCCGGCGAGGTGGTCGCGCAAGGCGCGCGCCGAGCCGTCCGGGTCCTTCGGCAGCAGCAGGACGCGCTCGATCCCGTCAGCCGCAGGTATGTTCGAGTGGTCGATGCCGGCATTGGCCATCACAAAGCCGAGGCGATGCTCGACGATTAAGAGGCCCGGGCGGTGGCGCACCACGCGTTTGGATTCGCCGAGCACCACCTCGACAAAGCGCGGGTCCTTGTCGGTTTTGGCGGCGAGTGCTACCGCCCGTTCCGAGGGCTCTACGCTCGCCACGTCGACGTACCGGCCCTCGGCCTTGGAGACGATCTTCTGGGCCACGACCAGCACGTCGCCCGCTTCCGGCATCAGCCGGTTCACGGCAAATGCCTCGACGGCAATCGCCCCGAGATCGTCGCCGGGCTCGACGAGCTTGATGCCGGTCAGCGCCCTGGCGGTAACTTCGCGGTTCATTTTCCGAATTTAGCGCGCAGCAGCGGCAACACCCGTTCGGCATAGAGCTTCAGGAACCGAGCCTGGTCCGGGCCGGGGGCGTGAAACACCAGATGGGTGAAGCCGAGCTCGACATAGGGGCGGATCTGCGCCAATTGCTCCTCGGGGTCGGCCGAGACGATCCATCGGCTGGCGGCGCGATCGAGCGGCAACGCCGCGGCGAGCCGCTCCATCTCGACCGGGTCCTCGACCCCGACCTTCTCCTCGGGGGTCAGGGCCAGCGCCGCCCAATGCCTTGTGTCTTCCTTGGCGCGGGCCGCGTCGGTATCGAACGACACCTTGACCTCGATCATCTTTTCGAGGCTCGCATGCTCGCGCCGGGCCCTGGCGAGGCCCTCGCCGACCTTGCCGGTCAGTTCGGTATAGAGCTGCGGGTTCTTGCCGCTGGTGCAGATGAACCCCTCGGCGACCTGGCCCGCCATCGCCGCCGCGAGTGGGCCGGAGGCGGCGACCCAGATCGGCACCTTGCCCTTGGGCTTGTCGTAGATCGTCGCGTTTTGGGTGCGATAGAATTGGCCCTCGAAGGTGACGCGGTCCTCGGTCCACAATTTGTTGATCAGTGCTATCGCCTCGCGCAGCCGGTCGCGCCGCTCTTTGGGGCCGGGCCATTTGACGCCGATCGCCGGCACCTCGTTCAACGACTCGCCAGTGCCGACGCCGAGCACCACGCGTCCTGGGAACATGGTTCCGAGCGTGCCGAAGACCTGGGCAACGACCGACGGGTGATAGCGGAAGGTCGGGGTCAGCACGCTCGTGCCGATCACCACCCGCCGCGTGCGAGCGCCAAGCGCGCCGAGCCA
This sequence comes from Allostellaceae bacterium, assembly GCA_036008325.1. Taxonomy (GTDB): domain Bacteria; phylum Pseudomonadota; class Alphaproteobacteria; order ATCC43930; family CGMCC-115725; genus AP-15. The sequence goes on from DASYNW010000003.1 coordinate 3,104, forward strand.
GGCGAGCGCCGACGGCGCATGCCCATCGGTATGCTTCCATGGCTGGAAGTGGTCGCTGACAAAGACCGAGTCGAACCCGACCTCCTCGGCCAGGGACGAGAAGTCGAGCAATTCGCGGGGGCCGAATTGTTCGGCCGACGCCTTGTATCCGAGCTTCAGCACCGTGCCCTCCTTTTGTTGCTACTTCATCAAGGGCGCAGAGAAAGCCCGCTGGACCAACCTCTTCGTCATCCCGGCGAAGGCCGGGATCTACTCCTGCCATGGATACCGGCTTTCGCCGGTAAGACAATGGAGGGCGGCCAGTCGTTAATTGTCCTCTGCGTCTCAATGTGTGAAGCGGTCAGACTTTAGCAAGCACGTCCTCGCGAAAGCGGCGCATGTTGGCGATCATGGCGTCCGCGGTATCGCCGTCGAAGCTGAAATCGACATGGCCGACGCCAAGATCCGCGAACGCCTTCAGATCGGCGACGACAGCCGCGGTTTCGCCGGAAAACAGCCGCCGCTCGCCGTCGTCGGCCCGGGCGGGCAGGGATCTGCCCCAGCTGGTGACGCGGTAGGCCAGCGCGATCTGGGAGGGGTCTCGCCCGGCCTCGCGGGTCAGGCGGCGCAGCCGCTCGACCCCGGCGGCAAAGCGTTTCATCGAATCGAGCCGGTGCTGCGGGTTGGTGCCGATCGGATACCAGCCGTCGCCGAGCCGGGCGGTGCGACGCAACGCCGGGCCGCTCTCGCCGCCGACCCAGATCGGCGGGTGCGGCCGCTGCACCGGCTTGGGTTCGAACAGCACATTGGCGAATTTGACGTATTTGCCTTCGAAGCGCGGATCGTCCTTGGTCCACAACTCACGGCAAGCCATCAGATACTCGTCGGTGACATGACCGCGTTCGGCGAAGGGCGGCACCCCCAGCGCCTCGAATTCTTCCCGCATCCAGCCGGCGCCGATGCCGAAGGTCAGCCGGCCGTTCGACAGTACGTCGATGGTCGCCAGCATCTTGGCGAGCAGCACCGCCGGCCGATGCGGGACCACGGTGACCGACGTGACGAGCCGCAGCCGCGCGGTCTTGCCGGCGATAAACGCCACCGCGATCAACTGCTCGTGCCGGTCGCCGCGCGAGCGGCCGGGAAACTCGCCGGTGTCGCTGTAGGGATAGCGGGCCTCGATATCGCGCGGGATCACCACGTGGTCGCTGATCGTGGCGTAGTCGTAGCCGATCGCCTCCCCCTCGACGGCGATGCGGGCGAGGTTCTCCGGCCTGGCGAGGGAACCGCTGACCGGCGCGCCGAACCCGAACTGCATCTTTGCCTCCCGGTGGGGTTATTGCTAAAGTTAAAGCTAGCAGGCTCGAAGCGGTTTGGCTCGGGCGAATCTCGGCCCCTCATGGCGGAGTGGATCAACCGCAGTCAGGGACCCGGGGTCCGATAGCACCCTTTCGCCGAGCAAGCTGCGTCCGTGCCGATAGCCCTCGGCCGCTTGCCGAGTGTGGGCAAGGCGCGCCAGCTCCGGCCGCCTGTGGCAAAAGAAAGTCACCGTGCAGGCGGGCTCGCCCTGCCACCACCATTGTAGTATCAGAGGCTGCTTGCGTCGCTCGAATACAATAAACAATTAACGGTTCGTTACGCTCCGGTTACAAAAATTTACGTTGCTGCGCTGAGCGGCGGAGCAAGCTGGTTGGCAGATTCTGTGAAACGTGGGGGGTAAGTTTGGAAATCGATCATCCCTCAACTTCGGGCCATGAGACCCCGACGGATTTTGCGCCAAGCGCGGATTTCGAGTTCGCCGAGCCGGCCCGGCGTCACCTCGCGATCGTCGACCAGAGCCGGCTGCGCCGCGAGTGCCTCAAGCTGGCGCTCGGCCAGCAGCCCAGGCGCTGGCGGGTCACCGATATGCCGGCGACCGCCGATCTGGTGCGTCTGGTGCAGGAAGGCGAGGGCTTCGCGGTCATCCTGCTCGGCGGCTCGACCTGCGGCCAGATCGATCTGGTCGACCTTGCGCTGCTGGCGGCGGCGGCGCCGCAAACCCCGGTTCTGGTAACCGCCGATTGCGACGACCCGGTGCGCGCCCGCACGATCCTGCGCTCCGGCGCGCGGGGCTTCTTGCCGGTGAGCCTCGGCCTCAAGGTGCTGGTCGCCGCCCTCGAGCGCATCCGTGCCGGCGGGACCTTCGTCCCGCTGGTCCTGAGCGAGCCGGACCCCGAGGAGGCCAGATGCGAGGCCTCGCAGGCGACCTGGCAGCTGTTGACCCGGCGTCAGCGCGATGTGCTCGCGCTGATTTCGGAAGGCAAGTCGAACAAGCTGATCGCCCAGGCGCTGGCTATGTCCGAGAGCACCGTCAAGGCTCACGTCAAGCAGATCATCAAGCGCCTGCAGGTCGCCAACCGCACCCAGGCGGCGCTCTTGGCCACCGGGGCCGGTCGACCGCGCGCCCCCGCGTCCGCCCCCCACTTGCCGACCTCCAGGCTCGCCGGACAGGTATTGTAAACCGCTCCGCGCGGCGGAATAATCCTCGGCGACCATTGCGGCGCAGCGAGCGGCGCCGCCAGCCGAGGAGCAAGGGCGCCATGTCGAGCCGGAGCGTGATCCCGATCTCGGCTCATCCGCAGGCCGGGAAGATCGGCGAGGCCGATTATTTTCGGCTCTATCGGCAATCGATCGACGACCCCGACGGGTTCTGGGCCGAGCATGCCAAGCGGCTCGACTGGATCAAGCCCTTTACCAAGGTAAAGAACGCCTCGTTCGCGGGTGACGTGCGGATCGCCTGGTACGAGGACGGGACCCTCAACGCCTGCTGGAACTGCGTCGACCGGCACCTTGCCCGGCGCGGCGAGCAGACCGCGATCCTATGGGAGGGCGACGATCCCGCCGAGGACCGCCATATCACCTATCGCCAGCTGCACGAGGCGGTCTGCCGGTTCGCCAATGTGCTGAAGGCCCGGGGCATCGCGAAGGGCGACCGGGTCACGATCTACCTGCCGATGATCCCCGAGATCGCGGTGGCGGTGTTGGCCTGCGCCCGCATCGGCGCCGTCCACTCGGTGGTGTTCGGCGGTTTCTCGCCGGACAGCCTCGCCGGCCGCATCCGCGACTGCCGCTCTACTTGTCTCGTCACCGCCGATGAGGGGCTGCGCGGCGGCCGCGCCGTGCCGTTGAAGCGCAATGCCGACGCCGCGCTCGAAAATTGCCCCGACGTGAAGGACGTGATCGTCGTGCGCCGCACCGGCGGTGCGATCGGCTGGGTCGCTGGACGCGACATCTGGTATCACGAGGCTTGCGCCGCGGCCTCGCCCGACTGCCCGCCCGAGGAGATGTCGGCCGAGGACCCGCTGTTCATCCTCTACACCTCGGGCTCGACCGGTCAGCCCAAGGGCGTGCTGCACACCACCGGCGGCTATCTCGTCTACGTGTCGATGACCCACGAATACGTCTTCGACTATCGCGAGGGCGAGGTTTATTGGTGCACCGCCGATGTCGGCTGGGTCACCGGGCACAGCTACATCGTCTATGGGCCGCTCGCCAACGGCGCCACCACCCTGATGTTCGAGGGGGTGCCGAACTACCCCGACGCCTCGCGCTTTTGGCAGGTCGTCGACAAGCACCAGGTCAAGATCTTCTATACCGCGCCGACCGCGCTGCGCGCCTTGATGCGCGAGGGCGAGGAGCCGGTGCGCCGCACCAGCCGGCGCTCGCTGCGGATCCTCGGCACGGTCGGCGAGCCGATCAACCCCGAGGCCTGGCTGTGGTACTACAATCAAATCGGCGAACGGCGCTGCCCGATCGTCGACACCTGGTGGCAGACCGAAACCGGCGGCATCCTGATCACCCCGTTGCCCGGCGCCACGCCATTGAAGCCGGGCTCGGCGACCCGGCCGTTTTTCGGCGTCGAGCCGCTGCTCGTCGACGGCGACGGCAAGGTCGTCGAAGGACCCGGCGAAGGTAATCTTTGCCTGGCGCGCTCCTGGCCCGGGCAGATGCGCACCGTCTTTGGCGACCATCGCCGCTTTGTCGAAACCTATTTCTCGGCGTTTCCGGGGCTCTATTTCACCGGCGACGGCGCGCGCCGCGACGAAGACGGCTTTTACTGGATCACCGGCCGGGTCGACGATGTGATCAACGTCGCCGGCCACCGGCTCGGCACCGCCGAGATCGAGAGCGCGCTCGTCGCCCATCCCAAGGTCGCCGAGGCGGCGGTGGTCGGCTATCCGCACGACCTCAAGGGCCAGGGCATCTACGCCTATGTCACGTTGATGGTCAGCGAGGAGCCAAGCGAGGAATTGCGCCGCGAGCTGACCGCCTGGGTGCGCGGCCAGATCAGCCCGATCGCCGCCCCCGACCTCGTGCAATGGGCGCCCGGCCTGCCCAAGACCCGCTCGGGCAAGATCATGCGCCGCATCCTGCGCAAGATCGCCGCCGACGAGCACCACGCGCTGGGCGACACCTCGACCCTCGCCGACCCCGCCGTCGTCGACGACCTCGTCGGCAACCGCCTCAACCGCGCGGGTTAGTGGCATGCGCCTGCGCGCGGCCATCGCTAACCGAACCGGGACCACTTTTCCGCCCATTATGGTGGCGTAGAACATTCGCTGGTGCTTGTTTGGCCGCTGGTTCTCTGGCAGTTCGACCACGAAAATGTGGAGCTCCCCGAAACTCCGAACGTGGGCGTTGCAGAGGTGTGCCATCATCACCTCCGAAACCGACGTAAGGTCATCGATAATCTTCCTCATCAGCAAAATAGCCGTGCTCCGCTGGGCGTCTTCACCCGGCCGCATAACCTCAATGCAGGGAGGTTCAATTTGACCAGAACTATTAAGGTGGAAGTCGATTACCGCGATATGTCAAGTGTAACGTTGCCCGTCTTCGGATGCTCTATCAAATTGCGCATGTCCAGAAGAATTAAGAGCAAGGGTCGTACGGCGGTCATATGCTGAGAAAAGGGCGAGTCGCTACCATAGCGCTTGGTTACGAGCGCAGCTAAGGAATCAAACCATTTCTTTGAGATCTCTTTCGCCTAAAAGAGCTTAGAGATTTGTTCTAGAGAATTGACAACGTGGCCGGCCTTTTGTGCAAAAGCTTCGCATCTCGCCTTCAGCTCAGGAATTGAAGGAAGCAAAAGCCCCCTTCGCTGTTGTCCTTGTTGTTCATGGCGGGTCTTAGCTTCGGTCTCTGCTGTCTCCAGCGCTATCAGCATTCCGTTCATGGCCACGAGGCTCTGCAATAACGCCAGAGCCAGGCAAAGTCCTTTTGCCTCATCGAAATCTTGGCCCAGAGCGGTCTTGCTGAACAACGTATGACCGGTCAGGAAAATTCGCGCGACGATGGGATCGTCGGCACCCATTGCTAATAGCTTTTGCTGCGTATTCGGTATCCGAACGTTAGTGCGCTCGGGGTCAATCTGGTCTGCTAGCTGTATCGCGTGGATGCTATGCTCCTTGACGATCAGGAGCTTGCCTCCCATAGAAATCATTTCAGAAATGCGGCTGCCATCATCAGCGTCGTCAATCTCCATCGAGATTGCGGAGCTGCGCAAACGATCAATGGGCCGCTTCTCGACCATTTGGCTACCTGCGGTTATCGCCGTTCTCGGGTAAATGGTAAACGCATTTTCGATTTCCAGTCGATAGCACGCCGGATTTACCCCAGCGCCCGGCGCAATCGGTGGGCGGCGACGACGAGGAGCGCCAGATCGGCGAGGGTGGCGGCGTGGGTCTAAGTGCTGGCCGCGACGGTGGGCGGACCTTGCCGGTTGGCCGATAGGCGGGGCTGCAGTTCGCGGACGATCTGCCTCAGTCGATGTCGGCAAGGTCGCGTGCGCCGTGCACTACGCGGCGGATTTCGAGAAGATCGGGATGCGCGACGTAGAGCACCACGTAATTGCCGAACACGCTTAGGCGCACACCCTCACCAAGCTCCGGGCGCAACCGCCGCGCTTCGGGGAAAGTCAGCAGCCCGCGGCAGTGCTCGCGCAGCTCGCGCACAAAGGTGACGGCTCGTGCGGGATTGTCGCGCGCGATGTAGGCCGTGATCTGGTCGAGATCGGCTTCGGCGCGGCGGCTGAAGCGAAACCGCATCAGCGCGCTGGCGTGCCCTCGGCCATTGCCCGGTATTTCGATTCGAGGCGATCGAGCACGGCGTCGCCGTCTTCATCGGAAATCCCGCTCAGGCGTCCCTCCTCGGCGAGCCGGCGTAATTCAGCCAACTTGACCTCGCGCAGCTGCTCGCGGTCTTCCAGCAGCCGCAAGCCGTCGCGCACAACCTCGCTCGCGGTGTTGTAGCGGCCGCTCTCGACCAGCGCTTTGACGAAGGCTTCGAAGCGTGAACCCAGGGTGTAGCTGCTCGGCATGGTGCTCCCGGTGTCCAATGTTTAAATGGTATCATTAAATATCATAAAAGCAGGTTCGGGAAAACCCGAAAGCCCCCGCTCATCCCAGCGACTGCCTCAACTGGCGGGCGGCGACGACGAGGAGCGCCAAATCGGGCAGGGCGGCGGCGCGAACCTCGCGGGCCAGCGCCTCGGCCGGGGCGAGGGCGGTGGCGTTGGCCGCGGCCCAGGCAGCGAGCGGGTCCGGGGCGGCGGCCTCTTCGCTCGCCAGGATGCGCTGGGCGAAATCGGCCTGCAGCGCCAGCAGATCGTCGACGATGGCCTCGACGGCGAGCCGCTGCCACTGGGTCTCGGCCGGCAGGCGGCGGGCGGCGGCGCGCATCTCGTCGAGGGCAAAGCGCACCCCGGCGCCGTAATAGACCCGCGCCGCGCGGGCGAGCGGCTGGGCCGTGCGCTCGGCCAATTCGGCAATGTCGAGCGCCGGGGCCATGAACATCATCGCCCCGATGCGCGCAGCGAGCGGCGCCGGGACGCCGGCTTCGCGCAGGCGCAGGCTGCGCTCGGCGGCGAGGCTGGCGTCGCGCGCCGGCAACAGATCGGCGAGAGAGCCCGCGAGATCGCGCACGCCCGAGGCGAGCCTGGCGATGTCGGCCGCGGGATCGAGGCAGCGCCGGCGCAGCAGCCAGACCGCGGCGTGCTCGACCACCAGTGCTATCTCGAGCAGCATCTCGGTCTGCACCCGCGCCGCGACCTTGTCGTCGAGCGCTTCGATCTCGGCCCACAGCCGCGGCAGCTCGAAAATTTCGCGCACGACCAGATAGGCGCGGGCGATTTCCGGCGCGGGCCGCCCGGTGCGCGCCCGCATGTCGCTGACAAAGGTGATGCCGGCGCGGTTGACGAGGTCGTTGCTGACCACGGTAGCAGCGATCTCGCGGCGCAGCGGATGGGTCGGGATCAGGCGCCCGAGCCGGTCGCGCAACGCCGCCGGAAAATAGCCGCGCAACTCCGGCTCCAGCTCCGGCGTCTCGGGCAGGTCGGAGGCGACCAGCTCATCGTCGAGCGCCATCTTGGCATAGGCCAGCAATATCGCGAGCTCGGGCCGCACCAGCCCCTGGCGATGCGCGGCGCGGGCGGCGAGGGTCTCGTCGTCGGGCAGGAATTCGAGCGCGCGATCGAGCCGGCCCGAGCGTTCGAGATCGCGGATCAGCCGCGTCTGGCGGTCGAGTGCCGCGGCGCCGCGCGCTTCGGCCACCGACAAGGCCTCGCCCTGCAAATAATTGTCGCGCAACACCATGGCCGCGACGTCCTCGGCCATGCCGTGCAGCAGCGGCTCGCGTTCTCCGGCCGCGAGCGCGCCCGCGGCGATCGCCCGGTCGATCAGGATCTTCAGGTTGACTTCGTGGTCGGAGGTGTCGACCCCGGCCGAATTGTCAATCGCGTCGGTATCGATGCGGCCGCCTTTGAGGGCATAGGCGACCCGCCCGCGCTGGGTCACCCCGAGATTGGCGCCCTCGCCGACGATCTTCGCCCGGACCTCGTCGGCGTCAATGCGCAGCGCATCATTGGCGCGGTCGCCGACCTCGGCATGGCTCTCGCCCGGCGCTTTGACGTAGGTGCCGATCCCGCCGAACCATAAGAGATCGACCGGGGCTATCAGCAAATGGCGGATCAGCTCGGCCGGGGTCAGATGGTCGGCCTCGATGGCCAAGAGATGCTGCATCTGCGCGCTGATCGCGACCGACTTGGCGCCGCGCTCGAAGACGCCGCCGCCTTCCGAGATCAGCGCCCGGTCGTAATCGGCCCAGCTCGATCGCGGCAGCCGGAACAGGCGCTGGCGCTCGGCATAGCTGCGCGCGGGATCGGGGTCGGGATCGACAAAGACATGGCGGTGATCGAAGGCGGCGATGAGCCGCAGCCGGCGCGACATCAGCATGCCGTTGCCGAACACGTCGCCCGACATGTCGCCGACCCCGACCACGCTCACCCCGTCGGTCTCGATGCTGCCGGTCTCGATGCTGCGCCCGAGCTCGCGGAAATGGCGCTTGACCAGTTCCCAGGCGCCGCGCGCGGTGATCCCCAGCGCCTTGTGGTCGAAGCCGGCCGAGCCGCCCGAGGCAAAGGCGTCGCCGAGCCAGAACCCGTATTCCTCGGCGAGCGCGTTGGCATAGTTGGAGAAAGCCGCGGTGCCCTTGTCGGCCGCGACCACCAGGTAGGGGTCGTCGCCGTCGTGGCGCACGACATCGGGCGGCGGCACGATCGTGTGACCCGCCGCACTATCGGCCGCGATGTTGTCGGTCAGGTCGAGCAGGCCGCGGATCAGGATCTTGTAGCACTCGACGCCCTCGGCCCCGGTTTGGTCGCGCACCTCAGGCTGATCGCGCAGATCGGGCGGCCGTTTGACGACGAACCCGCCCTTCGACCCGACCGGCACGATGACCGCGTTCTTGACCGTCTGCGCCTTCATCAGCCCGAGGATCTCGGTGCGGAAATCCTCCTTGCGATCGGACCAGCGGATGCCGCCGCGGGCGACCTTGCCGGCGCGCATGTGCACGCCCTCCATCCGCGGGCCGTAGACATAGATCTCGAACAACGGCCGCGGCCGCGGCAACAAGTCGATCGCGCCGCTGGCGAGCTTGACCGCGAGATAGGGCTTGGGCGCACCCGACGGCAGCCTCTGGAAGTAGTTGGTCCGCACGCTGTTGAGCACGAGGCCCAGAAAGCTGCGCAGGATGCGGTCCTCGTCGAGGCTGGCGACCCGGTCGAGCGCGCGCTCGATCGCCTGCACCTCGCCCAACGCCGCCGGCTCCCGCTCGGCCGCCGCGGCCACCGGATCAAAGCGGATCTCAAACAGCCGCACCAGGCGCGCGGCGATGTCGGGATGGGCGGCGAGCGCGTCTTCCATATAGGCCTGGCTGAACGCCGCCCCGGCCTGCCGTAGGATCTTGGCGTAGAGGCGCAGGATCGTCACCTGGCGGGCCCCGAGGCCGGCGGCCAGCACCAGGCGATTGAGGCGGTCGTTCTCGACGCGGCCCGTCCACACCGCGCCCAGCGCCTCCTCGAAGCGGCCGCCGACCGCGGCGGACACCGCGGTCGCGGCAACGGGGCCGGCGAGCTGGAACTCATGCACCCAGACCGCGGCGCCGTCGATGGCGTCGATCCGGAACGGCTCTTCGGCGACGACGCGCAGCCCGAGGTTTTCCAGCATCGGCAGCACGTCCGAGAGCGCTACCGGCTCGGCGCCCCGATAGAGCCGCAACCCCGGGCGGCCGCCGCCGGCGATCGGATGCAGGGAGACTTCGAGCGGCGAGCCGGCCAGCACCCGCTCGATCCGCGGCAGGTCGGCGATCGCCTGGACCGGTTCGGTCAGCGCCTGGTAGGCGAGCGGGTAGGGCTTCAGCCGGCGCAGCCGGGCCTGCGCCTCGGCCTCGCCGAATTCGGCCTCGGCCGCCTCCTGAAGCCGGTCCGACCAGCTGTGCCCGGCCTCGGCCAATTGCCGTTCGAGCGCCGCGACGTCGACCGCCGGCACCGCACCGCGGGTGGTGTGGATGACAAACTGGATGCGGGCCAGCACCCAATCGTCGAGATGGGTGTAATAGGCCGAAAGCCGGCCGGCAAAAGCCTCTTCGAGGATCGTCGCAAAGCGCCGGCGCAGAGCGCTGTCGTAGCGCTCGCGCGGCACATAGACGAGGCAGGACACAAACCGTTCGAGCGGGTCGCGGCGCACGAACAAGGCGATGCGCTGGCGCTCCTGCAGGTTGAGGATGCCGATCGCGGTCTCGAACAGCTGGTCTTCGCTGCCTTGAAACAGCTCGTCGCGCGGCAGGGCGTCGAGAATGTGCAGCAAGGCCTTGCCGTCATGGCCAGTCGGCGACAACCCGGCGCGGGCGACGATATGGCGCACCTTGAGCCGCAACAGCGGGATCGAGCGCGGGCTGCGGCTGTAGGCGAGCGAGGTGAACAGCCCGAGAAACAGCCGAATGCCGACGACCTCGCCGCCGGCGCCGAATCGGCGCAGGCCGATCGCGTCCATATGCGCGGTGCGGTGAACGGTGGCGCGCAGGTTCGATTTGGTGACGACCAGCAATTCGCGGCGGCGCAGAAAATCCTGCACCTCGGGCGGCAGCGACGACAGATCGCGCAACCCGCCGAAGATCGGATAGTCGCGGTCGCGCAGGATCCCCAATGCGGGTCGCGCCGGCTCGGCGGCGCCGGCGAAATCGTATTCGCGGTAGCCGAGAAAGGTGAAGTTGTCGTCGTCGAGCCAGCGCAGGAAATCCTGAGTTTCGGCGAGCTCGGCCTGCGGCGCCGGCGCCGCAGGCGGTCCCGGCAGCTCGTCGAGCAGCGCGCGCAGGGTCTCCCGCATCGGCTGCCAATCGCCGACCGCGACACGGACATCGGCAAGAACGCTCGCCATCGTCTGGGTCAACCGGGCGAGGTTCGCCGGATCGGGCTCGCGGGTGATCTCGATCTGCATCCATGATTCGCGCAGCCCCGGGGGGTCGCGCGGCCCCGGGGCGTCGGGTTCGCGAATCAGACGCAGCCGGCCGCCCGGGTCGCGCTCGGCCTCGACGATCGGATGGATCACCAGGTGGACGACCCGGTCGCCGGCATTGATCGCCGCGGTCGCCGAATCGACGAGAAACGGCATGTCGTCGTTGACGATCTCGACGATGGTGTGCGGCGACGACCAGCCGTCGGCCGCCGGCTCGGGGTTGTAGACCCGGATCTTGGCCTGGCCGGGACGGCGGCGGCCGGCGAAACGAAACAGCGACAGCGCCGCACCGGCCAGATCGCGCGGGCTGCGCTCGGCGACATCAGCCGGCGCCACATGCTGATAAAATAGGCCGATCACCTGCTCGGCAGTGGCCGGGCCGCCGGATTCCCGCGCCCCGGATTCCCGCGCCCCGCCTTCCCGTGCCCCGGCTTCCCGTGCCAACGCGATGGCCTTGCGCAGCAGCCGCGCCTTTTTCGCCTGATCCGGCGGCTCGGCTGCGCCGGGCTCCAGGCGTTCGCCCGCAGGCGCCAGTTCGATCGTATTGGTCATTCGGAGTCAAACACTGGGCGCTCCGGCGCGTTCGGGCAAGACGCTAGGCCGGGTCAATGTCAAAACAGGCTCTCACCGGGCCCGAACACCCCACTGTGTCCGAGGCGGCGTTGCCGCTCGCTGTGCCAACTCGTCGGTCCGCACCTCGTATATGCCGCCGAATGGCTCCGGCCGGGGGACGGCGCACCAGCGCGACACGAAAGCGTCGGAAAGAGCGGCATCGAGGAAATAGATCGATACGGCATCGTTCGGCACGCATGCCCGAGGGAGTCCAGGACCAGCCGTCGGCACCCCATTTCTCGTCGAGCCAGGCATGCGATCTGCTATCCGTGGGCATCGAGCTGGGCGACCCGGAAAATCGACATCGACGAGTTCCCGAACGTGAAACGCTGGCTCGAGGAGATCGGCGAGCGCCCAGCGGTCAAGAAGGCCCAGCGGTCAAGAAGGCCCAGCGGTCAAGAAGGCAATGGCGATGGGTCCGGAGTTCCGCGAGGACCCGGCTTCCATCAGCCCCGAGGAGCAGGCCCGCCGCTGACAACTGGTAGCGGACCAGCGGGCGCAGCCGGTTCCCGCCGAATGGGTACGGGTCGCCTAAAATTGTCGCTGCGGTTCAACGAGATCGGATCGGGTCGGCGGCGTCATCCACGACCGCCGAGTCGGGCGATACCTATCCCCGCACCAGGCCGCCGTCGATCGGGATCACGGCTCCGGTCACATAATCTGACAGGTCGGTCGCCAAAAACTCGACCACCTTGGCGCAATCCTCGACCGTCCCAAGACGCCGGAGGGCAACCAACTCAGCCCGATCGCGGTTGCTCTGGCTGCTGCCCGGAATGACCGTCGCCATGATTCGCCCGGTTGCGATCACACCAGGGGCGATACAGTTTGCGGTGATCCCGAATGGCCCGAGGTCCTGCGCCAGATATCTCGTGTAATGGGCGATGGCGGCCTTCGCTGCTCCGTAATGAGCGTACCCGCCATCAGCGGATGGTGCCGTACCAGCTATCGAGCTCACCGTGATGATCTTCCCGAAGCGTTGCTGCTTCATGATAGGGGCAACCGCATTGCAGCTATAGACAGTCCCGAACAGGTTCATCTCGGTGACGAGGTGCAACAGCGCCGGGTCGAGGGAACTCGCCTTGGTGTCCATCGGCCGACCACGGCCACCACCGGCATTGGCCACCAGCACGTCAACCCGCCCCCACTCCCGGAGGATCCGTGCCAGCATCGCTTCGACTGCCGTGTTATCACGGACATCAACCTCGATCCCCAACGCAGTCCCGCCCGACGCCTCGATCTCGGCGACAGTAGTTTCGCCGGTCATACCCTGTGCCTCGGTCTCGAACTCCTCGTACGAACGCAAGTCGATGTCGGCGACCGCCAGCTTGGCACCGAGCCCGGCGAGCCTCTTGGCATATGCCCGGCCGAGGCCTCGTGCCGCGCCCGTTACGATCGCCACTTTTCCGTCTAGCCTGCCCATCCGACCTTCTCCCTTTGACGACCTCGCTGTCGATTGAGGGCCGCGTTCGATCCGACAATCTCACTATCCTGCACGCGAACTGAAAAGCGTGCGATCTTCTATGGCTGCGATGGCAAACAAGCGTTGAGGCTCGAAGGCGCGGATGTCGGCCTCGGGCGGCGGCCAAAGGGGAGGGCTGTTGGGCGAAAGCCTCAGACAATCTGGTTGCGCAATTGGGTTTCGCCACGCCACAGACGCCCCAGATTGTCGAGCAGGATCTCGATGACGTTGTCCTCATAACGTCGGGTCTCGCCCGCGGTGTGGGGCGTGATCAGAACATGCTCCATCGCCCAAAGCGGCGAACTCGGCGCCAGCGGTTCTTCTGCCGTCACATCAATGCCGGCACCCGCGATGCGACGCGTGGCAAGCGCCTCGATCAGCGCCGCCTCATCAACGACCCGCCCGCGCGCGACATTCACCAGATGGGCGGTCGGCTTCATCCGGCTGAGCGCCTCGGCGTCGATAAGGTTCTCGGTTTCGGCGGTCAGCGGACAGGTAAGGGCGACGAAATCGGCATAGGGCAGAAGCAAGTTAAGCTCGTCCATGGCGTGCACCGCATCCGCTGCACCGCATCCGAAACCCGGATGGCGGCGTAAACCGACGACGCGCATATCGAAGGCCTTGGCCAGTTGGGCCAGTCGTCCGCCGATGTCGCCCAAGCCGATGACAAGGAGCGTCTTGCCGCTGAGCTCGTCCTCCCGTTGGGAAAGATCGCCGATCATACCCCGCCAGATGCGCTTGCGTTGGTTGTCGCGGGCCTCGGGAAGACGGCGGTTCAATGCAAGCATCAGCGCGATCGCGTGCTCGGCGACCGCGCGAGCATTGACCCCACGGGCACTCGCTAACCGGATGCCGCGGCTTGCCAGCTCTACGCGCGGGAATTGGTCGGTGCCGGCGCCGATCGACTGGATGAAGCGGAGCCTTTTCGTCTGCTCGAGAAGCTGGTTCTGCCACAGGCCGGAGATCACCAAAACGTCGGCCTCGCCGACGCGCTTCATCAAGGTCTCGGGGTCTGGGACCGCGAAGCTGTCGACGCCGGTCTCGAGTACCGAGAACCGCTCCTGGAGCCGATAGGCAACGTGGGCGAAGCAAATGACGATTTTGTCGGCAGAGGGGATCATGGCGCGCGTTACACTCGCTGAAGCGGGCTTGCCCGGCCGGTGAGCCAGTCAAACCCTGACGATCTCGCAGACAGGAGAGGAGCCATGAGCAATTCCGCCTTCAAATTCGACCATGTTCACATCATCAGCCAAGATCCGGAAACCGCGGCGAAGTGGTACGTCGAGATGTTCGGCGCCACGATCACCGCCAATACGATAGCACGCGGTGCCCCTCAAATTTTCATCGATCTCGGCGGCATGACAATCCTCATTCGCAGTCAACGGCTGGGCGAGGCTCCGGTCGCCGCCAGGCCGATCCGCCAATTCGCCGACTTTTCCAGCCACGACGCGCGTGGGATCGACCATTTCGGCTTCATGTACCGGGGCGACCTTAGAGCGTTTTGCGACGAGCTGCGGGCAAAGGGCGTGAGCTTCCCGGTCGAATTGAAGAAAGGGGTTGGTGGGAGTTTGCTGTGCTATGTCGCCGCACCCGACGGTGTGAGCATCGAATTGATGCAGTGCTGACCCAAACACCGACGTCCTTCCTCGGCGCCATTAAGCCGAAGCACAAACGGCGGGGATAGCCGCTCGGCCGGGAGAACGTCGGCGGCAGGGTCTGTTCGCCCGACCGGCTAGCCGCGGCTCGGCCGGATCGGCATCGTCGCGATGCTGGTCCAGGCGACCGCGGCGCCAGCCTTCTCGGCCGCTTGTTCGGGCGGAAGCGTGCTGTCCCAACGGATGGCAAGAAACCGCCGCCCCGTCACATTGCCTGCGGCATCGGAAACGAGCCAGACGAGAGGCGGCGCCATGATTTCCGGTTGGATCATCCCAGCGCGAGCGAAGCCCGCGTTGTCGGCGATCATCGGCGTGTTGGTGATCCCGCCCGGAACCAGAACGTTGACGGTCACTCCGGTGCCGTCGAGGTCCTTTGCCATAATCGCGCTGAGCGCTTCCAGCGCGGCCTTGGATGGGCCGTAAGTCGGGTAGCCAGCGTGCAACATTGTCCCGAGGCTGGTCGTGACATTGACGATGCGGCCCCAGCCCTGGCGCATCATCTCGGGCACGACCGCGTTCGTGAGCGCCAGCGGGGCTGTCGTATGGACGGCGACGAAACGGCGCCACTGATCAGGTGTGACCTCCCAAAACTTGAGTGGGCGCTCCCAGCTATCCGCACGGATTGCACCGGGGCCGATCCCGGCATTGTTGATCAAGATATCGATGCGGCCGAACCGGGCACGGGTCGCTCCGGTAATCTCGTCGGCGGCCGTGTCCGTGGTCAGATCGGTCTGGATGGTGATCAACTCGGCGGACCTTCCCTGCTCACGGGCGCTCGTCGCAAGCGCCTCTAGCGGATCAGGGTCGCGATCGACTCCGGCAACCCGGGTGCCCGCCGCCAGCAAGCCCTGCGTCATTGCCCTGCCGATGCCGCCCGCCGCACCGGTCACGATCGCCACTCGTGGGGTCCCGCTCATGGCGTGCTTCCTCCCTCTCTACTGGCTCCATCCTACTTCGGGTTCGGGCGAGAAGGTGGAGATGGTTTGTCGAGAGAAGCTCGCCACTCGGGTAGGGGCGGAGCGTCCAAGATCCTCTCCCAAAGTCCATGCACATCACAGACCATCCGTGGGTGTTATTATGGGTAACGGTTGAGATTTCTAACTTTATATTATTGAGTTTATTGAATAATTATCGAAATAATGGCGGAGGGGGCGGGATTCGAACCCGCGAGACGATTCATCACCGTCTACACACTTTCCAGGCGTGCGCCTTCAACCGCTCGGCCACCCCTCCGACGCCGGCGGCCGCAAGGCGCGGCACCGACCCCTTGAGACTAGCCGCGGCAGCGGGCCGGCGCAACGTGCGGGCGGCGAAGCACCCCTTGCCGCAAGCGCCGGCTGGGCGCGGTCCCGCCGCGATAAATCGCTCATCCGGACGGTCGCCGGACGCGGCTACCAGCTCGCTGGCGAGGTCCGCATTCTCGCGGCGAGCGCTGACGCCCCGCTGTCCCGTCTACAGCTGAGGCCGACCCTGCCTCGGCGCCGTCGCCGACCAATCTCCCGGAGCCGGTGTCGGAGCTGATCGGCCGGGACGACGATCTTGGCGCGATCCGGAGCCTTGCCGCCGCGCATCGGCTGGTCACCCTGACCGGCGCCGGCGGCATCGGCAAGACGCGCCTCAGCCTGGAGGTCGCACGACACCGGCTCCCGAGATTTGCCAA
>DASYNW010000004.1:0-10316 GCA_036008325.1 Allostellaceae bacterium
GAGAAACGGGTGGAACAGCCCCATCGCATTCGAGCCGCCGCCGATACAGGCGACGAGCGTATCGGGCAGCCGGCCCTCGGCCTGGTGCAGCTGTTCGCGCGTCTCGTTGCCGATTACCGACTGGAAATCGCGCACCATCGCAGGGTAGGGATGAGGCCCCGCGACCGTGCCGATCACGTAAAACGTGTCGTCGACATGGGCGACCCAGTCGCGCAACGCCTCGTTCATCGCGTCCTTCAGGGTCGCCGTCCCCGAATGCACCGGCACGACCTCGGCGCCCAACAGCTTCATGCGGAAGACGTTGGGCTTTTGCCGCTCGATGTCGGTGGCGCCCATATAGACGACGCATGGCAGGTCGAAGAGCGCGCAAGCGGTCGCCGTCGCGACGCCATGCTGGCCGGCCCCGGTCTCGGCGATGATCCGGCGTTTGCCCATCCGCCGCGCCAGCAGGATTTGCCCCAGCACATTGTTGATCTTGTGCGCGCCGGTATGATTGAGCTCGTCGCGCTTCAGATAAAGCTTGGCGCCGCCGAAATGCCGGGTCAACCGCTCGGCGAAATACAATGGGCTCGGCCGCCCGACGTAATGTTCGAGATAATAATCGAGCTCGGCCTGGAAGGCCGGGTCGGCGCGCGCCGCGCCATAGGCCGCCTCGACCGCCAGCACCAGCGGCATCAAGGTCTCGGCGACAAACCGCCCGCCATAAATGCCGAAATGGCCGCGCTCGTCAGGGCCGCCGCGGAAACTGTTCGGAACCTGCGTCATGCCCGGAACATGCACCATCGGGCCGATCAGGGCACGGACAAAAGCACGGCCGCGACCCTCGGTATCCCTCGCGTTGCAACGGCGAGGCGACCCATTCGGCGCCCGCTTTTGCGGTGCGTCAGCCAGGAGACGCCATGCACGTCGACCCCACGGCGGAAATTCGCCGCCGGGCCGTGCGGTCAAAGCTTTGCGCCGCCGTCTACCCGGACGGTTTCTCCGGTGGTCCGCCACGCGTCGTCCGAGGCGAAAAAGCCGACGATCGGGCCTGACCCACGCCCCGACTTTCCTCGACCGCATCGAAAAACTTTGGTCGGTGCTTTGGCGTTTAGGGGTCGTGGGCGCGGTCTTTCATGATCGGATTTCGATCGCATCGACCCGGTCCGGGTAGAAGGCCACATGATCCTTGATGCCGGCGACGGCTGGGTAAGGGGTCTCGTACGCCCACACTGCGTCGATCGAGCGCTCGCCGCCCACCGGGATGCTGAAATAGGAGGCGTCCCCCTTTGTAGGGGCAGTAGGTGGTGCGGTCTGACCGCACCAGCAGCGTCATATCGACATCCTTGAGCGGGATGTACTGGACCGCCGGATAATGCGCCTCGCTGAGCGTCAGCGCTTCGCGGGTGTCGGCGACGACGCGGCCCGCGACCGAAACGACGATTCGGCTGGAGTTGCGTTCGACCGAGATCGGGTGGATCTGGTCCGGGGATTTTGACCGGCTTGGCTTGTTTTCGGAGCGGATTTAGGTGTCTCTCGCATCGCCGAAAAAGACTTTGTACGGTCGGCTCCATACCGAGCAGGCATGGAAGCCCCTCATGGAGCTACGCCATCTGCGCTATTTTGTTGCCGTCGCCGAGGAAGGCAGCGTGACGCTGGCGGCCGAGCGCCGGCTGCACACGGCGCAGCCTTCCCTCAGCCGGCAAATCCGCGATCTTGAAAACGAGGTCGGGGCTCGGCTTCTCGTTCGCAGCGTTCGCGGGATCGAGCTGACCGCCGCCGGCCGCGTGTTTCTCGACCATGCGCGGCTCGCGCTGGCCCAGGTCGAGGCCGCAGGGTCCGCTGCCCGGCGCGCTGCTCACCCGGAGCAGAGGACGTTGGCGCTAGGATTTCTGAGCGGGTGCGAGCCGCAATGGCTTCCCGCAGTGATGCACGTTCTTCGGGACGAGCTGCCGAAGATTGAGGTCGCGATTTCCAGCAAGCACTCGCCACAACTCGCCGAGGGCGTTGCCACCGGGAAGTTGGACGCGGCCTTCATGAGAGCTGAGGAGCACCACCCTGATCTCGTCTACAAGCTTCTGATTAGGGAACCCGTGATCGTCGTTTTGCCAAGCGATCACCCGCTGGTGTCGCAAGACGCGATCCGGCCGCTGGATTTCGTGGGGGAGAAGTTCATCGGCATGGCGGATCAGGCGCCGGTGTTGCGCTCGCTGATCGAAGACTACTTCAGGCGAGCGGGCATCGAGCTACAACCGGCGCACCGGGTTGAATATCTCTCGATGGCAATATCACTCGTCGCCTCGACCGGCGGGCTGGCGCTGTTGCCCGACTTTGCCCGCAATTTCCTCACCTGGTCGGTCGTCAGCCGGCCGCTTGCTGGAGCGGCGCCCTCGATCGATTTGGTTCTGGGCTATCACAAAGCCAACACATCTCCCCTTCTTGAGCTCTTCCTGTCGAGGATGGACGAGTTGATCGCGCGGGCAGCGACGAGGCCCGGCGGGTCATGAGGCTTCTCGGCCGCCCGCGATCTCAAAGGGCACCAAACTCTGCTCTCCTCGCGGAAGTGGACTAAGCTTGTGCACTGCCCGTCTAATTTGATCCGCTAAAGCGCGCGGGCGGCGGCGAGGAAAGTGCGGATCCTGGCGGGGTCCTTTTCGCCGGGGCGGCGCTCAACGCCCGAGGAAACGTCGACGCAGGCCGCGCCGGAAACCCGCACCGCCTCGGGCAGCAGTTCGGCGGTGAGCCCGCCCGACAGCATCCACGGCCGCCGCCACTTGCGCCCGGCGATCAGCCCCCAATCGAACGCCAGGCCGTTGCCGCCGGGCAGCGCGTCCACCCGGCGCGGCGGCTTCGCATCGAACAGCAGCAGATCGGCGACCCCGTCATACGGCGCCGCCGCGCATACATCCTGCGGCTTGGCGATGGCGACCGCCTTGATCACCCGCAGGCCGAACCGCGCCCGCGCCTCGGCCACCCGCGGCGGACTCTCGCTGCCATGGAACTGCAGGATATCGAGCGGCGCCGTGGCGAGGACGGCGGCGATCGCCTCGTCTTCGGCATCGACAAAGAGGCCGACCCGGGCGATCCCGGCCGGCACTCCAGCGCACAGGCGAGCGGCCTGGTCGGCGCTCACCGCCCGCGGGCTCGGCGGGTAAAAGACAAAGCCGAGATAGGCCGCCCCGCCGGCAACGGCGGCGGCCACCGCGGCCTCGCTCGACAGGCCGCAAATCTTGGCGGCGACACTCATTCCGGCTTGGGTGGCGGGTGGTCGCCGCCGCGATCCCGGCCCAGGGTCTCGAGCTGCCGGGTCAGCGCGTCGATCTGCGCCTCGAGCCGCTTCAGCCGCGGGTCCTCGCCCGGCGACGCCGCCGTCGCTCCGGCATCGGCCGACGGCGGCCTCTCCTCGGCGCCGTAGGGGGTCAGCATTTTAAGCGCGCGCTGGAACAGCGCCATGTTCTGCTTGCCCATCTCCTCGAACTGTCCGAACGGGAATATGCCGAAAGTCGCTTGCAGGCTCTTGCGCATCTGCTCCTGGTTGCGGCCGAACGCGATCATCGCCTGCTCGAGATAGCCCGGCACCAGGAACTGCACGCTGTCGCCGTAAAATCCGATCAGCTGCCGCAGAAAGCTGATCGGCAGCAGGTTCTGCCCCTTCTGCTCCTGCTCGACGATGATCTGGGTCAGCACCGAGCGGGTGATGTCCTCGCCGGTCTTCGCATCGTGCGCGACAAAGTCGCCGCCTTCCTTGATCAGCTTGGCAAGGTCGTCGAGGGTGACGTAGCTGCTGGTCGCAGTGTTGTAGAGCCTGCGGTTGGCGTATTTCTTGACGACGACCGGCTTGCTGCCGTCGGGCTTTTCTCTGTGCGGGGTGTTCATGCGCGCACCGTCTCCCATGGAGAAACCCTTCCCCGCCGCGACAATACAGCGATTCGGGCGCGATCGCCTCATCAAACCAGCGGCCGCCGCTGATCCGCGCCGGCCAGAAGCCCGGCGGCGGTGGACTCGATGCGAACGGACTTCTACATTCTCGGAAACCTGCCCACATAACGCCTGAAAGTTCATGAGGAGACCCCGATGACCGACATCGTCATTGCCGGCGCCGCCCGCACCCCGGTCGGCGCCTTCAACGGCGGGCTCGCCAGCCTGCCGGCGCACAAGCTGGGCGAGGTCGCGATCGTCGAGGCGCTGCGCCGCGCCGAGGTCGATCCCAAGGAGGTTTCCGAAGTCGTCATGGGCCAGATCCTCGCCGCCGGCGAAGGCCAGAACCCGGCGCGCCAGGCGGCGGTCGCCGCCGGCATCCCGTTCGAGGTCACCGCTTACGGGGTCAACCAGCTGTGCGGCTCCGGGCTGCGCACCGTGGCCCTCGGCTGGCAGGCGATCCGCAACGGCGACTCTGAGATCGTCGTCGCCGGCGGACAGGAGAGCATGAGCCAGGCGCCGCACTGCATCCACCTGAGGAACGGCGTCAAGATGGGCGACGCCGAGCTGGTCGACACGATGATCCGCGACGGTCTGTGGGACATCTTTAATGGCTATCACATGGGCAACACCGCCGAAAACGTCGCCCAGCGCTGGCAGATCACCCGCGAGCAGCAGGACAGGTTCGCCGCGGCGTCGCAGAGCAAGGCCGAGGCGGCGCAAAAGGCCGGCCGGTTCAACGACGAGATCGTCCCGGTCAAGATTGCCGGCCGGCGCGGCGAAACCATCGTCGACACTGACGAGCATCCCAAGCACGGCACCACCTTCGAGGTGCTGGCCAAGCTGCGCCCGGCCTTTGACAAGAACGGCACGGTCACCGCCGGCAACGCCTCGGGCATCAATGACGGGGCGGCGGCGGTGGTGCTGATGACGGCCGAGATGGCGGCCAAACGCGGGGTGCGGCCGCTGGCGCGCATCGTCTCGTGGGCGACCGCCGGTGTCGACCCGGCGATCATGGGCTCGGGGCCAATCCCGGCGAGCCGCTTGGCGCTAAAAAAAGCCGGTTGGAGCGCCGACGACCTCGATCTCGTCGAGGCCAACGAGGCGTTCGCCGCCCAGGCCTGCGCGGTCAACAAGGACCTCGGCTGGAATGTCGACAAGGTCAACGTCAACGGCGGCGCCATCGCGCTCGGCCATCCCATCGGCGCATCCGGGGCGCGGGTGCTGATCACCTTGCTCTACGAGATGCAGCGCCGCGACGCAAGGAAGGGGCTGGCGACCCTGTGCATCGGCGGCGGCATGGGAATTGCTATGTGCCTCGAGCGCGATTAGCGCCGGAGAGCAAAATCATCGGGAGGAGCGCATGGCGAGGGTGGCGGTGGTCACCGGCGGAACCCGCGGCATCGGCCGGGCGATCTCGACAGCGCTGGCGAATGCGGGTCACCGGGTGGCGGCGACCTATGCCGGCAACGACACGGCGGCGCAGCAGCTGAAAGCCGAAACCGGCATTCCGGCGTTCAAGTTCGATGTCGCCGATTTTGCGGCGTGCGGCGCGGGGGTGAAGACGATCGAGGCGGCGCTCGGGCCGGTCGAGATCCTGATCAACAATGCCGGCATCACCCGCGACGCGACGATGCACCGGATGAGCTTCGAGCAGTGGGACGCGGTGATCCAGACGAACCTCGCCTCGTGCTTCAACATGTCGAGGGCGGTGATCGAAGGGATGCGGGCGCGCGGCTTTGGCCGCATCGTCAATATCGGCTCGGTCAACGGCCAGGCCGGGCAATACGGCCAGGTCAACTACGCCGCCGCCAAATCGGGCATCCACGGCTTTACCAAGGCGTTGGCGCAGGAGGGCGCGGCCCGCGGCATCACCGTCAACGCGGTGGCGCCCGGCTATGTCGACACCGAGATGGTGCGCGCCGTGCCCCCTGAGGTGCTGGAAAAGATCATCGCCCGCATCCCGGCCGGCCGCCTCGGCAAGGCCGAAGACATCGCTCGCACCGTGTTGTTCCTGGTCGCCGACGACGCCGATTTCATCACCGGCTCGACTCTGTCGATCAATGGCGGCCAGCACATGTATTGAGGATGCCGATCGCCCGCAGAGCCTTGCTCGCACTGCCGGCGGTGTTTTCGGCGGCGGGTTTGGCCAAAGCGGCTATGGCGCGCTATCAAGACCTCGAGTACCGGGACGGCCGGCTGCTTTGGCCAGGCGGCAACGCCAGGGCTGCGGTCGGCCGCACCGGCGTCGCAGCGGTCAAGAAGGAGGGCGACGGCGCCACCCCTGCCGGCAGCTATCCGCTAGTCTCGGGGTTCTATCGGGCGGATCGAATGACCCTCCCCCATTCGGGCCTGCCGATGCGGGCCTTGTCGCCGCGGGACGCCTGGGTCGACGACCCGACCGACCCCAACTACAACCGGCTTGCCGCCCTGCCCTACCCCGCCCATAGCGAGCCGATGTGGCTCGACGAGGCGGTTTACGACCTGCTGGTGGTGATCGGCTACAACATGGGCCCGGTCGTCCCCGGCGCCGGCAGCGCCATCTTCCTGCACGTCGCCCGGCCCGATTTCTCGCCGACCGCCGGCTGCATCGCGGTCGCACCGGACGTTCTGATCCACCTGATGCCATTCCTCGGACCCGGCAGCATGATCGCGATCCGCGGCTAGTTTCGGACGCGCTCGGCGACTGCGTCGGTGGTCCGGGCTTTCCACGGCGCCATGCTGTCGAACACGCCGTCGCGATGGATCAGCGCATGCAATAAGGCGGCGCCGAGATGGGCGATGAAGGTCGCGAACAGCAGAAAGGCGAGAACCGTGTGCGTCTTTCGCAGCCCCGCATAGAGCATGGCGTCATGCGGCAGAATAGCCGGCAGGTGTAGCGATCCATACAGCACGATCGGATAGTCCGCCGCCGACAACATCGCCCAGCCGACCAGCGGCAAGGCGAACATCAGCAGGTACAGCGCGACGTGCGATCCCTTGGCCGCAAGGCGCTGCCAGGCCGGCATGTGATCGGGCAATGGCGGCGCGGGGTTGAGCAACCGGTTGACCAGCCGGATTGCCACCAGGATCAGGATCAGGATGCCCAACGGCTTGTGGATCGAGACCAGCAGATGATAATTGCCTAGCGAGGCGACCATGCCGACGCCGATCAACAACATGGCCACGACCAACACCGCCATCGTCCAGTGCAGGACCCGCGACAGCACGGTGAATTGCCGCTGACGCGCCATGCTCATGATCCTCCGCCGGTGTCCGGAACTCTTACCGCGCTTGGCTGCTTCTGCTCGCCGGCTCGCCGCGTAAACGACCGCGAATAGACCGCCGAGCGCGGGCTGAGCAATGGATCATCGGACCGCGCAATTCCGGAGGGCAGAACCAGCGGGTCGAAATTGATATCGCGGCAGTTGCCCGGCGCTTCGCCCCCGACATGGTTGATCGTCAGGGTTCCGGCGTCGATCCGCTCGCGATTCGCCGGCCACGGGATCGTCGCATCGTTGGTCGGATCGCTGGGCTGACCAACGGTGACGATCAGGTGCCACTGCAATGGTCCGCGCTCGATCGCGGTGATGACCGCATCAAACAGGTAATTCTTATCCTGCGACTGTGCTCCGGCCGCCGGCTCGGGCTGGAACGGCTGCACCGGCACCATCGACCAGCGCACCGGTGTCGGCATGCCCGCCGCATTTACAAACCGAAAGGCGTCAAGGCTGTTGAAGGTGGCGTTGGCAAACCCGGACGAAAACGGCTGGCTCTTGATGATTCCCATCGCCCGGGCGGTTTCCGGATGGGCGGCGAGAAAGGCCTTCAACCTGGCCGGGTCGGGCTGGCCGGTCGCCGGATCGGGCTGCGACGCCGCCAATTGTTCATAGAAACCCTGCGCGGTTCTGACCGTGAACACCGGTAGGTCGACCATCGCGGTCCGCCACTCCTCGCCATCGGGGAGGCTGAAACTCAGACCCATGCCCCGCACCGCTCCGGGTCCGTCGGCGGCGTACGGATCGCCGCCGGCCAACGAGAAACGGCCGATCACCGGCACATGCACGGCGTTGAAGATGTCGGCTCTCGAAAGACGAACCGCTCGGCCGTTGCCGTCGAAGTAGCCGGCGATGCACACGCCTTTGGCATGGTTGCGGCGGAAACCGGGGTGAAGGCCGAAAACCTGCTCGAACTTGTCGACGAATCGCGCCGGCGTCAGACGGCCCGGCGTCAGCCACCCGCCGACATAGGCGAAGCAACCGATGACGGCCAAGATCACGACGCCGATTGCGGAAAGCCTGAGCAATATGCCGCCTGTGGTCAATGCTGGCGGCCCTGCGGATGGGTTTGGATTACTCGGCAGTTGTCTAATCCCCAGTTCAGCGCCACCGCAGTAGGCGCGCTCTGAATGCAACTAATATCACCGCACCGAGCACGACCAATACCGGAAAGGCCCAGCACAACAGGATGCTGACGATGATCGGCTCCCACAGAAAGGGATTGACCGAGCGCGATCGGCACCCAGATTTTCGCGTCAAGTCAGGCGATAACGTCCCCGGCGCCGGCAGCGCCATCTTCCTGCACATCGCCCGGCCCGACTTTTCGCCGACCGCCGGCTGCATCGCGGTCGAACGGGACGTGATGATCGGCCTCGTGCCGCTCCTCGGACCCGGCAGCACGATCGCAATCCGACAATGAGCTGGGCGACCGGCTGTCGCGGCATCGATCAAAAATGGACCCGCGCGCCAGCTTCGACGAGGTTGCTCTGGCGCCGCCATTGGAAATCGAGCCCCGGCGCCGCCGCCGGCATGTCGATCGTGTCGGCAGCCCACCATACATGCTCAAACTCCGTGAACAGCGATAGGGTTTTGCCGATCGGCGCGCGCCGGCCGGCAGCGATCACGTACTCGCCGCCGGCGCCGACGGCAATGCCGGGGGTGAAGCGGTTCAGTTGCATCGGCGGTCCGCCGAGATCGATCGTGACCGCCTCATCGGCAAAGGCGATGCCGCTCTGCGCGTAAAGCAGCAGCGCCGGGCTGGCGGCAAAGCCCAGCCGTACCCCGCCCGATCCGGTCAAGTTCGTCGTCGTGCGAAAAACCTGGCCGCCCGGATCATGCAGAAAGCCGATGTCGCCGACGATGCCGACAGTCACTTTGTTCGCTTGCAGCTGCCAATCGTAGCCGAAGCTCGCCAGACCGCCGCCGCCGGCCCCCAAGGTGTCGAAACTGTGGAACGCAGCACCGGTCCGGGCGACGAACTCGCTGGTCGCGTTGGTGCTCCAGCCGCCGAGCGCCGCGACCCCGATCCACGGCCCGGTCCAGGGCGACGCCGCCGCGTCGCCGCCCGGCGATACGGTCTGGCCAAAGACGCTGCTGGCGCCGCCACCGGCCATCAGCAACGCGCCAAGGATGATGGCGCCTACTTGCCTGCCGCCCCAATGCAACCGCACGGCCATATCCGATCCCGCTACTATCAACCGGCGGAACCTAGAACAGATCTTGCCGGCGCGAAACCGGGGCTCGGTCCGGCATCGCCATGCTGTTGCAACGCGAGCCCGGCGCGCGCGGACCTTGACGAGCGCGTGACACTCTGCGGATAATCCGCCCGGTCCAAGGGGTGCCCCGTCAGGGGCTGAGATGCCGCCGGTGGGGCGCGCAAACCCTTCGAACCTGATCCGGGTCGTGCCGGCGTAGGGACAGGAACCATTCGGCTGCGGCCGACCTCCTCTTCGCGGGTTACCTCCGGATCTCCGTTCAACCGGTGCCACGGAGATCGACGATGCCCGATTCCGCTCCACTTTCACCCGCGAAGCTCATGCCCAAGGTCGAGGAGCTGCGGGTCACCACCGGGCCGTTCGCGGCCTCGCGCAAGGTTCATACGCCGGGGCGGCTCTATCCCGACATCGCGGTGGCGATGCGCGAGATCGACCTCGAACCGTCATCCGGCGAAGGGGCGGTGCGTGCCTACGACACCTCGGGCCTCTACTCCGACCCGGCGGCGGCGACCGACATCCAGAAGGGTCTGCCCGAGCTGCGCAAACCGTGGATCGTGGCCCGCGGCGACGTCGAATTCTACCAGGGCCGCGATGTCAGGCCCGAGGATAACGGGCTGCGCAGCGGGGAAGCCAGCGCGGTCTCGCTGTTCGACCGCGGCGGGCGCCAGGTGCTGCGCGCCAAGGCCGGGGCGGCGCCGACGCAGCTCGCCTATGCCCGGCGCGGGATCGTCACCCCGGAGATGGAATATGTCGCGATCCGCGAAAATCTCGGCCGCGACCAGCTGCGGCGCGACGGCGCCGTCGACGGCGAATCGTTCGGCGCCTCGATCCCGGATCACGTGACCCCGGAATTCGTCCGCGACGAGATTGCCCGCGGCCGGGCGATCATCCCCAACAACATCAATCACCCGGAAACCGAGCCGATGATCATCGGCCGCAATTTCCT
>DASYNW010000005.1:0-3350 GCA_036008325.1 Allostellaceae bacterium
CCGACAATCGTCAGCGGCCCCGGTTACGCGAGCGGCGGGCATCGGGTCGATTATTGAGCATCGTGCCCTCCAAAGCCCGCGACACACCGACATAGGTGCCGTCGAATGCCGTCGTCGTCGGCGTGGGAGCCTGCGCGACGACCGGTGTCGCCGACATGCAAACCGCAATCGTCAAAAGTATTCTCGTCCAGCCAAACATGCTTCTCTCCCTCTTTAGAAGCCGAGGATAATGCCTGTGGATCGGGGAGCAAAAGGGAACACGACGATGTCCGATGCGGTGAAGAAGGTGGTGCTGGCCTATTCGGGCGGGCTCGACACCTCGGTGATCCTGCGCTGGCTGCAACAGACCTATCGCTGCGAGGTCGTGACCTTCACCGCCGATCTGGGCCAGGGCGAGGAATTGGAGCCGGCGCGCCGCAAGGCCGAGCTGCTCGGTGCGGCGCAAATCTTCGTCGACGATCTGCGCGAGGAGTTCGTGGGCGATTTCGTCTTTCCGATGTTCCGCGCCAACGCGCTCTATGAAGGCGCCTACCTGCTCGGCACTTCGATCGCCCGGCCGCTGATCGCCAAGCGCCAGATCGAGATTGCGCGGATGGTCGGCGCCGACGCCGTTGCCCACGGGGCCACCGGCAAGGGCAACGACCAGGTCCGCTTCGAGCTCGGCTATTACGCGCTGGCCCCCGACATCAGGGTCATTGCCCCGTGGCGCGAATGGGATTTGACCTCGCGCACCCGCCTGCTCGACTACGCCGACCAGCACCAGATCCCGATCGCCCGCGACAAGCGCGGCGAGGCGCCGTTTTCGGTCGACGCCAACCTGTTGCACGTCTCGGCCGAAGGGAAGGCGCTCGAAGACCCGTGGGCCGAGCCCGAGGAGTTCGTGTTCAGCCGCACAATCGCTCCCGAGGCCGCACCCGATGCGCCGCAATATGTCGAGGTCGCCTTTGCCCGCGGCGACCCGGTGGCGGTGGACGGCGAGAGGCTGTCGCCGGCGGCATTGCTGACCCGGCTCAACGAGCTCGGCGGAAAGCACGGG
This sequence comes from Allostellaceae bacterium, assembly GCA_036008325.1. Taxonomy (GTDB): domain Bacteria; phylum Pseudomonadota; class Alphaproteobacteria; order ATCC43930; family CGMCC-115725; genus AP-15. Next base: position 1,037 of record DASYNW010000005.1, read on the forward strand.
ATCGGCCGGCTCGATCTGGTCGAGAACCGGTATGTCGGGATGAAATCGCGCGGGGTCTATGAGACGCCGGGCGGCACGATCCTGCTGGCGGCGCATCGCGGCATCGAGAGCCTCTGCCTCGACCGCGGCGCCGCGCACCTGAAAGACGAGCTGATGCCGCGCTATGCCGAGCTGATTTACAACGGCTTCTGGTTCTCGCCCGAGCGGGCGATGCTGCAGGCCTTGATCGACAATAGCCAAGAGAATGTCGAAGGCGTCGTCCGCCTCAAGCTGTACAAAGGCTCGGTCACAGTCGTCGGCCGGAAATCGCCGAAGAGCCTCTACAGCCAGGCCCACGTCACCTTCGAGGAAGACGCGGTCTACGACCAGCGCGACGCCGAAGGCTTCATCAAGCTCAACGCGCTGCGCCTCCGCCTCGGGGCAAGGCGCAACGGGAGATAGGTCATGCTGCTGTGCGCGCTCGCCGTCTTCATATTGCTGTCGGCAAACGCCTATGCCCAAGCGGTCGTCGCCGACTTGCCGACCCCGATGGGGACAGAGCGGGCAGCTTTCCTCCCGGCGCCCGATGGTCGAGCGACGGTGATCCTGCTCGCCGGCGGTGAGGGCGTCGTGTCGATCGACGGCGCCGGCAACAGCCGCAACCAGAATTTCCTGATCCGCACCAACTCGATGTGGACGGTATACGGAATCAACGCAGTGATCCTCGGTTCGCCGAACAATGCCTCGCTGCTGGGCCGGCGCTCGACCCCCGCTTATGTGCAGGCGCTCGGCGCGGCGGTGGATTTCGCCCGCTCGCGGGCCAACGTGCCGGTCTGGCTGGTCGGCACTAGCCAGGGCTCGACCGCCGCGGCAAACGGCGCGGCCCATCTCGGCACCAAGGTTGCCGGAGTGGTGCTGACCTCGTCGGTGACGCGGGCCAACCGATCCGGCGAGACAGCATCTGATGTCGGGCTCAGTGCGATCACGGTGCCGGCGCTGGTCGTCGCCAATAGCGGCGACACCTGCTCGGCAAGCCCGCCGGCCGACGCGCAAACTCTGGCGAATGCGATGGTCAATTCGCCGCGCGAGCAGGTGATCTTGGTATCCAGCAGGGCGATCAGGGGCGATCCGTGCGAGGCATTGTCACCGCACGGCTATCTCGGCATCGAGGGCGCTGTCGTGCGGCAGATGGCGTCCTGGATCGCCGCAGTCCCGGGACGCTGATCGGCGTGCAGCCTAGCGCGACCCGCGCTGCGCGTCGAGCCAGCCGAGCATGATGCGGTTGAACGCGTCCGGCGCTTCGACGTTGGGGAAGTGGCGCATGCCGGCGATCTCCTCGTAGCGGGCGCCGGGGACGAGGCTGGCGAGGCGGCGGTTTTCTGCGGCCGGCGTGCCGGCGTCCTCTTCGCCGCAGACGACCAGAACCGGCAGCCGCAACGCGGGCAGCCGCGCGGTAAAATCGAAGTCGAGGATCGCCGCCGAGCAGCCGAGATAGCCGGCGGGCGTGGTGCCGACCACCGTGTCGCGCAGCTGCTTCCAGCGGCCGGGGTTCTTGGCCTGGAAGGCCGGGCTCAGATAGCGGTCCATGCTCGCATCGGCGATCGGCGCCAGCGAATTGGCTTCGCGCACCGCCGCCATCCGCGGCCCCCAGACGCCGGCCGCACCGGGCGGGCTTGCCGGCAAGGTGTCGCACCACAAGGCCGAGATCAGCCTGTGGCCATGCTCGAGGGCGAAGGCCTGGCCGATCATGCCGCCGATCGACAGCCCGATATAATGCACCCGCGCGAAGCCGAGCGCGTCGAGCACCGCCGCGACGTCGCCGGCGAGCTGTTTCATCGTGTAGTCGCCGGCAACCGGGTCGCTGCCGCCATGGCCGCGCATGTCGAGCCGCAGCACGCGAAACCCGACATCGAGCAACGCCGGCACCTGCTCGGCCCAGCTGCCGCCATCGGAAGCGAGCGAATGGGTGATGCACGCGACCGGGCCGTCCTCGGGACCAACCAGATCGTAGTAGAGGCGGCGTCCGCCGAGCGGCAGCAACATGGCTTATCTCCTTGATCGCGAGCGAATTGGCGCAAACCGCGCCAGTCTAGCCGTGCGCCATCCACGGAGCCATCACCGGCACGCCGGCGAAGATCGGATGCGCCGAATAGAGGACGGCGTAGAGCAGCAATGCCGCGAGCGGCCGCAACCACCCGATATCGCGCCAGCGCAGCCGGGTCCGGCCGGCGGCGAGCGCGGCGAACGGCAGGTTCGAGGTCATGCCGGCCAGGCGTTGCCAGTGGCTGCCGAGGGCGAGCTGCTTTTTGCGGTCGATCAGCACCGTGCCGCCGAG
>DASYNW010000006.1:0-24470 GCA_036008325.1 Allostellaceae bacterium
CGCGGATGGGCGGCCAGAAACGCGGCGACCTTGCCGGCATTCTCGACGTGCCGGTCCATGCGGACATGCAGGGTCTCGATGCCGGTCAGGGTCAGAAACGCGTTCATCGGCGACAGGGTCGGGCCGAAATCGCGCAACGCCACCGCGCGCGCCTTGGTGGTGAACGCGAAATCGCCGAAATTCTCGTAGAATTTTAGCCCGTGATAGGCCGGCTCCGGGTCGGTCAGTGACGGAAAACGACCGCCTTGCGCCCAGTCGAACCGGCCGCTCTCGACGACGATGCCGCCGAGCGCATGGCCGTGGCCGGAGAGAAACTTGGTCGTCGAGTGGCAGACGATGTCCGCCCCCCATTCGAACGGCCGGCACAGATAAGGGGTGGCGAGCGTGTTGTCGACGATCAGCGGGATGCCGGCGTCGTGCGCGACCGCCGCCACCTTTTCGATGTCGACGACGATGCCGCCCGGATTGGCCAGGTTCTCGACAAAGATCGCCTTCGTGCGCGGGGTCAAAGCGCGGCGGAAATTCTCCGGATCGGCCGGATCGACGAAACCGCACTTCCAGCCGAGCTTCTTGAACGACAGCCCGAACTGGGTCAGCGAGCCGCCATAAAGATTGCGCGAGGCGAGAAACTCGTCGCCGGGCTCCATCAACGTGAAAAAGATCAGGAATTGCGCGGCATGGCCCGACGCGGCGGCAACCGCGGCGCGGCCGTCTTCGAGGCTCGCCACCCGCTCTTCGAGCACCGACACGGTCGGGTTGTTGAGCCGCGCATAAATATATCCAAAGTTATGCAGGTTGAAGAGCCCGGCGGCGTGGTCGACATCGTCGAACACATAGGCCGCGGTCTGGTAGATCGGGGTCGAGCGCGCCCCGGTCACCGGGTCGGGGGCGGCGCCGGCATGGACCGCGCGGGTCTCGAAGCCGTGGACCATGTTGGGCGAGGCCGGCGGCCGTTGCTTGGCGCGCCGGGCGAGCGGCGGCTCGGGCGGGCGGTTCCTGATGATGCCGCTGTTGACCCCGCTCCACGACAATTCACCGCCGAGCCGGCCGAACTCGATCTTCGGGCAGCGGTTCATCACGACTTCGATGCCGGCCGCCTCGGCCGTCGCCGCGGCCGCGTCGTTGCGGATGCCGAGCTGCATCCACACCACTTTGGCGCCGATCGCGATCGCGTCCGCGACCACCGCCGGCGCCTCGCGCGCGGCGCGGAACATGTCGACCATCTCGACCGGCTCCGGAATGTCGCGCAGATTGGCGTAGACCTTTTCCCCGAGCAGGGTCTCGCCGGCGATGCCGGGGTTGACCGGGATGACCCGGTAGCCCTTGTTCTGCAGATACTTCATGACGAAGTAGCTGGGCCGGTTCCAGTTCGACGAGGCCCCGACCATGGCGATCGTGCGCACCCGTTCGAGGATCGCGCGCAATTGCGCATCGGGGTAGGGGATGGGGTCGAGGTCGCCCATGGCGCTCAGTCCCTATGTCGCCGAACAGATCTTCGCCGCATAGCCTTGGCCGCGCTCACCAGGTCAGCGCGGTGCCCTCCAGCCCGACGCCGCCATTCTTGTCGATGACCCCGAACAGCCGCAGCCGGCAGGGCCATGCCGGGGCGCAGCCCTGGCGCCCGTCGCGGTCCGGATCGGCGGCCAAGGGCAGGCGGTGGTCGGGTATGACCAGGCTCTCGGCCGGCGTCGTCGGATTGATCGGCGGCGGCAGCACCAGATCGCCCCAGTTCGGCATTATCTGCCGCGCCGGGGCCGGCTGCGCCCACCCGCCGGCGACGAACGCCGCACCGACAGCGACCAGGGCCGGGATCAGGGCCGCTCGCCGCAAACTATAGCGCCTTCAGCATCGCCTCGGCGCTGGAGACGTCGAATTGCCCGGGCTGCTCGACATTCAATGCCTTGACCACGCCGTTATCGACCAGCATCGAATAGCGCTGGGTGCGCACCCCCATGCCTTCCTTGACGCGGTCGAGCTCGAGCCCGATCGCCTTGACAAAATCGCCGCTGCCGTCGCCGAGCATGACAACCTTGCCGCCGGCCCCGTGCTCCTTGCCCCAGGCGTCCATGACGAACTGGTCGTTGACCGCGATGCAGGCGATCGTGTCGACGCCCTTGGCCTTGAGCTCGTCGGCACGGGTGACGTAGCCCGGCAGGTGCCGCTGCGAGCAGGTCCGGGTAAACGCGCCGGGAACCCCGAACAGCGCCACTTTCTTGCCGCGGAAAAAGTCCTCGGTGGTGACCGCCTGGACCCCGTCCGGACCCATATAGCGCAATGTCGCCGACGGCACCTTGTCGCCAACCTTGATGGTCATCGTTCGTCCTCCGCCATGTCGATGCCCCCATCCCAGCACAGCGCCGCCCCGGCATCAACCCGCGATGCTCGGCCCGGTAGCCGACTGCCGCAGCCGCTTGTCTACTGGACCACGCCCGAGGACCTCGATCGTGCCGCGATCCAGCGTCTGACCGCCGAATTGCCGGAGGACGAAGCGCGCCACGCGGGGGCATTCGCTTTCGACAGCGACCGGGCCACCTATATCGCCGCGCATGCGATGCTGCGGCGGGTGCTGCGGGCGGTGCTCGGCGAGGAGCCGCGATTCACCCGCAGCGCGCTCGGCCGGCCGGAGCTTTTGCCGCTGGCCGGCAATCGGACGGCGCCGTCGTTCAATCTCACCCACACGCGCGGGTTTGCCGCCTGCGCTGTCCGGCACGGCGCACCGGTCGGCATCGACGCCGAGGACATCCGCCGCCCGGTCGAAGCGGCCGCGATCGCCGCGCGCTGGTACACGCCCTCGGAGCGACTGCTGCTCGGCAAATTGCCGCCGCCGCGCCGCACCGAGATGTTTTTCCGGATCTGGACCTTGAAGGAGGCGATCGTCAAAGCCACCGGGCACGGGCTGCGCATCGAGCCGCAGCGTTTCGCCGTCGACCCCGATGGCGGCCACGGGCTGATCCCGGCGGAGCTCGGCATCCCGACCCGTTGGCGGCTCGCCGAGTTCTCCCCGCTCCCGCATATCCGCCTCGCCGTCGCGACGCCGGGCGAAGGTCCGCTGGAACCCTCGCTGACCCGCGTCGAGCTCGGCTAAGCCGCTCACGCGAGGCGGGGCAGCACCTCCTCGGTCAGCATCATAAAAGTCTGGTGGCTGAGCGGGGCGCACAGCAGATAGTCGAGCCCGATCTCGTCGCGCAGCCGCAGGATCTGATCGACCACCGCCGCGGGCGTGCCGTGCAGGATCACCTCGTCGAGGTAACGGCGGACCGGGTCGACATCCTCGGGAGTGAAATTCTGCTGCAAGACCGGGCGGTGCCGGGCGCCGAGATAGGATTGGACGATCCATCGGGCGCCGTTGCCGGCGACCGCCGCGGCCTCCCCCGCGGTGCGGCCGAGCGCCACCAGCCGCGTCACCGGAATGTCGCGGCCGGCGTCCGAAAACCCCGCCGCGGCCAGCCGCTCGGCATAGAAGCGGCGCTTGCGGTCGATCTCGACGGCCGAGGAATGCGGGTCCATCAGGATCGAAAAGCCGCGCCCGGCGGCCCACTCGATCGCCGCCTCGGAGCTCGCCGCCAGCCACACCGGCGGGTGCGGGCGCTGCGCCGGTTTGGGCAAGACCTCGACATCGGCAAAGCGGAAATGCTCGCCCGCAAAATTCAGCCGCTCGTTGGTCCAGGCCTTGAGGACGATCTCGACGGTTTCGCGAAACCGGCTGGTACTCTCCGCCGCCGGCACGCCAAAGGCTTCGAACTCGACCCGGGCGAAACCGCGGCCCGCCCCCCAATTGACCCGGCCGCCGGATAGCTGGTCGAGCAGCGCCACCTCCTCGGCGAGCCGCAGCGGATGGTAAAAGGACGCCAACGACACCCCGGTGCCGATGCGCAGCCGGCGGGTGCGGGCGGCCGCCAGCACGCCCACCATATGCACCGAGGGACACACGCTGAAGCTCGAAAAATGGTGCTCGGCGAGCCACACCGCGTCGTAGGCGTTGCGGTCCATGATCTCGATCCGCTCGAGCGCGCGGGCATAGACCGTTGCCAGATCGACCCGCCGGTCGGGCCAGCTGAAAAACTGCAGCACCGCGAATTTCATTCGGCGACCGGCAGAGGGCGTTGTCGGGGCCGCCGCTTCTATGTCCTGACCAGCCGGTTGGCGGCGCTGGCGACGGCTTTGAGCGAGGCGGTGACGATGTTGGCGTCGATGCCGACCCCGTAAAGGCCGGCTTCGCTAGCGTCGCGGACCTGGACGTAGGCGGTGGCCCGGGCGTCGGCCCCGGCGCCGATCGCGTGCTCGCGGTAGTCGGCGACGCAGAGCTCGATCCCGCATTGGCCGCGCAGCGCGTCGACAAAGGCATCGATCGGGCCGTTGCCGACGCCCTCGATCCGGCGCTCGGCGCCGTCGACGACGACGGTCGCGGCGATGCGGCGCTGCTCGGGCGCGCGCGGCTCGGGGAAGATGCTGTAATCGACCAGCTCGATCGCCTCGCCACCCAGATAGGTCGCCTGGAACAAGGACCAGATATCGGCGCTGGTCAATTCCTTGCCGGTGCGGTCGGCGACCTCCTGCACGACCTTTGAAAACTCGACCTGCAGCCCGCGCGGCAGGTCGAGCCCGTGATCGGCCTGCAGCACATAGGCCACCCCGCCCTTGCCGGACTGGCTGTTGACCCGGATCACCGCCTCGTAGCTGCGGCCGAGATCCTTGGGGTCGATCGGCAGGTAGGGCACCTCCCACAGTGCGTCGTTGCGCTTGGCCAAAGCGTCAAAGCCCTTCTTGATCGCATCCTGGTGCGAGCCGGAAAATGCGGTGTAGACCAGCTCGCCGGCATAGGGGTGGCGCGGATGCACCGGCAATTGATTGCAGTGCTCGACGGTGCGCACGATCTCGTCGATGTCGGTGATGACGAGACCGGGGTCGATCCCCTGGCTGAACAGGTTCAAGGCAAGCGTCATGATGTCGACATTGCCGGTGCGCTCGCCATTGCCAAAGAGCGTGCCCTCGACCCGGTCGGCGCCGGCCATGACCCCGAGCTCGGTCGCCGCCACCGCGGTGCCGCGGTCGTTGTGCGGGTGCAGGCTCAACACGATGCTGTCGCGGTCGCGGATATTGCGGCCGAACCATTCGATCTGGTCGGCATAGACGTTGGGGGTGGCCATCTCGACCGTCGCCGGCAGATTGAGGATGGTCTTTTTGGCTGGGGTCGGCTGCCACACATCCATCACCGCCTCGCAGATCTCGACCGCGAAATCGAGCTCGGTCCCGGTGAAGCTCTCGGGCGAGTATTGATAGAGCACCTGGGTTTCCGGCATCGCGGCGGCCAAGTCGCGGATCAGCCGCGCGCCATTGACCGCGATGTCGACGATGCCGCTCTTGTCGAGGCCGAAAACCACCCGGCGCTGCAAGGTCGAGGTCGAGTTGTAGAGGTGCATGATCGCTCGCCGGGCGCCGCGGATCGCGGCAAAGCTGCGCTCGATCAGCTCGGGGCGGGCCTGGGTCAGCACCTGGATGGTAACGTCCTCGGGCACCAGATCCGCTTCGATCAGCTCGCGGACAAAGGCGAAATCGGTCTCGGAGGCGGCCGGAAACCCGACCTCGATCTCCGTGAAGCCGAGCTTGACCAACAGGTCGAACATGCGGCGCTTGCGCTCGGGCCCCATCGGCTCGACCAGCGCCTGGTTGCCGTCGCGCAGATCGACGCTGCACCATAAGGGGGCGCGGTCGACGACCCGCGCCGGCCAGCGCCGGTCGGGCAGATCGATCGGGGCAAACGGGCGGTATTTATGGATCGGCATCTCGGACATCGAAAACTCCTTGGGCGCGGAATGGCCGCCGCTTCGGCGGCCGGGCGATCGGTATCAAGGCCTTAGGGCCGGCGGAGATCGGTCAGCGCCGGCCGCCGCTAAGTCGCAGCGGGAGAGACCCTGAAGCGCCCGCAGGCAAAAGGCTGTCGCAGGTAAAATCGTCGATTATCTTGACTGGAGACATTTGGGAGACCGAGCGGAAGAGGTTCCCTCGCCGGGAACGAAGGCAGCCGTGCCAGCGCCCGTCAGGACGCCGCGACAGTAAGTCGAAGCTGCTCACGCTCGAATGTCATCCAAGGAGCGTTAACAGAACCGGCTTTAGCGGTCAAGTCCGATACGCGGCTTCGCTTGCACAGCACCAAACCGGGGTGCTGCGACGGGATTTGCGGCCGATCCGCAATACCGAAGGTTTAACAAACTGTCGCTTTTCTGCCACTGTTGCCCTATGGTCACGGCTGCGCTCAAAAACCCCCGACCGGGCTTGGCTCGATTGACTCGGACCAAGCGACCGATAGTATTGCTTCTAGTCGAACCTGGACCACGCCCTGTATCGATCGCTGATCGGGCAGTAGTCGGCGGTAATGCGCGGTATCGGTTCGCTGCTCTGCGGTAACGGGAACCGCGAGCGGCACGCCACGGCGCGGGGACGGGGTGGAAGCGGGGGCTTGGCCGCGGCGACGTGGCCTGGGAAGCGGGGGCAAGGTGGAACAAGCGTCCGAACACTCGAACATCGTGGCTTTTCCGCCGAGGCCGCAGGGGCCGCCGGCATCGGCGGACGGATCGTGCTTTACCACGCCGAACCGCTACGAATTCACCGAGACCGAGCTGCCGATGCTTTGCCGCTGGTTTTCGGCGATGAAATACGCTTTTCCCGGGACCGAAGGCATCATGGTCGTCAGCCATCAGGAAAGCTATTCGGCGGTCGGCCTCTATAATCGGGCTGGCGGCGCTCCGAACTGCCTCATCGCCAAGCATGAAGGGTCGGGTACGGTGCGCTTTTTCTGGTCGACCGAGTTCGACCCGCCGCACCCGATCAAGGAATTGTGCGAGATCACCAACGCCCATATTCGCGCGATCCGGCCGCCTCGCGACGAAAAGAGCTGGCTCGATCCGGCCGGATGGCTCGGCGTCTACGCCTCGCGCCTGATCGCGACCCAACTGCAGGTGGTCTAGCCGCGGCGCGATCGGCCGCATCTGCGCCCTTCGGGTCGCAGCGCCGATAACCGGGTTTGCCTGCGTACTCCCGCCTCGGGTAGTCTCAAACCGAGAGATCGCCGGCCTTGGCGGCGTCTGCCGGCGCGCCATCGCCCGGTCGCGGTACCGGCCGGGCGCAGCCGCGGCTGATGCCGGACAATCGAGGAGTTGCGGGGTGACGATGTGATCGTAGTGACCGGCGGCGCGGGGTTCATCGGGTCGCACATCGTCGTCGATCTGGCCGCGGCGGGGCGGCGGATCACCGTCTGCGACCTGTTGCGGTCGGGCGCCAAATGGCGACACATTGCGGCGGCGCCGGTTTATGACCTGGTCCGGCCGGAAGCGCTGTTCGAATGGCTCGAGCGTCATCGCGCAGAGGTCGCGGCAATCGTCCATATGGCGGCGATTTCGACCACCACCGAGCCCGACATCGATCGCTACGTTGCCGTCAATGTGCGTCTGACCCTCGATCTGTGGCAGTGGTGCGTGGAGAACCGGACGCGGTTCGTCTATGCCTCGTCGGCGGCCACCTATGGCGACGGCGGCGCCGGGTTTGTCGACGACCAGAGCCCGGCCGCTCTGGCCGCACTGCACCCGCTCAACGCCTATGGCTGGAGCAAGCACCTGGTCGATCGCCGCGTCATCGACGATGTCGAGCGCGGGATGCCGGTGCCGCCGCAATGGGCCGGTCTCAAATTCTTTAATGTCTATGGCGCAAACGAGAGCCACAAGGGCCCGATGCAGTCGATGGCCAGCAAGCTGGCGCCGGCGATCAGGGCCGGCGAGCCGGTCAACCTGTTCCGCTCGCATGACCCGCGCTACCGCGACGGCGGCCAGCTTCGCGATTTCGTCTATGTCAAGGATTGCGTCGCGGTCGTGCGCTGGCTGCTGGACAACCCCACCGTCAACGGCTTGTTCAACGTCGGCAGCGGCGCGGCGCGCAGCTTTCTCGACCTCGTCGAGATTGTCGGCGCGCAGCTGGGCTGCCGGCCCGACCTGCGCTTTGTCGACACCCCGGAGATATTGCGCGGGCAATACCAGTATTTTACCCAGGCGGATGTGAGCAAGTTGCGCGCCACCGGCTTTGCCGGTGCGTTTCATTCGCTCGAGGCCGGCATCAAGGACTATCTCGAGCACGGTGCCTGATCAGCCTCGCGGGGATTTTAGCAAGCCGGGGCCGGTGATCGTCTTTGACGTTTCGCGCCTGCTGTCGCGCGCCAGGCGCGGCACGCCGACCGGCATCGACCGGGTCGAGCTCGCCTATGCCGAGCATCTGATCGCGTCGGATCTGCCGCTGCGCTTCGCCGCGACGACGCCGTGGGGCGGGCTGGGGATATTGCCGCGGCCGGTGGCCGAGGCCTATGTCGTCGCACTCGCCGCGATGTGGCGCGGTGCTGCGCAAACCTCGACGCATCGGCGGCAAGTGCGCCGGCTGGCGCGGCAATTGCCGTTCGAGCCGTTGCGGCCTCGCCTGTCGGCGCTCCATGCGCCGGCGCCAGCCGCCGACCGGCCGGTCTATCTGCTGGTGTCGCACCATCATCTCGAGCGCCGCCGGCTGATCGCCCGGCTCAAGCGGCGCAGCGGGGCGAGCTTTGTCTGCCTGATCCACGATCTGATCCCGATGGAGTTTCCCGAATACGCCCGCCCTGGCCAGGATTTGCGGCATCGCCGGCGGATCGAGACCGCCGCTGCGCTGGCGGACGCGATAATCGTCGGCTCGGCCGCGACCGGCGACGCGCTCCAGCCGCATCTCGATCGCGGCGGCCGCGCCCCGCCGGTGCTGGTGGCGCCGTTCGGCATCGACTTGCCGCAGGCGCCCCTGGATGGCCCGCCGATGCCCGGTTCACCCTATTTTGTCTGCATCGGCACGATCGAGCCGCGCAAGAACCACCTGCTGCTGCTCAATCTGTGGCGCCAGCTGGCCGCGGAACGGGGCGCGCTCGCCCCCCGCCTGGTGCTGATCGGCCAGCGCGGCTGGGAAACCGGTAGCGCCATCGACATGCTCGACCGCTGTCCGGCGCTGCGCGGGCTCGTCATCGAGCGCAATCATCTGGCCGACAGCGAGATGACCCGCCTGCTGATCGGCGCGCGCGCGCTGCTGTTGCCGTCCTTCGCCGAGGGCTTCGGGTTTCCGATGATCGAGGCTCTGGGCCTGGGCGTGCCGGTGCTGTGCAGCGATCTTGCCGCATTGCGCGAAAACGGCGGCGAGGTTGCGGAATATCTCGATCCGCTCGACGCCCGCGGCTGGCGCGAGGCGATCCTCGACTATCAGCTCGACGACTCGCCGCGGCGGCAGCGGCAGCTGGCCCGCCTCGACGGCTGGACGGCAACCGGCTGGGCCGACCATTTCGCCGCGGTCGACGGGCTGATCGCGCAAATCGCGGCCGAGGCCAGGACCCGATAATTGACGTCGCCCAAATCATCGCCGCCGAGCATTGCGCCGGGGCCGGCGCTAACGTGAGGAAAACGCCAAGGTGCCGAGATGGCGGGCGATCGCGGCCAGGTCCCTGGTTTCGGAGGGCAGCCGGCGGCTCTCCTCCAGCAGGATGCGCACGCTCTGGCGGACCTGGTCTTCGCCATGCTCGGCGGTCAGGAAAAACCTCAGCCGCGCGGCCCGCTCCGGCACCGCCGGGTAGAGGATCGGCTGGACGTTGACCCCGCGCCGGAACATCGCCTGCGCCAGCCGCGCGGCGCGGATCGAGCCGCCGGTGATGATCGGCACGATGGCCGCCCCGACCGAGCCGCCGACATCGAGCCCGGCCTCGCGCGCGAGCCCTAAAAACAGCGCCCCGCGCTCGTTGACCCGGCGCACCCGCTCCGGCTCGCGCTCCAGGATTTCGAGTGCCGCGAGCGCCGCCGCCGCCGCCGCCGGGGCCATCCCGACCGAGAACACGAAGCCCGGCGCCACCAGCTTCAGATAGTCGATCAGATCGGCCCGCCCGGCAATGTAGCCGCCGCACGAAACCAAGCTCTTGCTCAGGGTCCCCATCCAGATGTCGACCTCGCCCGGATCGACGCCGAAATGGTCAGCGATGCCAAAGCCGCGCGGCCCCAGCACCCCCAGCGCATGCGCCTCGTCGACCATCAGCCAGGCGCGATGGCGCCGGGCGACGGCAATGAAGGCCGGCAGATCGGGGATGTCGCCGTCCATGCTGTAATGGCCTTCGACGACCAGCAGCGCATGCCCGTTGCGCGAGCGCGCCTCGCCGAGGAGCCGGTCGGCGGCCTGGTGATCGAGATGGGCGAACGGGACCCGCCGCGCCCCGGACAGCACCGCCCCCTGGACGATGCTGTTGTGGATCAGCGCATCGTGGACGATGACGTCGTCGCGCCCGAGCAGGTGCCCGATGACGGTGACGTTGGTCGAATGGCCGCCGACGAAGACGATGCTGTCCTCGGCGCCGTGCAGTCGCGCCAGCGCCTGTTCCAGCTCGCGGTGAACCGGCCGTTCGCCGGAGACCGGGCGGCTCGCCGAGACCGAGGTGCCGTAGCGATCGATCGCCGCCTTCGCCGCCGCGGCAATGTCCGGGTGGCCGTTGAGCCCCGCATAATTGTACGAGGCGAAGTTGATGTAGGTTTCGCCGTCGATCACCGTTTCGGCCCCGGCGATGCCCTGATGCACCCGGAAAAACGGATCGGCGATCCCGAGAAAGGCCGCTGCCTCGCGGATCATGCGGATTTCGCGGAACCCTTCGAGCTCGGCCACCGCAAGCCGCGAGGCCGGCTCGGCGACTGCCGGTGCAGCGCCGCGGCCGGCACGCCCCGCCCGCACCGGCGCCGCCGAGACCTTTTCCAACAGGCGCGCTTTGGCCTGCGGCGACAGTCCGAAAATGTTTCGCCCGGTGGCCATCGGGCTATTCCGCCGCAACCGGTTTCGGCTGCGGCATGGCGGCCGCGGCAGCTTCTGCGTCGGCCTCGCCGCCTTCTCCGCCGCCCTCGTAGCGCGCCACCAGTGCGACGATTTCGGCGTTCTTTGCCCTGGCGCCGAGCGCGCCGGCGAGCCGCGCCGCGATCGAGCTGACGCTCGTTCCCTCGGCCAAGGACATCAGCGGCAGATCGATGCCGAGCCGGCTTTCGAGGGCGAGGCGAAGCTCGACCGCCATCAGCGAATCCATGCCCATCTGCGACAGCGGACGCAGCGGCTGGACCCCGTCGGCCGGCAGGCGCAGAATCCGCGCCGCCTCCTCGCCGACGACGGTGCGCAGCAGATCGAGCGCCGCTTGCGGGTCCATCTCGGCCAGCCGGTCGGCAAAGGCCTCGTCTTCGGCCGGCGAGCCGGCCTTGGCGCGGAGCTCTGAAAACAGCGGGGTCGCCAATACCGGCAGCAAGCGCCGGGCCTGCGTCCAATCGGCTTCGGCGCAGCCAACCACCGGCAAACCGCTGGCGATCATCGCCGGCAGACCCGCCAGGGCCTGGGCGGCGGGGATCGGCCTGGCGCCCAGCCGCCGCGCCAGCGCGCCGCGGATTTCGGGCCGGCTCGCCAAATAGCCGGCATCCTCGATCGGACCCCATGCGATGGCGAGCGCCGGTCGGCCCGCGGCGCGGCGCTGACGGGCGAGCGCCTCGAGCGCCGCATTCGCCGCCACATAGGCGCCCTGGCCCGGGGCGCCGAGCAATGTCGTCGCCGAGGAGAACAGCCAAAACAGCTCCAACGGATCATCGCGCGTCAACAGGTCGAGGGCGAGCGCGCCGCCGAGCTTTGGCCGCAGGATCAGCTCGGCGCCGCCGGGGTCGATATCGCCGGCGAGCCGGTCGTCAATCGCCGAGGCCGCGTGGACCACCCCGCGCAATGGCGGCTGCGCCGCCCGGATCTCTTCGAGTATCGCCGCCAGGCTGACGCGATCGGCGACGTCGCCCTGATAGATCCGAACCTCGGCGCCGGCCGCTACGAGCTCTGCGACTCGCGCCGCGCATCCGGGCGTCTCCCATCCGCGGCGGCCGAGCAGTGCTATCGAACCGGCGCCGTGGGCGACGAGCCAGCGCGCGGCTTCGAAGCCGAACCCGTCGAGCCCGCCGGTCACCAGATAAGTACCGTCGCGCCGCGCCGCGAAATCGGGGGGCGTGCGCAGCGGCAATGCGGCATCGCGGTCGGGGACCAGGACGAGCTTGCCGATGTGGCCCGACGCCTGCATCAGGCGAAAGGCGTCCTGGATCTCGGAGAAGCGGAACACCCGGTGCGCCAGCGGCCGGATCGCGTCCTCGGCAAGCAGCCTCGAGATTTCGGCAAGCAACGATCGGGCGAGCGCCGGGCGGCGCAGCGGCAGCTGGTCGACATCGATCGCGAAATACGAGAGGTTCTGGCGCAGCGGGCGCAGATGCAGGCGGCGATTGAGGTAAAAGTCGCGCTTGCCGAGCTCGAGAAAGCGCCCGAACGGCTTGAGCGCTTCGAGGCTGCGCTCCATCGCCTCGCCGCTCAGCGAGTTCAGCACGACGTCGACCCCCTGCCCGCGGGTGATTTCGCGCACCCCGTCGGCAAAGCCCGGGTCGCGCGAATCGAGCACATGGTCGGCGCCGGACAGCCGCAGAAACGCTCGTTTGACATCGGACCCGGCGGTGGCGATGACGACAGCGCCGCGGTGCTTGGCGTATTGGATCGCGGCCAGCCCGACGCCGCCGGCAGCGGCATGGATCAGGACATGCTCGCCTTGGGCGAGCTGCGCCAGATGCCCGAGCGCATAGATCGCGGTGATAAAGGCGACCGGCAGTCCCGCGGCCGCGGCAAAGCTCGTCTCGGCCGGGATCGGCACGACCGCAGCGGCCGGCGTCACCACCCGCGTGCCGAGCGCCGCCGGCGCCAGGGCCATGACCCGGTCGCCCAAGGACAAGCCCTCGACCCCCGGTCCGACGGCGCGGACGATGCCGGCGCATTCGAGCCCGTAGCCGGCGCCGGCAAAGCCGTCGATCAGCGCCTCTTCGGGCAGCAGCCCCATCGCCCACATCACATCGCGAAAGTTGAGGCCGGCGGCACGCACGTCGATTTCGACCTCGCCCGGGCCGGGGGCTCGCGGGCCAGCGGCCTCCCAGCCCAGCGCATCAAAGCCGCCCGGCCGGCTGCTCGCCAGGGTCAGCGCCTCGGATCGCAGCGCCAGCCGCGGCGGCAGGCCGGCGCGCAGTCGCAGGACGTGGCGCCCGTGCGAGGTCCAGACGATCTCGGTCTCCTCGCTCTCGGCCGCCAACTCATCGGCGATCTGCCGGGCATGCTCGCCGGCGCCGGCGCCGGCGACGAGGTCGACCAGATGAACCGAGAGCCGCGGCAATTCATTGACGAGCACGCGGGCGAGGCCCCACAGGGCGGCCCCGGCCGACCCGTCTTGCGCGTCGGCGGCCGGGCTTGCGGCCTGCTGGGCGTTGCACGTGATGACCCAGAGCGCGGCTTGCCTGCGCTCCGCCGCGAGTGCTACCCGAGCCAGCGCGGCGATCTGCGCCGCCGCGCCGGGATCGTCGACTCCGACCGGCTCGGCCAAAAAAACAACGCGCTCGCGGGTGGCGTCGCGGGCGCCTTCCACGCCGGGCTCGACGACCTGCGGAAAATCGCGATCGGGCTCGGTTCGTACCTGATGGCCCGCTTCTGCCAACCGGTCGAGCAGCGCCGCCCGCAACGGGGTATCGCCAGCGACGATGGTGACAGCCTCCGGCGGCGTCTGCTCCGCTTCGGCGGCTCTGGCGCGCGCCGGTGCGCTGCCCCAGAACACTGCGCTGGGCCATGGCGCCGCGACCACGGCGGCGGCGCCGACATGGCGGAAGCCAGCCGCCGAAAGCTCGTCCCGCCACTCCTCCCCCGAACGCAGCGGCGATACCGCTTCCGCCGGCGACCCGTTCGGCCACCATTCTGCGGCCTGCCCAAAGACCACGTCCCAAAACGCGTTGGGCTCGGGATCGACCGCGGCCAACAGCCCGCCCGGCACCAAGAGATCGCGCAGCACGGCGAGCCCTGCGGCGTCGAGCTGCAAGCGCGCGCAGGCATGCGCCGCCAGCACCACGTCGAACCGGACCTCGCCCAGAGCATCCGCTCCATCTTTGGGCGACCAGTTGCGCGCCGCCGCGCCGACAACGGATTGCGTCGTTGCGCCGAGCCGCTCGACCTGCTCGGCATCGGCGCTGGTCGCCAGATACGAGAGCGCCACCCCGGCCGCAGCCAATCGCCGCAAGAGCCGGCGGGTGACGCCGCCGAGCGCGCCGACCTCCAGGATGCGCAACGGCCGGTCCGGCGGCCACGCGGCGGCGATCCCATGCAGCGCATCGCCCAGCAAATCGAGGCCGGCGCTGCTCGCGGGCGACGCCTGAAGCAGCTGCTCGACCATCGGCGACAGCCATAGCGCGGCGCGGGAGGGGCCATTGGCGAGAAGGTTCGGCAAGGTTTCGATGGCGGTGGCGGCGAGCGCCAGCTCGGCGACCAGATCGGGGGCGTCGGCCAGCAGCCGGCGCCAGATTTCCCCGGCATCGGGGAGCTCGCTCGCCGGATCGAGGCGCCATTCGCCGTGGCTCTCGCGCGCCGCGCCGAGCCGTTCGAGCGCCGCCAGCAGACATTCGAGAAGCCCGCACGAGACCGGCGCGACGACCGCGCGATCGATGAGCTCGGCGATCGTAAAGGAACTGCCGGGCGCAGCCCAGCCGGTCAATGGCGGGAGGGCCGCGACCCCGATCAGGGCGTCGAGCAGCAATGCCTGATCGTGCCGCCGCGGGTCGGCTTCGCGCGATGCGGCAAGCCGGGCCAGCGCGGCACCGCCCTGCTCCAGCGCCGCCGGCGGGTCGAATTCGGCCAGCGGCGCCGGAACCAGGTCGACGTGAAACATCTGCCCGTCGGCTGCCGCCCGGCGGCCGAGATCGATGCGGCGCAGCCAGCAATCCTCGATCTCGGCGACGATGGCGCCGGCAGCATCGTAGAGTGCTATGTCGGCCGAGGCCGATCTGACCCCGGTCCGGGTCAGGCGCAGCCGGGCGCGGCTCGCGGCTCGGCCAAACGGCGCCGGCAGCCGGGCGCGGCCGAACCGCCATGGCAGAAAGCCGCTGCCCGCCTCCTCGCTGCCATGCCCGGCGAGGAGCCCGAGCAATCCCTGCAACGCGCCGTCGAGCAGTGCTGGATGCAGCAGATAATCGTCGAGCGGCTCGCCGATCGGGCTCGGGTCGAGCGCTACGACGGCGCCGTCCGTGCCGTCGATCGCGATGTGGTCGACGGTCCTGAACCGGCGCCCGTAATCGAGCCCGGCGCGCCCCGCCAGCCGATAGAGGGCTTCGGCGTCGATGCGCTCGCCGCCCGGCGCGGACCGACCAGGCGGGCGATCGGCCGAGCGGCAATCGGCCCAGCGCAAGACCGGCCGCGCGTCGCGTGCCGCTGCGATCCGGCCGACCGCGTGCACCGTCAGCGGCTCGCTCGACAACCGGGCGCGGCTCGCCACCTCCCAGTCGCCGTCGTCGGAGAGGATCGTCGTGCGCAGCTCGCGCATCTCCCCGGCTTCGAACGGCAGTGGCCGGCGCATTTCGACGTCGAACGCCTCCAGCGCCGCCGCCTCGGGCCAGCGCCAGCGTGCGGCCGCAAATGCGGTTTCGAGGATCGCCGCGGCCGGGAACACGGCGATGCCTTCGACCGCGTGATCGGCGATCCATGGCAGCACTTGCGCGTCCAGATGGTTCAGCCAATGCGCGGCCGGGCCGTGCTGGCGGAAACCGAGCAAAGGATGATCGAAGGGCGGGCTTTCCGGATCATTGGCTTCGACCGTCTTATCGAGCCAATAATGCTGGCGCTGCCACCGATATAACGGCAGGCCGCGCGGGTCGGCCGGGCCGCCGAACCCCGGTGCGGCGGCCAGATCGTAGCCGGCGACATAGCAGCGCGCCGCGATCGCCGGAAACGGATCGCCGTCGCCGTCGTTGCGCGACAGGGTGGCGACGACGCCGCCTTCGGCTCCGGCCGCGCGCAGCCCGTCCGAGAGATAGGAATGGAGGATTGCGCTGGGGCCGATTTCGACAAGGATGCGATAGCCCTCGCCGATCAGCGCGGCGGTCGCGGCGGCGAAGCGCACCGGATTTCTGATGTTGCGCCACCAGTGATCGGCGTCGAGCCCGCCCGTCTCGACCGCCGTCCCGGTGACGCTCGACACCAGACGCGCCGCCGGCGGGCGCGAGGCCAAGCCAGCGAGGCTCGCGAGCAGCTCCTCTCGGATCGGATCCATCGATTTGGAATGGAATGCGAAGTCGAGATCGAGCCGGCGAAACCACAGATTGCGTCGGTGCGCCTCGAGAGCGAGCCGATCGATTTCCGCGCCCGAGCCCGACAGGGTCACCGAACGCGCGGCATTGAACGCCGCGATCTCGGCGCTGCTGTCGAGCTCGGCGAGAAAGCTTTGGGCGGCATCGCTATCGAGCGCCACCGCCGCCATCCGTCCGGCGCCCTGGGTGCGCTGCTGGCTGCGGCTGCGGGCGACGACAACATGCCCGGCCTCGGCCAGGGACAGTGCCCCGGCGGCCCAGGCGGCGGCGATCTCGCCGACGCTGTGCCCGAGAAATCCGCCGGCCGTGACGCCGGCCGCGCGCAACGCCTCGACGATGCCGACCTGGATCGCGAACAGCATCGGCTGGGCGATGTCGGTGCGCGCCACCCGCTCGGCCGCGACGCCGCCGGCGATCAGCTCCGCGACCGACCAGCCGAGCCGCGGGCGCAATGTGTCGTCGACCATCTCGATCGCGGCGCGGAAGGCGGCGCTGGCCTCTAGCGCGGCCCGGCCCATTCCGGGGAATTGCGCGCCGTTGCCGGAGAAGACGAAAGCGAGCTTGCCCTCGGCCACCGCCGTGCCGCTGACGATCTCCGCCGCTGCCTCGCCGTCGAGAAAGCCCCCGAGCAGGCTGGCGAGTAGGCCGGCGTTGCCGTGGCGGTCGCGGCCGAGCGCCGCCAGCCGATGGCGGTGGTGGTCGCGCCCACGGGCGGCGGCGCGCACCGCGCCTCCCAGCCGCTCGTCCGAAATCGCGCCGAGAGCGCTGCGCCAGCCATCGACGAGTGCGCGCAATGCCGCTTCGCCGGCGGCCGAGATCAGCAGCGGCGGGGCCGGCTCATCGCGTTGCCGGCGCTCTCCCGGCGCATCCTGCCGGCGCGGCGGCGCGGCGAGCACGACATGCGCGTTGGTGCCGCCAAAGCCGAACGAGTTGACCCCGGCATAGTGCTGCCGGCGGCCGCCCGGCAGCGGCTCGGCCTCGCGCAGCAGGCGCAAATTGAGCGCTTCAAACGCGATATTCCGGCTCGGGCTGTCGCAGTTGAGGGTCGGCGGGATCAGGCCGCGCTCGAGCGCCAGCGCCGCCTTCAGCAGCCCGGCCATCCCCGAAGCCGGCTCCAGATGCCCGATATTGGTCTTGACCGAGCCGATCGGCAGCGTCTCGCGCCGCCTCTGGCCGATCGTCCGGCCGACCGCCGCCGCTTCGACCGGGTCGCCGACCGGGGTCCCGGTGCCGTGCATTTCGAAAAACGCGAGCGCCTCCGGATCGATCTGCGCCTCGGCGTAGACCGAGGCCAGCAGGGCGGCCTGCGCGGCCTCGCTCGGCAGCGAGAGGCCGATGGTGCGGCCGTCCGAATTGGTCCCGGTGGCGAGGATCACCGCGCGGATCGTGTCGCCGGCGGCAAGCGCCTCGGCCAGCGGCTTCAGGATTACGACGCCGCCGCCTTCGCCGCGGACATAGCCGTCGGCGCGGTCGTCAAAGGCGAAGCAGCGGCCCCGCGGCGACAGCATCGCGGCGCGGCAGAAGCCGATGAAGGGGTAGGGGGCGAGCAGCAGATTGACGCCGCCGACGATGGCGCTGGCGATCCGCCCGGCGCGGATCGCCTCGCAGGCGTGATGCAGCGCCACCAGGGACGACGAGCAGGCGGTGTCGACGGCGAGGCTCGGTCCGCGCAGGTCAAAAACGTAGGAGATGCGGTTGGCGAGGATGCTCAGCGCATTCCCGGTCATAAAATACGAGTCGGCGCCGGCCGGGTCGCCGAGCCGCAAATCGGAGTAGTCGGTCGCCGACGCCCCGATATAAACCCCGCAATCGGCGCCGGCGAGGCGGCTCGCCGGGATCCCGGCATCTTCGCTCGCGTGCCACACGAGCTCCAGCAGCAGCCGCTGCTGCGGGTCCATCTGCACCGCCTCGCGCGGCGAGATCCCAAAGAACGACGGTTCGAACTCGGCGATCCCGTCGATCAGACCGGCCGACCAGGTATAGCTCTTGCCGGCCTCGCCACGAGCGGGATGATAGAAAAATCGGGTCGACCATCGCTCCGGGCCGATTTGCGAGATCGCGTCCCCGCCGCCAGCGAGCAGACGCCAGAACTCCTCGAGGCCGTCGCCTCCGGGAAATCGGCAGGATGCCCCGACGATCGCGATCGAACCGTCAGGCATGGCAACCGCAGGCATGGCAGCCGCGGGGCTGCCCCGGTGCATCAGCTTCCCCCATTTGTCCCCTCATGGTCGCCGGCCGTTTGCTCACGGCATACGGCCTCAGTCAGCTGTCGATCACGTTCATTTGTCCTCGTCGATGACGCTCATAAAGTCAACCGCGGCGAGGACGAACCAAGGTGGTACTCCCGCGGCAATCAGCGTTCGCTGGCCGGCGCCGCTGTGGGGCGGGCAGTTGGGGGAAAGGCAATTCATCCTCAACCGAGGAAGGGGTCGGGCGGGCTGAACGCGGTGGCACTCCCCGCCGGTCGCCACGGGTTGCGAGCCAGCCGCAGCCTCTCCAAAAGGTCCATCGCCGACCAGTAGAGCGGCACCGCCCGGCCTTTGACCAGCGGCAGGGCGGCCGGGTCCAGTCCGAGCCAGGGCAAAAACGGGTTGCGGCGCCCGTACGCCCAAATCTCGCTGCGGGCCGCGGGCCGCGAGGCGAGGCCGCGCGCGTGAAAGCCCATGGTGTCGGCCACCACCAGCGTGTTGCGCGGCACCGCGAACACCTTGGGCTCGGCATAGCCGAGGCGGCGCAGCATCGGCAGGCTGATCCGCAGCGAGCCTCGCGCCGATTGAAAATCAGGGCTCTGCCGAGCGGAGAGCGACGCCCGCCGCTCCCAGGCGAGGCGCCGCGGCGTCGGCCGGTGCGAGCCCGGAACATAGATCAGCGGCCCCTCTTCCTCGCCGACGTCCGAGAGGAAGAGCCAGGCCTTCACGGTCGGATGAAAGGTGTCGGCGTGCAGCCGCGTCTGCGGGTCGGGCGGCGCCGCGCGGGCCTGGGCGAAGATCGTCTGCAGGTAAAGGAACGGCTCGAGCGCGAACGAGCCGACATAGCGCACGAGGCCCAGCCATTGCGGGCTCTCGACCATCGCGCGCACCGCCGGCAGCCGCGCCAGCGCCGCCCGGTCGAGCGCGATGCGGCGGGTGATCGCATCGCCCTGCGCCTGTTGCCGCGCCGGTGCGGCGAACGATGTCAGCTGCCGCTCGAGTTCGGCGAAGGCTGCCGCCGGCAAGAAGTCGCGCTTGACGACAAATCCGTCGCGCGCGAAGGCCGCCCGGTCGTCGTCGCCGACCAGCGCCGCCAATCTTTGCCGGCGTCGCACGGCCATGCGGTCGGCGAGACGGATGCGGGCGACATGCAGCCCGGCTCGGTTCAGGGTCGGGCTGCCGATAATCGGATTGTCGCGGAACGACTTGGCGCCGGTCGCCAATGCCGCGACATGGATCGGCGCCAAGAGCCACGAGCCCGGCCCCGATCTGATAGCACCAGCCCGGCGCCGCATTGTCGCAGACTCGGTCAGGCGTGCAGTGCAGCGAGCTGGTCGTAGACCAGGCGGTCGATCTCGATGCCTTGGTGCCGCAGGCGCTCGCGGCTGCGGAAGGCCCGCTCCCCCGGGATGCGGATTTCCTCGACCCCGGGCTGGCGCGGAATGCTCTTGATCCGATCGACAAGCGTGCTGACCTCGCGCTTGAACCGGTCGAGAGGAACCAGCAGGTCGGGCTTGAAAACAATAAACAGATATCCGTCGTCCTGGTCCGGATCCATGCCCGAGCCGGCGAGCACGCCCAGCGCCTGGACGATAAAGCCGAGCCCATAGCCCTTGTAGCCGCCGAACGGCAAGAGCGCGCCCTGGCGCGCCGCCGCCGGGTCGCGGGTCGGCTGTCCCTGCGAATCGATCGCGACACCTTCAGGCAGCAGCTGCCCCAGCCGCTCGCGCAGCGCCATTTCCGTGCCCATGAATGCCGAAGTGCCCATGTCGAGCACCATCGGCCCGTTGGCGGACGGCATGCCGAAGGCGATCGGGTTGGTGCCGAGCACCGGCCGCGCCCCGCCGAACGGCGCCACGCTGCGCGACGAGCTCGCGGTGTGGATGCCGACCAGATCGGCCCGGGCGATCATCTCGCAGTAATAGGCGCTGCGCCCGCTCATCCAGCTGTTGGTCACGCCGGCGACCGCAAACCCATGCACGGCGGCCTTGGCGATCGCGGCGCGCGTGGCGTGATAAAGCGCCAGCATGCCGACATTGTTGCCGCCGTCGTACAGCACTGAAACCTCGGTCTCGCGGATCACCGCCA
The DNA here is from genome assembly GCA_036008325.1 of Allostellaceae bacterium. Taxonomy (GTDB): domain Bacteria; phylum Pseudomonadota; class Alphaproteobacteria; order ATCC43930; family CGMCC-115725; genus AP-15. Next base: position 20,471 of record DASYNW010000006.1, read on the forward strand.
TCGGTTGGCGTGGGCGCTTGAAGCGGCGGTGCTCGGGGATATTCAGGATCTTCGCCAGCCCCGAATATTCGTAGCCGCACAAGGCTGCGTCGATCATGTGATCGGCGAGGATGCGGGCGTCCTCATCGTCGTAGCCGATGCCGCGCAGCGCCCGTTCGGAAAGCTCGCGCGCCGCGGCGACGCTCAAATGGATGCGGTCGGACGTCATGTTTTCCCCCTACGCACCCTCGACCCGGAAGACGGCCTTGCCGGCAATCCGGCGATCGCGCAATTGCGGGCCGATCCGCGCCAGGTCGCGCCAGCCGCTCTCGACCAGCGCCGGTTTCAGCGAGCCGTCGCCGACCAAGCCGGCCAACAGCGCCAAGTCGGGGGCAAAGCGGTCCTCGGGCTCGGAGGTGAAATAGGAAAAGCTCTGGATGCGCGCGTTCGGATGCTCGGCGAAGTCGCGGAAGCTGAGCGCGGTCGGCTCGCCCGACGAATTGCCGAAGATCACGATCGTCCCCCCGGCCTCGACCCGCGCGATCGCGGCGGCGAGCGAGGCGCCGCCGGCGGCTTCGAGGATCAGGCCGAAGCGACCCTCCGCCTGGTCGATGCCATCGACGATCTGGTCGGCGCCGCGCAGATGCCGGCCGCGTTCGGGGCTGCCGACGATAGCGGTCACATGCGCGCCCGACCGTGCCGCGATCTGCACCGCCATATGGCCGACGCCCCCGGCCGCGCCGGTCACCAGCGCCCGCTTCCCCAGCAACGGCGCGCCGTGGCGCAGGGTGCGCAACGCGGTCAGACCGGCGACCGGCAGGGCCGCCGCTTCCTCGAAACGGACATTGTCGGGCAGCGCCGCCATCCGGTGCGCCGGCGCCGCCGCGCGCTGCGCCCAGCCAGCGTTGTCGGTCAGAGCCACCACCCGCGTTCCGGTTTTGGGGCCGCTGCCGTCGGCCGCGGCCTGCACCACCACTCCGCTGATGTCCTGGCCCGGCCGCCAGCCCTCGGCCCGGACCTGCATCAGCCGCAACTCGCCGCGGTTCAAGGAGAAGGCGCGCACCTCGACTACCGCCTCGCTGGCTGCCGGGGTCGGCTCCGCCACCTCGCGGATCTCGACCGGCGCCGCACCGCCGGGGGTATTGACGAGAGCGAGCATCAGACCTTGGCCCCTTTGCCGCCGTCATGGCCGGACTTGTTCCGGCCATCCACGTCTTCAACGCGGCGAAGCGTCGTGGATGACCGGGTCAAGCCCGGCCATGACGATGATCAGTCGATCATCGTCAGTTCAGCCGCAGATCGGTGATGTGCCTGGGGTCGGGCTTCAATTCGCCCTTTTCGACGCGGCTGACGATGTCGGTCAGGATCGCGTTGGTCGGCGTCGCGATGTTGATCTCCTCGCCCTTGCGCACGACAAACCCGTTCAGAAACTGGATCTCGGTGCGGCGCCCCTTGAACATGTCCTGGCCGGTCGACGGGCGGTGCTCGCCGCCGCCGGGGCGGTTGGCTTCGGCCAGGCGGTGCTCGTCGATTTCCTTGACGGCGGCCGGGTCGCCCTCGCCGGCGCGGGCCAGGGTCTCCGGGTCCATGTGGCTGACTTCGTCGAAGGTGTAGCCGAGCGCCTGGCCGACGCGGATCGCCTCGCTGCCGAGCCGGTTCGAGAACCGGCGGATCGCGTCGTTCTTGATCATGTCGCGCGAGATCATGCCGGTGCAGGCCGACAGCCCGTTGCCCATGACGTTGGTGACGAGCTTCGACCAGCGTTCGCCCCACAGATTCTCGGTCACCATCGCGCTGTCGGCATAAGCGACCAGCCGGCAGACTTCCTTGGCGCGCTCGGTGACCCGGCCGTGCACCTCGCCGACGCGGAAGACGGTATGGCGCGAGCCCGATTTGCCGGCGGCGCGGCGCACCTGGCCCGGAGCGTGCAGCTCGACCGTGATCGAACTGGCGATCGAGCCGAGCGTCTTGCCCCAGCCGACGATGCCGGCGATGGTTTCCTCGTTCATGCAGTTCTGCAGCGAGACGACGTACCCGCCCGGCGCCAGGTACTGCTTGATCATCATCGTCGCCCAGGCGGTGTCGTAGGACTTCATGCAGACAAAGGCGATGTCGATCGGCGCCTCCTTGGCGAGCTGCTGCGCCTCGGTCAGGTGCAAGGCGCGCGGCTTGACCGTAAACGGCTCGACATCGCGGATATGGGTGATCCGCAGACCGTCCTTGCGGATCGCTTCGACGTTTTCCGGCCACGGATCGATGTAGGTGACGTCCTCGCCGGCCTGCACCATATGCGCCCCGGCATAGCCGCCGACCGCTCCGGCGCCGACGATCGCGATCTTGTTCTTCGCCATTCCGTCTTCCTCCGCATCAGGTCGCGGCCCGCGCGCCGCGTGCTCCGCCACCGATCCTAGTACGGCAGCGCTGCCCGCGTCATCCTATCGCTTTGGCGATCGCTTTGGCGGGGCGGCTTTGCGTGGGCGCGGAGTGCGGCTCGGTTGCCCGGCCGGGCGCGGCGGCCGGTTCGTGCCGCGGGATTTTGCCGGGCGCCGCGGCGGCTTCATCGCCAGCCGCCAGTCGACGATCATGCCGAGCGGGATCGCGATCAGCCCCAGCGCCATCAAGCTGCTGGCGACGCGATCCAGCCAATCGAGCTCGATCACGACGACGACGAGCCCCAGCACCAGGCCGGCGCCGAAAGTCAAGAGGGCGATTTTGGTGTAGCGCATCCGTTGCAGCCGACAGAGCGGGCTCCTAATGTGCCGCGCAATAGGACAACGCCGCCACCCGCGATAGAGCGCCCACGCCGGAAAGAGAGATAGCATGATAGAGGTCGAGCGGCCGGCCGATCTCGCCCGATATGTCGGCCAGGAGATCGGGGTCAGCGATTGGTTCACCGTCGACCAGGCGATTATCGACAAATTCGCCGAGGCGACCGGCGACCATCAATGGATCCACGTCGATGTCGAACGCGCCCGGCGCGAGATGCCGGGCGGCAAGACAATCGCCCACGGCTATCTGACCCTGTCCCTGGTGCCCCGGCTGGCGGCGACCCTCTACCGTGTCAACAAGCGGTCGCGCGGGCTGAACTACGGGTCGAACCGGGTGCGCTTTACCGGGCAGGTGCCGGCCGGCTCCCGCATCCGGCTGCACCAAACGATCAAAGCGGTCGAGCCGGCCCCCGGCGGCGGCGTGCGCATCACCTCGGAAAGCACGATGGAGGTCGAAGGCGCCGCGCGCCCGGCCCTCGTCGCCGAAACCATCAGCATGCAGTTCGAGTAAGCGATAATTCGTCAACAGGCGAGGAGGAATATCCGATGACCAGCAACGGGGCGAACGACCGGGCGTCGTACATCTTCGTGGGCTTGGCCGGCGAAACCGGGCGCGGCCGGGTGGTTGATTCGGGCCTGTTCCGCATGGCCGATGGCGGCGAGGCATGGGAGCCGCTGCAGCGCGGCCTGCCCGAAATGCCGGCGGTGCGCGCGCTCGCGGTGCACCCGCAGCAGCCCGAGATCGTCTATGCCGGGACCCAGTCCGGCCCCTATCGCAGCGCCGATCGCGGCGACCATTGGGAAAAAGTGAACGTGCCCGATCACGGCCTGCCGGTCTGGTCGGTGCTGTTCCACCCGCACGATCCCGACGTGATCCTGGTCGGCTACGAGAATTGCGAGATCTACCGCAGCGACGACGCCGGCGAGCGCTGGGCGCGGCTGCCGGTCAATGTGCGCTTTCCGGAGATCACCACGGCACCCGGCGCCAACCCGGCCAAGCGCGTCCTGAAGATGGACGCCGGCGCCGGCGAGCCCGACCTGATCTATGCCGCGATCGAGGTCGGCGGCACCCTCAGATCGACCGACGGCGGCGAGCATTGGGAGAATCTGAGCCACGGCCAGTATCTGAACGACGACGCGGTCGACATGCACGGCGTGCTGGCGAGCCGCTGGCGCCCGGGCACGGTCTTCGGCATCGGCCGCGCCGGCATGTTTTCGAGCGCCGATCGCGGCGACCACTGGCGGCACGTGCC
>DASYNW010000007.1:0-22912 GCA_036008325.1 Allostellaceae bacterium
GCAGCTGGTCCATGTCCTCGAGGACCGCGCGGTCGGCCGTGTGGACGGGCTGGCCCGTCTCGTCACGGAAGGTGAGGCCGTCGATCTCGGAGAAGGGGCGCCCATCGGCGACTTCCTTGATGGTGAAGTCGAACTCTTCGCGGGCGACGAAGTCGATGGCGGTCGAGGCCAGGAGCGACGACTCCGGCTCGACGGCGACTTTGGCGCCGACGAACCCGACGATGAGTTTTGGGTTGCGTTTCTTGAACGCCTCGGCGACCTGGACATCGCCGTGGAACGTGGGGGAGCTCGTATGGAGCACGACCAGGTCGTAGTCGTCGGCGAGCGGCAGGACATCGGCGAGTGATTTCCCCGACGCCGGCGCATCGACCAGCTTGCTGCCAGGAATGAGCGCCGCCGGCTGGGCGAGCCAGGTCGGGTACCAGAACGAGCGGATCTCGCGCCGCGCCTGATAGCGCGAGCCGGCGCCGCCGTCGAACCCGTCGAACGAGGGCGGGTGCAGGAACAAGGTTTTCATCATCAGGCCTGGTCTCCGTCGACGGTCATTTGGCCGCTGGGCGCGACGCGGAAATGCTGGTCTCGCCAGAAGACCGTGCGTGCGAAGAAGCTGGCGACGAACACGGCGAAGGACAAGGCGTCGCGCACTGGCAGGAGCCAGGGCCTGGCCACCCTGAGCCCGAGCGCACCGGCTGTCAGCCGCGCGCCGCCCCATCGTAGCAGACAGCTGATCCCAACAACGGCGCAGGCGGTCAAGTCAAATCCGCTGATCGCAGCAACGAGTGCGGCGACGGCCAGCGGGTGGGTCACGACCGACCCGGCATAGGCCGCCGGGGCGACCGCGCGCACGGTGCGCGCCCAGCGCAGCTCGTGTCGCCACAGTGCGGCGAGCGACGGTTCGGTTACCCGCGCTTCGACGACATAGCGCGACAGCGCCACCGCGAGCCCCGCCTCGCGCACCGCATCGCCCAGGCGGTGATCGTCGGCGAGCTCGTCGCGGATGCGGGCGAAGCCGCCGATGCGCTCCAAGGTCTGGCGGCGCAACGCGATGGTGGCGCCGAAGCAGCCGCGGCCCACCCCGAGCGCCGCACCGGCCAGAGCGCCGGGCAAAAACCCGAAATTGATCTGCATCGCGCCGAGCTCGGACCATATGCCGCCGGTCGGCACGCCCTTATAGAGGCAGGTGACGAGCCCGACCTCCGGATCCCCGAGCGGCGCGGTGACCGCGGCCAGATAGCCCCGATCGACCCGCATGTCGCTGTCGGCGAGGACGAGGATGTCGTGGCGCGCCGCGGGCAGCATGTTTTCGAGGTTCGCCACTTTCCCGTTGCTGCCGCGAATCGCCCCGTCGACGACCAGGGCCACCTCGCCCTCCGGATACGCGCGAACCAGCATGCGGGCGGCGGCGAGCGCGCCGTCCTGCGGGTCGTTGACCCCGAGCACGACCTGGCGCCCCGGGTAGCCCTGCTCGGCGAAGGAGCGCAGGTTCTCGTAAAGCCCCGGCTCGGCGCCGTGCAGCGGCTTCAAGATCGAGACCGCGGGCTGCTCCGCGGCGCTTGGCAAGCCGCGTCGGGCAAAGCGAATGACGGCCAGCGGCGCGGTGAGCAGATAGAGCCAGCCCGGTAGCACCAGCAGCACGGCGATGGCGACGGCCGGGTTCATGGCAAGCCCGTCACACCCGGCGACGATTGCGCGGGCCGGGCGAAGGGAGTAGTGGCAGGGCTCGGGCGTTCACCTATATCCAAGCTGTCGGAGACCGGCCCTGCCGGCGTGAGACGACGAGGTAGCATGATGCGGGTCGTACTAGCGCAACCGCGAGGATTTTGCGCCGGGGTCGAACGGGCGATCGAGATCGTCGAACGCGCGCTCGACAAGTACGGGCCGCCGATCTACGTGCGCCATGAGATTGTTCATAACCGGCACGTGGTCGAGCGGCTGCGCGGCAAAGGGGCGCATTTTGTCGACGAGATCGACGAGGTGCCGCCGGGCAGCGTCACCATCTTCAGCGCCCATGGTGTGGCCAGCTCGATCGAGGAACGCGCCGCCGCGCGCGGCCTGCCGGTCATCGACGCGACCTGCCCGCTGGTCTCCAAGGTGCATATCGAGGGCCAGCGCTACGCCAATCAGGGCCGCGAGATCATCCTGATCGGGCATGCCTTTCATCCCGAGATCGTCGGCACCATGGGGCGGATCGACGGCCGCGTGCATCTGATCTCGACCCCGCAGGAGGTGGCCGGGCTGCGGGTCGCCGACCCCGAGAAGCTCGCCTTCATCACCCAGACGACCTTGAGCGTCGACGACACCCGCGCGGTGATCGAGGCATTGAAGGCGCGCTTTCCCTCGATCGTCGGCCCCGACACCAAGGATATCTGCTACGCGACGCAGAACCGCCAGCGCGCGGCCCGCGAGCTCGCCGGGGTCGTCGATGTCGTCCTGGTGGTCGGCGCGCCGAACAGCTCGAACTCGAACCGGTTGCGCGAGATCGCCGCCGAAAGCGGGGTGGCGAGCTATCTGATCGAAGACGCGGCGGCGCTCGACCCGCGCTGGGTCGAAGGTGCGGCCGCAGTCGGCATCACCGCCGGCGCCTCGGCGCCGGCCGAGCTGGTCGAGGCGCTGATCGAGCGGCTGCGCGAGCTCGCCCCGATCGAGCTCGCGGTGCTGCCGGGGGTCACCGAGAACGTGCGCTTCCGCATGCCGCCGCAGCTGGCCGAAATCGCCGGCTGACACCGGTTCGACATCCCGATATTTGTCTCAGCATTTGTAACGAGGGTTCGCCGTGGCCATTCCGTTGCGTCAAACCGTCCGGGTCGGCGCCTATGTCCTCGGGCGCCATCTGCGCCGGGTCGAGCGCTATCCGCTGGTGCTGATGCTCGAGCCGCTGTTCCGCTGCAATCTGGCCTGCGCCGGGTGCGGCAAGATCGACTATCCCGATGCGATTCTCAATCAACGCCTCACGGTCGCCGAATGCCTCGAGGCGGTCGAGGAATGCGGCGCCCCGATCGTGGTCCTGGCCGGGGGCGAGCCGCTCCTACACCGCGACATCGCCGAGATCGCGCAAGGCATCATCGCCAAAAGGAAATTCGTTTATCTGTGCACCAACGCGCTGCTGCTCGAAAAAAAGCTCGATCAGTTCGAGCCCAACCCCTATTTCGCCTGGACCGTGCATCTCGACGGTGACCGCGCGGAGCACGACCGCTCGGTGTGCCAGGACGGGGTCTACGACCGCGCCGTCGCGGCGATCGGGCGGGCGAAGTCGCGCGGCTTCCGGGTCAACATCAACGCCACGCTCTTCGACAACGCCGATCCCGAGCGGGTCGCCCAATTTTTCGATCGGGTCAGCGCGCTCGGGCTCGACGGGATCACCGTCTCTCCGGGCTACGCCTATGAGCGCGCGCCCGATCAGGAGCATTTTCTCAACCGCCGGCGCACCAAGGAATTGTTTCGCGGAATTTTCGCGCGCCGCGGCCGGGCCTGGTCGTTCAACCAGTCGAGCCTGTTTCTCGATTTCCTCGCCGGCAACCAATCGTACCGGTGCACGCCGTGGGGCAACCCGACCCGGAATTTCTTTGGCTGGCAGCGCCCGTGCTATCTGCTCGGCGAGGGTTATGCCAAGACCTTCAAGGAGCTGATGGAGGAGACCGACTGGGAGGCCTACGGCACCGGCAACTACGAAAAATGCGCCGACTGCATGGTCCACAGCGGCTACGAGGCGACCGCGGTCATGGATACGGTGCGTCATCCGCTGAAGGCGGCGGCGGTGGCGCTGCGCGGGGTGCGCACCAAGGGCGAGATGGCGCCGGAGATCCCGCTCGACCGCCAGCGCCCAGCCGAATACGTGCTCTCCGGCCATGTCGCCGCGGCGATGGCGCGGCTAGGCGACCCCCATGAGCCCGTGCAAGGCGCGAGCGGCCCCGGCTAGCGCCCTCAGCGCGGTCCGGGTGTCGCGGGCGAGCGCGATCAGAGCTGGGACCTGGCGCGGCCGCCGCAGCACGCAGGCCAGCACGCGGGCAAGATTTGGAGTGCCGTCAGCGGCGAGCGGGATCAAGGCGGCCGGCGGCAATTCGCGCGAGGACGCATCGGCGATCGTGCGGATGACGACGAACGGGATGCCCGCTGCCGAGGCGATGCGGGCGACCACATGGCTTTCGAGGTCGACGGCGAGCGCCCCGGTTTCGGCCCAGGCCCGGCGCTTTTCGGCCGCTGTCGCGAGAATGCCGGGGGCTCCCAGCACCGCTCCTTCGAGCGCGCCGATGCGGCCCCCGAGGCCGGCGACGCGGCTGGCAAAGGGCTCCGGCGCGCGCCAGATCCGGCCGCCGGCAATGACCTTGGTCGAAATGACTACATCTCCCGAGCGCAGCTCCGGCGAAAGCGCCCCGGCGATGCCGAAGCTGACGAGGCAGCTGGCTCGCCTGACTGCGCCCTCGACCAATGCCGCGGTGCGGATGCGGTCGCCGGCGCCGACGATTGCGGAGAAGCCAGCAGCTCGGGCGATCCTGGCTTCCGCCGCGAGACCACAGATGCAGAGCGTCGCGGCCAATCCCGTTGCCTCGGGCAAGATCCCGCCCAGGGCTCAAATCCCGAATGGCACCCGGGCCGAGTTGGCGCTCACCAGACGGCGATAGCGGGCGAGCGCCCAGAGCGGGAAATAGACGCAATACCCGTGATAGCGCAGAAAAAAGACGCGCGGAAAGCCGACCGCGGTGAACCATGGCTCGTCCCAGGCTCCGCTCGCGTTTTGCGTCCCGATCAGATAGGCGACCCCCCGGGCCACGGCCGGAGTGTCGACCTCGCCGGCCGCCATCAGCGCGAGCAACGCCCAGGCGGTCTGCGAGGCGGTGCCGTAGGGCGCCTCGCCATGCGGGCGGCCCGGCCAGTATGATTCCTCGGCCTCGCCCCAGCCGCCGTCGGCGTGTTGCCGGGCGAGCAGCCAGCCCACGGCGCGGCGGACCTCCGGTGCTGCGGGCTTGATGCCGGCGGCGTTGAGAGCGGCCAGCACCGACCAGGTTCCGTAGACGTAGTTCGTGCCCCAGCGCCCGAACCAGCTGCCGTCGGCCTCCTGCTGGCGCCGCAGAAAGACGGTGGCGGCGGCGACCGCCGGATGTTCTGCGCGGTAGCCGAGCTGGCACAGCAGCCCGAGGCAGCGGGCGCTGACATCGGCGGTCGGCGGGTCGAGCAGCGCGCCGTGATCGGCAAACGGAATATGGTTCAGGTAATCGTGCGTATTGTCGGCGTCGAAGGAGCCCCAGCCGCCGTTGCGGCTCTGCATGCCGAGGATCCATTCGGCCGCCCGGTCGAGCGCCGGGCGATAGCGCGCCCGATCGAAACGGTCGAGCGCCAGCGCGACCGCGGCAGTGTCGTCGACATCGGGGTAATGCGGGTTCTCGTATTGGAAGGCCCAGCCGCCGGGGCGCAGGCCCGGCCGGGTCATCGCCCAGTCGCCGACGACGTCCAGCACCTGCTTTCCGGCGAGCCATTGAAGCGCCCGGTCGATCGGCTGGTCGAGCGGCGGCTCCGCGGCCTCCATCAGCGCGTGGCAGGCGAGCGCGGTGTCCCAGACCGGCGACAGGCAGGGTTGGCAATAGTTGCGTTCACGCGCGTGCACGACGAGCTTGTCGACCGCCGAGGCGGCCGTCGCCCAAGCCGGGTGGTCGCGCGGATATCCGAGGCACTCGAACATCATCAGCGAGTTCGCCATCGCCGGAAAAATCCCGCCGAGACCGTCTTCGCCGTTGAGCCGCTCGGTCACAAAGGCGATCGCCTTGTCGATCGCGCGCTGTCGCGACCCGGCGGGAAAAAACGGCTCGGCGATCCGCACCACGCGATCCAGCAGGGCAAAAGCCAGCGCCAGCGGCGAGCGGGTCGGGCCGGCGATCCAGTCGCGCACCGCCTCCGGCGGCTCGACGAACAGCTCGCGGATCGTGACACCATGCGGGTTGCGGGCCCGCGGCTGCCGCGCCATCAGCACCAAAAGCGGCACCAGCACGGCGCGCGACCAATAGGAGACCTTGGCGATGTGAAACGGCGACCAGCCGGGCAGCAGCATGATCTCGACCGGCATCACCGGAACCGCGCGCCACGGCACCTCGCCAAACAGGGCGAGGGTAATCCGGGTGAAGACGTTGCACCGCCGCGCACCGCCGCGGGCCAGGATCGCCGCCCGCGCGCGCGCCATGTGCGGCGCCTCGATCGGGTCGCCGGCCGCCTTCAGCGCGAAATAGGCCTTGATCGAGCTGCTGATATCGAGCGGACCGCCGTAATAGAGCGGCCAGCCGCCGTCCTCGCCTTGCTGGGCGCGGATGAATTGCGCGATGCTCCGCTGAAGCTCCGGGTCGACCCGATCGAGGTAATGCTGCAGCAATATGTATTCGGCCGGGATCGTCACGTCGGCTTCGAGCTCGAAAACCCAATGACCATCCGCATGCTGCGAGGCCAGCAGCGATTCGGCGGCGCGGCCGATCGCCCCGGCGAGCGCCGACGCGTCCTTGTCGGGTCCGCCGCGTTTGCCGACGATTGGCCTCGGTTCTGCCGATACGTCGTTGATCGCACTGTTCATGAAAGGGTGCGCTGCCGCTCTCTGTCGGTCCCGATGGTCGTCTCGATGCCGGCCGCGGCGCCGGTCGGCGCCGACAACGCGCTCGCCTGCCGGCCGGCCAGGATTTGCTGCGTTGCTGTAAAGCCTGAGGCGATAGCCCCTTCGATCGTTGCCGGCAAGCCGGTATCGGTGTAGTCGCCGGCGAGCAGCAGGTTGGGCCAGCGCGTCGTCGTCCCCGGCCGTCGCCGCAGCTGCTCCGGGCTCGCGAGAAAGGTCGCCCGCCGCTCCTTGATAATGCGCGCCGGCGGCACCGGCGACAGCGGCAGCCGGTAGGCCAGCGCGACATCGCGCCACAGAATCTGGCGCAGCGCTTCGGCCGGGTGGTCGATGATCCGGCCGGCGGCGCTGACCGTTACCGACAACACCTCGCGCTTGCGAAAGATCCATTCCGCGCTGCCCTCGATCACGCCGACGAACAGCGGCGATTCGGACGGAGCCGCGGCGCGGTAATGGGCATTGACAATCGGCGAATGGGCCTCGGGCACGATCAGCCCCGGCACCAGCCGCGCGGCCACCATGGGCGGCACGGCGAGGATAATCCGGTCGTCGTCACCGAGTGCCACCGTATCCGCTTCGAACGCCAGCCCCGACACCCGATCCGCGGCAAAGTCCAATGCCCGCAGCCGGGCGCCGAGGCGGATCTCGCAAGCTTGCGCGCGCAAGCTTGCGAGCGCCGGATCGACAAACGTCTCCGAGAGGCCTAGGCACGGCGCCAGCGGCCGGCACGCAGCACCGCCGCGGCCGAGCGTTTCGACCAGGATATGCCAGAACAGCCGAGCCGAGGCGCGCTCGACGCTGGTATTCAGCGCGGCGACGGCGAGCGGCTCCCACAGCCGCCGAAACAGCCGGCGCCGCCGATCGAGCGCCTCGGTGATCGTTGCCGAGGGGCCGACCCAGCGCAGCGCCAGCGCCGCGGCGTAGTCGAGGGCGCGGGTATCCGGGACCCGTCGCCCTGGCCGGAAGATCCACCATGGCACGGCGCCGCGGTTCGGCCGCAAATTCCAGCGCCGGCCGCTGACAGCGTCGAAAAATGCAAAGACCGCCTCGGGCGGTCCCTCCAGGGTGTCGCGCGCGCCGATCTGTTCGAGATAATCGAGCGCCCGGCGGTTGCCGGCGAGCAGCAGGTGGTTGCCGTTGTCGATGCGACAGCCGAGCTCGGGATCGAAATAGGAGCGGCAGCGTCCGCCGGCATGGTCGCTGGCTTCGTAAAGGCGCACCCGGCGCCCCTTGGCGGCCAGCGCCACCGCCGCGGCGAGACCGGCCAGACCGGCGCCGACGACATGCACGCACCCCGCTGTCGGATCGCCGTTCATACCAGACCGTGTCGCAACACCAGCCAGAGCTTGAGCGGCTTGGTCAGGCTGACCCGCGCCGCCGGGTCGCGCCAGCCGCGGCGCAACAGTTCGCGCAGGGTCGCGTGGTAGACCGCGGCCATCAGCGCGGCTGGCCGCATCGGTCGCCGCCGGCATTGCGCCATCGCCCGCGCGCTGTCGGCGAAATGCGCCTCGGCGATCGCCGCGACCTCGCGGCACACGGTCGGCAGCGCCGGGTGGCGCAGCACCGCCATCGGCTCGGCGCTCACAATCCCGTGGCTGTCGAGGATCTCGCGCGGCAGATAGAGCCGGCCGCGGCGGGCGTCCTCGTCGAGATCGCGCAGGATGTTGGTCAGCTGCAGGGCTCGTCCGAGCGAGTGGGCGACCCGGTGCGCGGCCTCGCTCGGATCGCCGAAGACATGGACCGAGAGATGGCCGACGGCACTCGCGACCCGAGCGCAATAGAGGTCGAGCGTCGAGAGGTCGGGGGCTCGGATGTCGTCACGCGCATCCATCTCCATGCCGTCGACAACGGCGAGGAAATCTTCCCGGCGCAGGCGATAATGCCGCACCGGCTCGTGCAGGGCGCGGGCGACGAGGTGACGCGGCCGATCGGCATAGAGCGCCTCGATCTCGTCGCGCCAGGCGGCGAGCGCGGCGAGCTTGTGCGCCGCCGGGCGGTCGCCGTCGGCGATGTCGTCGACCTCGCGGCACCACGCATAGACCGCGTACATGCCGTGGCGCCGGTCGCGCGGCAGCAGCCGCATCGCCCAATAGAACGAGGTCCCGGCGGCCGCGACCCGGTTTTGGATGGTCTGGCGCAGTGCTGCGTCGTCGGCTTCGCCGGCGAGGCTATAGAACGCCGCGTCGCTCAACCGTGCATCCCACGCGCGACCCCGCGCACGAAGGCCGCGAGGAAATCGGCCTTGCCGAGCCCGACCCGGCCGGCCAGCGGGTCGCCGCGGTGCAGCCGCCGCAGCAGCCGCGCCGCCAATTCGGTGATGACCGCGCATTCGAGCCGCAATCCCGGCGCCACGACCCGCGGCGCCAGCCCGCGCGCGCCGGCGACCAGGGCGGCGGTCCGGTCGATGAGAGCGTCGAGCACCCCGCGCAATGCCGGGCTCGATTGCACCGCAGCCAGCGCCGCGACCCCGATCCCGGCGGCGGCGAGGTCGGCCATCGGCAGGTAGACCCGGTCGAGCCGGCGGTAATCCTCGGCGCAATCCTGCAGGTGGTTGAGCACCTGCAACGCCGAGCACAGCGCATCCGAGGCGGGCCAGGTCAGGCGGGTTTCGCCGTGCAGATCGAGCAGCTGCCGGCCGACCGGCGCGGCCGAATAGCGGCAATACTCCATCAGCTCGTCCCAGTCGCGATAGCGCCGCTGTTCGGCATCCCGGCGGAAGGCGCGCAGTACGTCGTGGCAGTGCTGCGCGGTCATCCCGGTGGCGAGAAGGCTCTGCCGCATCGCCGCGGCGGCCGGCGCATCCTCGCCCGGCGCCCCGTCGAGCACGGCGGCCATGCGGTCGAGCCGGCGGATCTTGTCCGCGGCCCCGAGCGCCGGATTGTCGGCAATGTCGTCGGCGTTGCGGGCAAAGCGGTAGAAGGCATGCACATGCACCCGCAAATCGCGCCGAATCAGCCATGACCCGACCGGGAAATTCTCAGCCCCGCGCCATTTGCCCGATGGCGTCTCGACATTCCCGCGCTCTTGCGTCCCAAGCTCTGCCGCCGCAATCATCCCAGATATCCGTTGGCCGCAAACCAGCCGACCGCATCGGCGATGGCGTCGCGCGCCGGGCGCGGCCGGTAGCCAAATTCGCGCGATGCTTTCGCCGAGGAAAAATACATCTTCTTTTTGGCCATGCGAACCCCATCGAGCGTGGTAAAGGGCTCGCGTCTGCCGAGCCGCGCCGCGAGCTCGGCCGCGACCGCGACGGCAAACGCCGCGGCATAGGGGACTTTGAGGCGCGGCGGCCGGCGGCCGACCCTGCGCGCGACCTCGGAGAGGATCTTGGCCAGCGCCATGTTGTCGCCGCCGAGAACATAGCGCTCGCCGATCCGGCCCAACTCGGCCGCGGCGAGATGGCCGGCGGCGACGTCGTCGACGTGCACGATGTTGAGCCCGGTATCGACAAAGCCCGGCAGATGACCGCGCGCGGCTTCGAGGATCAGCCGCCCGGTCGGCGTCGGCTTGAGGTCGCGCGGACCCACCGGGGTCGATGGATTGACGATGACCGCGGGCAGCCGGCGCTCGCCGATCAGCCGGTGCACGACCTCCTCGGCCTGGAATTTCGACTGCTTGTATGGCCCGATCTTATCGGCGAATCGACTGGGCGTGTCCTCGTCGGCGATACCGCCGGGAACGAGGCCGAGGGTGGCGACGCTGCTGGTATAAACGATGCGCTCGACGCCGGCGGAGAGCGCAGCACCCATCAATTCGCGGGTGCCCTCGACATTGGCGCGGAACATGGCGGCGGGATCGGGAACCCACAGCCGGTAATCAGCGGCGACGTGGAACAGATACCGGCAGCCGGCGACGGCGCGGATGAGAGACGGCGCATCCTCCATCGCGCCCTCGGCGATCTCGACCGACAAGCCGGCGAGGTTGCGGCGGTCGCCGCCGGGGCGGGCCAGCACCCGCACGCGATGGCCTTGGTCCAGCAATGCCAGCACCACCGCCGAGCCGACGAACCCGGTTCCCCCGGTGACGAGGCACAAGCCCGGCGCGAGCGCCATTGTCGCTATGCGTCCTTCAGAGCGGCCGGCGGATCGGCGGCGCCCGGCGAGGTTAATGCAGCGCCCCGAGCTGGTGCTGCACCAGCTCGCGCCGGCTGTCGCCGGGCGGCAGCGCGGCCAGCAGGCCGTTCCAATAGCCGGCCGCCCGGAAGCGATCGCCATTCTTGGCGGCGGCGAGGCCCAGATACCACAGCGCGTCAGGCTCCTTGCTATCGAGGGCGTTGATCTGGGTCGCCACAGCCACCAGCTCGGGGCTCGGCCGGTCGTCCTCGACGCTGCCGGCGAGCGCCTGCTGATAGGCCTCGAGCAATGCGAGATTGCCGGGAAACTGCGCATTCCCCTCTTTGAGCGCGGCGAGCGAGTCGGCGGCCCGTCCGAGCCCGGCAAGCTGGTGGGCGCGGGCGATCCAGCCCTGCGCGTCCTGCGGCGCCGTTGTCGCCGCTGTCGCGGGTGGAACCGCATTCGGCGAGGTCGCACCGGGGTCAGCTTCGCGGGCGCGCGCCGCCTGCGCCTTGTCGGGCAGGCCCAGCACGTCATAGGCATGGGCGAGCCGCGCCCAGCCGGGCTTGTCGTCGGGGTGTTGTGCGAGCCGCTGGGCCAGGCGCTCGACCATGCCGCGGATCATTGCCTGCCGCTGTTCCGGCGACAACGATCGGGCGGCGGTGATGTCCTGCGCGCTTGGCCCGGCAGGCGCCACGGCGGGCCCGGCCCCTGCCGCGGGCTGTCCGCTCGGCGACAATTCGGCGAGCCGGTCGGCGACGGTCTGGCGCCATGGCGCGTCTGCCGGCGCGCTGGCCAGCAACGCCTGCAATTGCTTGCGCGCTCCGGCGGCGTCGCCCCCTTGCAGCATCGCGTCGGCCCGGTAATAGCGCGAGCGCGGATCGTCGGGGGCTTTGGCGAACTCCGCCTCGGCGGCCGGGGTCACCGTGCCCTGGGCTCCGAGCACCAGCACCTCGCCGAGCTCGGCGTGCAGGCCGGTCTCGCCCGGCGCCAAGGCGATGGCATGGGCATAGGCATCGCGCGCCTCGGGGAAGCGGCCGAGCGCGGCCAAGGTGCGGGCGAGCAGGACCCAGCCTTTGAGATCGCCGGGTGCGTGTTGCAGATGGGTCTTGATGCGGTCGGCCGCGGCGGCGAGCTGGGCCGCGCCATGCGGCGGCAGCGCGTCGGTCGCGGAGCTGCGATCGACGGCACCGGGCGTGCCGACCGCGAAATAGACGGCGATCGCCGCTGCCGGCAGCACTGCCGCAATGCCGATCGCGGCGCCGATCCGCCACGACGTTTCCGCGCCGCGGCCGGTCGCTGCCGCGGTCCCTGCCCGGTCGCGCTCGGCCGCCGCCAGCATCCGTCGGGTGATGTCGGTGCGCACCGCCGCGGCCTGGTCGGGTGTCAGCCGGCCCTGCGCCAGCTCGGCATCGTTGTCGGCGAGCTGCCGGCGAAACAGCGCCGGCACCGGCTCCGCCTCGGCACTGTCGGGCCGCGGCTGACGGACCAGCGGGCGCAGCAGAGCCAGCAGCGCCGCCAGGGTCAGGAGCCCGGCGACGATCCAGAACCAGACCATGCCGCTTTACTCAGCAATGCCGCGGCCCGTGCGCGCTCGTCCCCGGTCAGCTCCGGCGATACCGGATCGGGGCGCCGCCGCCGCGCCCGCAGCAGCAGCACGGCGCCCGCCCCCAGCAGCAGCGCCGGGGGCCCGAGCCACAACAGCCAGGTCACCGGCTCGAACGGCGGGTCGAGCAACACAAAAATCCCGTAACGCGCGACGATGTAGTCGCGCACCTGCCGGTCGTTATCGCCGGCCACCAGCAGCTTGCGCACCAGCACGCGCAGATCGTGGGCGAGATCGGCGTTCGACTCCTCGATCGATTGGTTCTGGCATACGAGGCAGCGCAATTCCCGGCCGATCGCTTCGGCGCGCGCCTCGAGCACCGGATCGGCGAGCCGCTCGGAGGGCTCGAACGCCCAGGCTGCCGACACCCCGAACACGACCAGCAGCGCCGCCGCCAGCAACAGCCGCCGGATCATATCGGATCGGCCGGATGGGGGGCGACCGCCGGGGCGGGGCGCGACAGCGGCCGCCGCACCCTCAGGCGCCGGTCGCTCAGCGAGACGAGCCCGCCCAGTGCCGCCAGCACCGCGCCGAACCAGATCCATGGGACCAGCGGATTGTAGTAGGCGCGCAGCACCCAGCCGCCCTTGCCGTCCGCGTCGCCGAGCGCCAGGTAGAGATCGCCAAAGCCGTTGGTGGCGATCGCGGTGTTGGTGGTCGAGGTGCCGGCGATCGGATACCAGCGGCGCTCGGGGTAGAGGGTGAAGGGGGCGCTGCCGGGCCGGTCGACGACGATCTCGGCGCGCTGCACCCGGTAATTCTCGACATTGCCCTCGGTGACGCCGACAAAGTGCAGGGTGCGGCCGGCGATCTGCAAATTCTGCCCCGCATGCATGGTCACGATCTGCTCGCTGCGCCACGCGCTCGAGACGGTGACCCCGGCGATCACGACGCCGATGCCGAAATGCGCCAGCGCATAGCCAAAGGTGCCGCGCGGCAGGCCGCGCAGCCGGCGCAGCATGATCCCAGGCGGCAATTTGCCAAACCCCGTGCGGTCGGCGAGGTCGGTCAACACCCCGAGCATCGCCCAGCTGGCGAGAGCAATGCCGGCGAGTGCGGCCGGCGAGGCATTGCGATGAAAGAAATAGACGACCGCCGGGGCCACTAGCGCCCCGACCATGGCCGGGGCGAGGCGGCGCAATGCCGCCTGGAGATTGCCGTGCCGCCAGGCCAGCACCGGGCCGATCACCATGGCGATCAGGCCTGGCATTACGATCGGCACAAAGGTGCGGTCGAAATATTGCGGGCCCACCGACAGCTTGACGCCGCTCCACACCTCGGCGAACAGCGGGTAGAAGGTGCCGAGGAACACCGTCGCCATGCCGGCCGCGAGCAGCAGGTTGTTGAGGACGATGGCGCCTTCGCGGCTGACCGGGGCGAATGGGCGGCCGGCTTCCAGGCCCGGCGCGCGCAGCGCGTAGAGAACGAGGCCGCCGCCGATCGCCACCCCGATCAAGATCAGGATATAGACCCCGCGGGCCGGGTCGAGGGCAAACGAATGGACCGAGGTCAAGATCCCGGAGCGCACCAGAAAGGTGCCGACAAGGCTCATGCCAAAGGTCAGGATCGCCAGCAGCACGGTCCAGCGCTGCAGGCTTTCGCGCTTTTCGACGACCGCCGCAGAATGCAATAGCGCGGTGCCCAGGAGCCACGGCATGAACGAGGCGTTCTCGACCGGGTCCCAATACCACCAGCCGCCCCAGCCGAGGTCATAGTAGGCCCACCAGCTGCCCATCGCGATGCCGAGGGTGAGCCCGCACCACGCCGTCAAAGCCCACGGCCGCACCCAGCGCGCCCAGGCGGCGCCGACCCGGCCTTCGAGCAAGGCCGCGATCGCGAACGAATAGGTGATCGAAAAGCCGACATAGCCGAAATAGAGCATCGGCGGGTGAAAGGCGAGGCCCGGATCCTGCAGCAGCGGGTTGAGGTCGCGGCCGTCGGCCGGGATCGGGAACAGACGGGCAAACGGATCGGAGGTGCCGAGAATGAACAACAGCGTCCCAAAGCCGAGCAGACCCTGGATCGCCAGGGTGCGGGCGCGCAGGCTCGCCGGCAGCGAGCGCGAAAACAGGGCGACCAGCCCGCCGAACAGCGCCAGCATGAACACCCACAGCATCATCGAGCCTTCGTGGCTGCCCCAGGCGCCGGTCACCTTGTAGAGCATCGGCTTTTCGAGGCTCGAATTCTCGAACACATTCAGCACGGAGAAATCGGAGACGATATGGGCATGGATGAAGATCGCGCAGGACAGCGCCACCAGGCCGAATTGCAGGAGCGCCGCTGGCCGCGCCAGGTCCATCAGCGCCCGGCTCTTCGTCTGGGCGCCGATCAGCGGCACGACACCCTGCACCGCGGCGACCAGCAGGGCCAGGACGAGGGCGAAATGGCCGATCTCTACGAGCATGTCACCGCTCCCCAAGACGCGCCAAAAAAAGTTGGGGGCGATATTGGCACGATGCGCACTTCTCTGCACGCGGATCGGACAGGAGTCCGTCAGCTGCGCGGATCGGCGCAGAAACCGGTCGCTCCCATGGCGGGAGGGATGCGCTTTCGGGAGAGAACATGCGAACGCGGACCTCGCGGTACGCGAACTGAACAGGACGCTTCGTAATGCCGCATGGTCAAAGATGCAGGACATTATCGATGCGTATCCATCCGCGACGGTGCTCAACGCAGAGCGATCCGTATTCCGCGTTAAGGGCAATGACTACCGTGCTGTCGTCGCGTTGGATTTCCCGAGGCGCACCGCGTTCATAAAATTCGTTGGCACCCATGCCGAATACGACAAAATCGATGCTCTGAAACGTGGACCTCTATTCGAGATAATAGCTGATCTGGCGGCGTCGAGATGAAGACTATGAACTCGATTTCCCCGATCCGAGACGAAGCCGGCCATCGTGCTGCTTTGGCCGAGATTGAGCGGCTATGGGGTGCGGAGGTCGATACACCTGAAGGTGACCGGCTCGATGTACTCATGGCGCTTGTAGACGATTATGAGCGGATCAATTGGCCCGACGAAGATGTGGATCCGGTCGATGCAATCACTGCTCGGATGGAAAATTCAGGGCGCACCCGAAAGGATTTTGAGAAGATCGTTGGTTCGTCAGGTCGGACTTTAGAGATCCTAAATCGCAAGCGGCACCTTACATCACCCATGATTTGGAAACTCGCGCAAGAGTGGAAAATACCCGCAGAAATTCTTGTCCGCCCTTACAAACTTGCCTCGGGCAAATCACCCGGCAAGCATGAGACGAAGAGAGTTCGCGCTGCTTCCTGACGCGTCGGCCCGGTCCAGGAACCCGCTGCGCCGACCCGTGCACGCTTTCCGCCAGGCTCACCCGGATTCTCGACCGGCGAGCAGCATGCGGCCATAAGGCGCCATCGCCGCCTGGCGGCTGGCCGCGTGGTGGGTCAGGATGGTCATCACGTCGCGCCGGATTGCCCCTAGCCGGTCGTTGTCATAGACCCAGCGCGCGCCGTCCGCCTCGCACAGCCGGTCGAGCGCCGAGCCCACCTGGTGCTGCGCCCAGACCATGTCGCGGCGGGCGCGCAAGGCCTCGGCTTCGGTGATCCTGCGGCCGGAGCTGACCGCCGCGGTGCTGGCGTCGCGCCCGGCGTGCAGCAAGAGGGTCGCCGCGTCGATCGCGGCGGCGGCCTCGCCGATCGCCATCTGCACCACCTCGGACTGGGCCACCCTGGCCACCCCACGCGATACCCGTCCGGCCAACCCGGCGCAGGCGATATCGAGGGCGCGGCGGCCGAGCGCGATGCAAACGGGCGGCAACGAATAGGACACGAGAAACCCGCGCGGCGCGCGCAATACCGGATAGTCGGGATGGACCAGCGCCCCCGGCGGGGTGCCGGCGAACAGGTCGGCGACCATCACCCGGCGGTGCTCGGGCACGAACACATCGTGCAACGTCAGCGACTTGCTGCCGGTGCCGGCGAGGCCCAAGGTCTGCCAGTCATCGACGATCTCGCACTCGGCGAGCCGCACCAAGAGATAGGCGATGTGGCGCGGGTCGCCCGCCTCGCCGAGAAAGGCGCCGAGGATCGCCCATTGCGCATGGTCGCAGCCGCTCGAAAACGGGAAATGGCCGGAGAGCCGCCAGCCGCCGGCGACGCGCCGGGCCGCGGCGCGCGGCGCCAGCGAGGACGCGGCGACCGCCTCGGGGTCGTCGCCCCAGACGTCCACCTGTGCCTGTTCGGGGTACTGCGCGATGATCCATTGATGCTCGGCCAGCACCGCATAGACCCAGGCCGAGGACGCGCAACCATAGGTCAATTCCTCGACGATCCGCGAGAACAGGCTGAACCGCCCCTGCATGCCGCCGAACCGCCGCGGCTGCAGGATGCGCAGGATGCCGCAGGCGCGATACTCGGCGATGGTCACCGCCGGCAGTTGGCGCGCCGCCGCCGCCGCCGGCGTGCGCTCGGCCAAGAGCGGGATCAGCGCCCGCGCCCGCGCCAGCACCGCGCGCTCGTCATCGGGCAGCGCGCTGTCGTCGCCCGAAGCGGGAACCGAGCCGCAATGCGTCATAGGTTGGAGCCTGCACCAGAGCCGCCGGCGGAGCAATGGCCCGCGATGGAGCGTCGCGGATTGAGCGGTCTGGCGAGGATATCCGGATCGATCGGCACGCTCGCTAGAACGCGGCGCACGAGTCGCGGGTGATGATGCCGACCGATTGCTGGTGGAACCGGGTCTTGTAGGCGTCGATCACCGCCGCGAGCCGGCGGGCGAGATCGGGCGTCCGCGATGCCGCGACCATCAGGATCTTGGTCGGGTCGCGGGTGATATGGCCGGTCTGCGGGTTGCGCCATTGGCCTTGGCCATCGAAGACGGTGAAGCCGTCGGGGAAGTTGGGGGTGACGGTTTGCGCGGCAAATTCGGCCCATTCGGCATCGGTTACCGGCGCGTGGCCCCTCAAGCCGCGGGCGAAGAACAGCTCGGCAACGAGCATGCGCCGCTCCGCCGGCAACAGGCAGGAATAGTGCGCGGGCGGCGGCGATGGCGGCTTTGTCAGCGCCGGCGGCACGGCACAGCCTGAGAGAGACGCCAAGAGCAATGCGGCCGTTCTCATGCGCCCCTCTCCGCCCTTTGGGGGGGAGAGGGAGGGGCCCGTCGCGGAGCGGCGCGAGGGTGAGGTGGACATGGGTAAGCGCTCTGGAATCCCCCACCTCACCCCGACCCTCTGCGCCCCCAAGGGCGGAGAGGGAGCACGCGCCATACGGGCAATAGCTACTCCGCGGCCTCGCTGACGGCGGCGGGTTCGACCTTGGCGGCGCAGAATTTGAATTCGGGGATCTTGCCGATCGGGTCGAGCTGCGGGTTGGTCAGGATGTTGGCGGCGGCCTCGGCATAGCAGAACGGGATGAACACCATGCCCGGCGCGACCGCGCTGTCGGCGCGCACCTTCAATTCGATCGCCCCGCGCCTTGTGGTGACCCGCACCCCGCCACCGGCGACGATGCCGAGCCGGCGCAGCTCGGAGGGGGCGAGCGAGGCCACCGCCTCGGGTTCGAGCTCGTCGAGCACGGAGGCCCGCCGGGTCATCGCCCCGGTGTGCCAATGCTCGAGCTGGCGGCCGGTGGTCAGCACCATCGGGTATTCGAGGTCGGGTTCTTCGGCCGGCGGGATGATCGCCGCCGGCACCAGCCGCCCGCGCCCGGACGCGGTCGGAAAACCGTCGCCGAAGACGATCTCGTGGCCGGGCTCGTCCTCGGCGTCGCACGGATAGGTAACCGACGATTCGCGCTCCAGCCGCTCCCAGGTGATGCCGTTCAACGACGGCATCGCCAGCTTCATCTCGGCGAAGACGTCGCGCGGGTGCGGGTAATCCCAGTCGAGCCCGATGCGCCGCGCGATCTCTTGTATAATCCACAGATCCTCGCGCGCATTCCCCGGCAGCGGCAGGGCGCGCCGGCCCAGCTGCACCTGGCGGTTGGTGTTGGAGACGGTGCCGTCCTTTTCCGGCCAGGCCGAGGCCGGCAGGACGACATCGGCGTATTTCGCGGTCTCGGTCAGGAACAGATCCTGGACGACGAGGTGTTCGAGCTTGGCCAAAGCCTCGCGGGCGTGCTGCACGTCCGGGTCGGACATCGCCGGGTTCTCGCCCATGATGTACATGCCGCGGATCTCGTCGCGATGCACCGCGTCCATGATCTCGACCACGGTCAGCCCGGCCTTGTCGTCGAGCGGGGACTGCCAGAGCGCCTCGAATTTCGCCCGAACCGCGGGGTCCACCACCGACTGATAGTCGGGATAGACCATCGGGATGAGCCCGGCGTCGGAGGCGCCCTGCACATTGTTCTGGCCGCGCAGCGGGTGGAGGCCGGTGCCGGGCCGGCCGATCTGCCCGGTGATCAATGCCAATGCGATCAGGCAGCGCGCATTGTCGGTGCCGTGGACATGCTGCGAGATCCCCATGCCCCAGAAGATGATCGCCTTCTCGGCGCGGGCATAGGTGCGCGCGACGTGGCGCAAGGTGGCGGCGTCGACGCCGCACAGCGGCGCCATCTTTTCCGGCGAATAGTCGCGGATATGCTCGCGCAATTCCTCGAAATCCTGCGTGTGCGCCTGGACGTACTGCCGGTCGTAGAGGTCTTCCTCGATGATCGTGTGCAACAGCGCGTTCAGCAGCGCCACGTCGCGGCCCGGGTTGAAGCGCAGGGTCAGGGTCGCATGGCGCACCAGGGTGTGGCCGCGCGGGTCGATCACAAAGATCTGGGCGCCGCGTTTGGCCGCCTGCTTGAAAAAGGTCGCCGCCACCGGGTGGTTTTCGGTCGGCCGCGCGCCGATCACGATGATCACGTCGGCGTCGGCCGCGGCGGTGAAGGGTGCGGTCACCGCGCCAGAGCCGATCCCCTCCATCAGGGCGGCGACCGAGGAGGCGTGGCAGAGCCTCGTGCAGTGGTCGACATTGTTGCTGCCGAAGCCGGTGCGCACCAGCTTCTGGAACAGATAGGCCTCTTCGTTGGTCCCCTTGGCCGAGCCGAAGCCGGCCAGCGCGCGCTTGCCCTGCCGATCACGGATCTGGCTGAGCCCAGCGGCGGCGCGGTCGAGCGCTTCCTCCCAGCTCGCTTTGCGGAAATGCGTATAGGGGTTGGCCGGGTCGATCTCGACGTCGTGCTTCGACACGTCATCCCGGCGGATCAGGGGCTCGGTCAAGCGGTCCGGGTGGGCGACGTAGTCGAAGCCGAAACGGCCCTTGACGCACAGCCGGTTGTGGTTCGACGGCCCGTCCCGGCCTTCGACCGCGACGATGTGGTCGTCGCGGATCTGGTAGGTCAGCTGGCAGCCGACCCCGCAATAGGGGCACACACTGTCGACCTCGCGATCCGGCGCGTTGGCAAACGCGCCGTTGGCGTCGACCAAGGTCGCCGGCATCAGTGCCCCGGTCGGGCAAGCCTGCACGCATTCGCCGCAGGCGACACAGGTGCTCGAACCCATCGGGTCGTCGAAATCGAACACGATCTTTTCATGGTGGCCGCGCGCCGCCATGCCGATCACGTCGTTGACCTGGACCTCGCGACAGGCGCGCACGCACAGATTGCACTCGATGCAGGCGTCGAGCTGCACCGCCATCGCCGGGTGGCTGCGGTCGGGCGCCGGCGCGTCGTGGCGCGGAAACCGGCTGTCTGCGACCTCGAGCCGGTCGGCCCATTGCCAGAAGCGCGAATTCGGGTCGTGCGCCGCCGCGCGCGACGGCTGATCCCCGACCAGCAATTCGAACACCAGCTTGCGCGAGAAGCGGGCGCGCTCGCTGGCGGTGTGCACTTTCATCCCCGGCGCCGGCTGGCGCACGCAGGACGCGGCCAAGACCCGCTCGCCCTCGATCTCGACCATGCAGGCGCGGCAATTGCCGTCGGCCCGGTAGCCGGGCTTGGGCAGCCAGCACAGATGCGGGATCTCGGTGCCCTGCCGGTTGGCCACCTGCCAGATCGTCTCGCCCGGCTCGGCCTCGACCTCGGCGCCATCGAGAAAAAAGCGGATCGGATCGGTCATACCCAGTTCATCCCAATTTGTTCAACCTTCACTTTCGCGTGTCCCTGGGGAAAACAGAGCTTTTGCCGCTCCGCCGATTCCACGCGTCATAGCTGCGTCAAAAGAGCCACCAACTACCCCGCCTATGAACGGTATAATCTTTGAGAGATTGACCGCACCACTGCTTCCCGCTTTTGTCACGAGACGGAAGCCAACGGTCTGATTGATTTTCCTTAGCATTACGCTCGGAATCCGGGTGATCGCTTGTTTTCCCAGCTTCGATCCGACATTTATCCCAACATCTTTAAGAATATCATTCGTCGAACTCCCTGCCAAGCAAGCTAATACCATCGCCCTTACCTGATCGCTGCGAATATCAAATCCTCGAATGTGAGCTATTGCGGCTACCATGCGGATTTGTATCCAGAGTACGCTGGCTGAGTTCGCAGGCACTGCAACAGGCAGCGTAACTATGCCGCCGAGCCCCGTGACAAATCCCGCAACTCCTGCTTTGCCGATCTGCCAAGCGATAAGGTTTTCGATCGCCTCTTCGGAAGAACTTGACCTTTTAAGATAATCTTCGGCGAGGTCCTCGGCCCGATCCAACTTCGGAATGCCGTTGACTGCCTTATCATACGCCCAATCGAGGGCCGCCGCGATTCCGCTGATTTTGGCGGAATTATCCTCTGTCTTCTTCATTACGGGACCCCGCATTTTTAGCGCTCGCCTTTGAAGGCCGCTTAGCGGGTGCCATTTTTCATCTAGCAAAATCAAATTGTCGTCCCCGCGAAAGCGGGGACCCAGGGTGCCGCGCTCCGACGACAGCCACCGCGGATTCCCGCTTGCGCGGGAATGACAAATAGTTGGCGGAAAAGCTTGTGGCAAAGGGGTCACAAGGGCTGCAGTTTTTGGATAAAGTCGTTGACCTCAGGCTGTGTCCAACTATCGCCATGATGCCAGAAGTCCAATAGGGCATCCTTGTTGCGCGCTACCCATTCGATCACGTGAGGCGACATCTGGTGAACGAGCCGCGCCGGCAGGCTGTTGGCGACGATGGTCGGCATGTCGGAGATCGATACCGAAAAGCTCGGCTGCATTCGGCCCGGCCGCACGAAATATTTGACCCGCGGACCATGTGCGCCCATCGCGGTGGATATAAAGATCGTGCCGGGCACGCCGGTTTGCGCGCTCGTCAGATTGGCCATTTCGACCATATCCTCAGACGCGAGTTCCGTCTCCAACGGCAGGTCCGCCGGCATTTGCGTCACTTCGACAGCCGTCACGACGCCAGATCCTCGCGGAAGTACTTCAGCACCTGCTTGACCGGGTTCATCGCCGCCTGCCCCAAGCCGCAGATCGAGGCGTCGCTCATCACCCGGGTCAGCTCCTGCAACAGATCTTCGTCCCAATGCGGTACCGTCATCAGCCTGACTGCCTTTTCGGTGCCGGCGCGGCACGGCGTGCACTGGCCGCAGCTCTCGTCCTCGAAAAAGCGCAGGAGGTTCAGCGCCACCGCCCTCATGTCGTCCCGGTCCGAGAGCACGACAACAGCCCCCGAGCCGGTAAAGCAGCCCTCGCTTTCGAGCGTGCCGAAATCGAGCGGGATGTCGGCCATCGCCGCCGGCAATATGCCGCCCGAGGCGCCGCCCGGCAGATAGCCCTTGAATTCGTGGCCCGCGGCCATGCCGCCGCAGAATTCGTCGATCAGCTGGCGCGCGGTGATCCCGGCCGGGGCGAGCTTAACCCCCGGGTCCTTCACCCGTCCCGACACCGAGAACGTCCGCAGCCCCTTGCGCCCGTTGCGGCCCTGGCCGGTGAACCAGTCCGCACCCTTTTCGACGATGTCGCGCACCCAATAGAGGGTCTCGACATTGTTGCACAAGGTCGGCCGGCCGAAGAGCCCGACCTGGGCCGGAAACGGCGGGCGCTGGCGCGGCAGCCCGCGCTTGCCCTCGATGCTTTCGAGCATCGCCGACTCTTCGCCGCAGATATAGGCGCCAGCGCCGCGGCGCAGGTGGATATGCGCATGCGGCGCCAACCCGGCCGCATCGAGCGCCACGATCTCGCTGTCGAGGATCGCCCGGCATTGCGGGTATTCGTCACGCAGATAGATGTAGATGTCGGCGGCCTCGACTACCCAGGCGGCGATCAGCATCCCTTCCAGAAACCGATGCGGATCGGTTTCGAGAAAATAGCGGTCTTTGAAGGTGCCGGGCTCGCCCTCGTCGGCGTTGACCGCGAGGAGGCGCGGTGCGGGCTCCTGTCGCACCAGCCGCCATTTGCGCCCGGTCGGAAACCCGGCGCCGCCGAGCCCGCGCAACCCCGAATGCTCGAGCGCCTCGATCAGCTCCTCGGGCTTGCGTTCGCCGGCGAGACAGGATTGCAGCAGGCGGTAGCCGCCATCGGCGCGATAGGCGTCGAGGCCGACATAGGTGGGGATTTGCGGGTAGGTCTCGCCGTTCGCGACCGCAGCGGCGACTGAAGCGGTAGTCGCGTGCTCGTGCAGCGCGTGGCCGATCGCCACGACCGGCGCGCGGTGGCAGCCGCCCATGCACGGCGCGCGCATGACCCGCACCTGGCCGCCGAGCCGGCTCTGCAGATCGGCCAGCAACCGCACCGCTCCGGCAAGTTCGCAGCTGAGGCTGTCGCATACCCGCACGGTCAAAGCCGGCGGCGGGTGTTCG
>DASYNW010000008.1:0-25491 GCA_036008325.1 Allostellaceae bacterium
CCGGTTGCGCCATCGCCGCCAGCCGCGGACGCAGGCCGATCGCCACGCCGATCGGCACCCAGATCAGGCTGGCCACCGCCACCAGCACGATCACCCGCAGCATGGTGATCATGCCGAACAGCACGACGTGCCCGACTTCGCCCAGGCCAAGCGCATGGCTGATGTAACGCACCGCGATCCAGCCCCCATAGGCGGCGGACAGGATCACCAGGCCGTACCAGGCGATGTCCACCGCCAGCGGCGTCCATGGCGGCAGCTGCAGCGGCGATTCGGCGCTCGCCACCGCGGCGCGGCGCGGCCGCAGGATGCGGTTGATGGCGGCGTCCACCGGCTTCCAGATCAGGGCGGTGTAGCGCGAACGCTGCAGCATGCGCAGCACCCAGGATTCCGGCTCCACCTGGCCCGGCTCGTTATCGGCGCGGAATTTCTCTCCCCAGGCGATCAGCGGGCGGAACAGCAGCTGGTCGTAGAGCAGGATCACGACGAACATGACGAGCACGGCCCAGCCGATCGCAACCAGGTTCTTTTGCTCAATGGCCACCGCGATGTAGGAGCCGATGCCAGGCAGCAGGATCGTGTGACCGGCGACGGTGATGGCCTCGGAGGCGACGACGAAAAACCAGCCGCCGGAGACCGACATCATCATGTTCCACACCAGGGATGGGATCGCGTGCGGCACTTCGAGCCGCCAGAACCGCCGCCACGGCGACAGGTGGTACATGCGTGCCGCTTCGATCAGTTCGCCCGGCACGGTGCGCAGCGACTGGTAGACGCTGAACGCCATGTTCCAGGCCTGCGAAGTGAAGATGGCAAAGATCGCGGCGCATTCGACGCCGAGCAGCCGGCCCGGAAACAGCGCGATGAACCCGGTCACGGTGATCGACAAAAAGCCGAGGATCGGCACCGACTGGAGCACGTCGAGCAGCGGGATCAAGAGCTTCTCGGCCTGCCGGCTCTTGGCGGCGAGCGCTGCATAGGCCAGGCTGAAGACCAACGAGGCGACCAGCGCCCAGCCCATCCGCAACACCGTGCGCAGCGCGTATCCGGGAAGCCGCCACGGGTCGAGGCTGATCGTCAGCGGCTGGCCCAGATGGTAGCGGGCGCTCATCGCCAGGCTGCCCCAGGCCAGCAGCGCCACCAGTCCCAGCACCAGCGGCAGCGCCACCAGATCCCAGGTGTTCGGGCGCAGCCGCAGCGGCCAGGCGAGGAGGGGCAGGCCCCAGCGCTGTTCCATGCCCCCTCTGGCGTTCGTTTGCGGGTGCAGCGAGGTCTAGTCCTAACCCAGCCCCGCGCGGCGGCGAAGGGCTTATTCGCCAGTCGCGGTAAAGAGCCGGCCCGAGCCCCTGCCCACTGCTGGCGAGACTTGCGCCGGCGGCGACGATCGGACTATTCAAACGGCTGGAATTCTGGAGGCTCTTCTGACGGTTCTCGACCTCGATCGCTTGCACGCCGCGCCGCTGGAGCGTGATCCGTTCGATTTCGTGGTGGTCGAGGATTTTGTCGATCGCGACCTGCTCCCGGCGCTCGTCGCCGACTTTCCCTCGGTCCGCGGCTCGGGCAGCTATCCGGTCGATGGCCTCGAATATGGGCCGGCGTTCGGCGATCTCGTCGCGGCATTGACCGGGCCGGCTCTCGCCGGCGCGATCGGCGTGAAATTCGGCGTCGATCTGGCCCGCCGGCCGACCTTGTTGACCGTTCGCGGCGTCAGCGACGGCAGGGACGGCCGCATCCATACCGATTCGGAGACCAAGATCATTACCTTGCTGCTTTACATGAACCCGGTCTGGACCGCGGCAGAGGGGCGGCTGCGCCTGCTGCGCGGCCCGGGCGATCTCGACGACTGCGCGCGCGAGGTGGCGCCGCTCGCCGGCGCGATGCTGGCGTTCCGGCGCAGCGCGCGGTCGTTTCACGGCCATCGGCCGCATGTCGGCCCGCGCCGGGCGCTGCAGCTCAACTGGGTGACCGATTGGAGCGTGGTCCGGCGCGAGCTCGGCAGGCACCGCTGGTCGGCGCGGCTGAAGGCGCTGAACCCGTTCGGCGCGGCGCCCTGACCCTCCCATAAACCGGCAAATCTGGAGCAGGATTCTGGCAATGGCGGTGCTTCGTGGCGTGACCGCGGCCCTCGTCCTCCTCGTCCTGCCGGTCGCGGCGGCGGCGCAGACCCCGGTCGCCGGGACGACGCCTGCGGTGACAGTCGGGACAGCGCTCCCAGTGGGCGCCGGTGCGGCGCCTGCGGCGGTCGCCGGGCCAGCCGGAGCCCCGCCACCCGGAGCCCTTGCCGTGGGAGAGCCCCAGCCGCCGCTCGCGGCGCTGCCGGCGCCGATCCGGTTCGTCAACGAGGTCAAGATCGGCGTCCTCGCCAACGACATCGCCTTTCTCGGACGCCATGTCGAAGCCGGCACCGACGTCAATTTGGAGCTCTTGTTCGACTCGCCTGCCCTTTTGAAGGTAATCGGCTCGCCGCGCCCCGACCTCGGCATGACCATCAACTCGGCCGGGGAGACCCAGCGCGGCTATGCCGGGCTGACCTGGGGCGTCACCCTGATCCACAGCCTGCTGCGTCCGGATGACGGGATCTTCCTCAACGGCAGCCTGGGCGGCGCCTATCAGGACGGCTACACCAACAGCCCGGCCCCCCAACGCAAGGAGCTCGGCTCGCCGGTGCTGTTCCGTGAGAGCATCGAGCTCGGCTACCAGGCGACGGCGAGGCTCAGCCTGTCGGCCTTCATCGAGCATATGTCGAATGCGGACCTCGCTCCGCACAATGACGGCATGACTGACGCCGGCGCCCGGATCGGCATCAAATTCTGATCGATATCGCGCGTCGCGCTAGCGCGATTCGGTGCAATTACGGCGCTGCTCAAACTACCTCCCGCTGGTCATATTGCCGAAATATCTTACGCTATTTTAAATAGTTATGACGTGGTGTGGCATCCCGGACACGCTGCGACGAAAAGACCACGTGGCGGGCAGAGCGTGCTTGCTTGAAGCCGAAGCTCCCATATTATGACGCGAGAGCAACGGGTGTTTAACGCTCGGCTGACCGCAACCTTTGATTTCTCGGGGGGAGCAATGACCAAAAAGCGAAATATCGGCAGGGTGGCGGCGATCGGGGGGATGACCGCCGCCGTCGTGGTGCTGGCGGGTCTCCCGGCGGCGCGCGCCGACGAATTGGCGGATCTGCGCGCCAACCAGCAGCTGCTCCAACAGCGGATCGACCAGCTGGCCCAGGCCCAGGCGCAGATGGCGCCGCTGGGCGCGCCCGGCACCACTGGCGGGGCCGCCTACGGCACCGCCCCGGCGCCCGGCGCGGGGCTGGTCGGCGGCAGCTTTCCGCGATCGTTCCTGATCCCGGGCACCGACACCTCGATCCGGGTCGGCGGGTTCGCCAGCGAAGTGCTCGATTACTGGTTCCAGAACGGCCCGACCAACGGCGTCCAGACCACCACCGTCGGCGTCAACGGCAATCTAACGACGCAACCGCTCAACTTTACTGGGCAGAAAGTGCCGGGGTATCCCGGCGGAGGGCCGGTGGCGACCGGCGCGAGTTCGCGCGGCAACGGCGTCTTCTCGCAGAGCCCGCGTGAATCGCGCCTCAATGTCGAAACCCGCACGCCCACCGCCTATGGCGAGGCGCGGACCTTTATCGAGTTCGACTTTGCCGGCGTCAACGGCTTCAGCTCGACCGCCACGGGTCAAACGGCCGTGTCGGATAATCTAATCCCGCGCCTGCGCTACGCCTACGGCACCTTGGGCGGGCTGCTCGCCGGGCAGGCCAACTCGAACTTCTCCGATCCTGACGCCAACCCCGAAACCATCGATTTCGGCGGCCCCGTCGGCGAAGCGGGCGTGGTCCGCATCCCGCAGGTCCGCTACACCTATGCCGGCCCCTATGGCAGCGCTTGGTCGGCCTCGATCGAGACGCCCGAAACCGACGTGCTGACGCCGGCCGGCAAGGTGTCGTCAGACGGCAGCGCCCAGGTCGTGTCCCCCAGCAGCA
Source organism: Allostellaceae bacterium (assembly GCA_036008325.1). Classification (GTDB taxonomy): domain Bacteria; phylum Pseudomonadota; class Alphaproteobacteria; order ATCC43930; family CGMCC-115725; genus AP-15. The sequence continues at coordinate 4,001 of DASYNW010000008.1, forward strand.
GCCTGGTCTTTGCCAGCAACAGCGTCGGTGGTGCGACCAACTGCGTGGCCAATGGCGTGACCATATTGAGCGGCGCCTCCCAGTGCACCCTCTCGGGCAATCCCACTGTCGCCAAGGCGCCCGACATCACCTTCGCCTCGTACTGGTCGCAGCCTTGGGGCCATGTCGATTTCAGGCTGGTCGGCCGCGATCTGACGATCAACGACGGCAAATTCGTCGATCGCAGCTTCTTCGGCTATGGCGGCGGCGTGTCCGGCGACGTCAAGCCTGCATGGTTCGGCTGGGGCAAGGATGATTTCCAGTGGCAGTTCACCGTCGGCAACGGCATCGGCCGCTACCTTAACGACAACACCGACGCCGGGCTGGCGACCAACTACCTGGTTACGCCAGGCACGGCTGCCGCTGCCGCCCTGGTTCTGGTCAAGCCGATCTTTGAAGTTGGCGGCACCGTCGGCTACCAGCATTGGTGGCTGCCGAACCTGCGCTCGAACGCGGTTTACGGCTATGCGCAATATGCCACCTCCTCGCAGCTCATCGGGCCGGTTGAATCGACGATCGCAAACCGGCAGCTGATGACTGCGCACTTCAACCTGATCTGGAGCCCGGTCGCGTTCATCGACACCGGTGTTGAATATATGTGGGGCCAGCGCGAGGTGGTCGCCAATATCAAAGGTACCGAGCAGGCGCTGATCGGTCTGTTCCGCGTCAAGTTCTAAAAACAATATCCGGACTTAGGGGCCCGCCGGTCATGCCGGCGGGCCTTTTCTTTGCGCATCGCCATACAGCGCAGGGCGACCGAGCTTGGCCGCTCAGTAATTCGAAATCTCTATCAGGTTCTGGTCGGGATCCCGGATATAGACCGACTGGATCGTGCCAATAGCGCCGGCGCGGGGACCTGGCCCGGCGACGATCGCGACGCCGCATTCGGCCAGATGTGCGATCACTTCGGCGAGCGGTGCCGCCGTGATAAAGCACAGATCGCCCGAGCCCGGGGTGGGCCGGTCGGCGACAAGACCTGGAATCTTGTCGGCCGGATGGACATTGATCTTCTGCTGGCCGAATTTGAGCGCAGTCCGGTTCGCGCCGAAGTTCACGACTTCCATTCCCAACACCCGCGTGTAGAACGCGCAGGTGCGCGCGACGTCGGCGACGGTCAGGACCAGGTGGTCGAGGCGTTCGATCTGCATGGGTCCTCTCCAGCCGTGGCGAGCGGCCGAGATTGCCAGGTTTGCCGGCGCCCGGCCAGGCGCCTGTGGCAAGCGCGGTTGACGCTTGGCCGCAGATGCGCGCTCAGCGCAGCTTGCGATCGGCAATGGCGGCGCCGAGGATCCGGCCGTCCTTCGCCTGAACAAGGACGGCGATGCGATCGGCCTGCCACGGCGCCGGCGCCTTGATCGTGCCCGCCGCACCGGTATAGCTGCCGATCACACCAAAGCCGCGGACCACGTCGGCATGGGCCAGGGTCCGCCCGGCGTTCTCGCCGCGCGCGACCGTGTCGACGCGGCGGCGGTCGAAGCCGATCAGCAATACCGCGGCCGACCCGGCGCCGGCGTCGGCGCCCATCTCGATCCGGGCCTGCCCGTGATCGAGGACGAGGGTTATCGGCACCGCGGCACGCGCCGGTCGGGCCTGGTCCAGCGCTTGCGCGACGGCCGCCCGATCCGAACCGACCGCCTCCCACGTGCCGTCGACGACGATCTGCGGCGTGTAGACGGTTTCGAGACCGAGAAGCCAGGCGTATTGCCGCTGCCGCGCGGTCGCCTGTGGGCTCGAAAATGGGTCCTTCCAGCCTTGCCGATCCCAGTAATCGACATGGAACGACAGCGCCAGCACGTCGGGACGGGTCGCGAGCTCAGCGAGCAGGGCGTCGGCCGGCGGGCAGGAAGAACAGCCCTCGGAAGTGAACAATTCGACCACGATCGGGCGTTCGGCCGCTCGTGCCGGCGGCATGACCGCCGCGAGGAGCAGCGCTGCGAGGGCGAAGAGTGCTTTGATCATGCCGCGAGACTACGGCAATGCGCGCGGGGCGCGGATCAACAGAGCGTGAGGTCGGCTCGGGGCTACCCGACCGCGGATTTCGCCGGTTCGAGGCGCCACCAGGCTTCGAGCACGCAGGCGACCGACCAGGCTTGCGCCGGGCAGCCGCGCGGCGTGTGCGGCGGGTCGCCGTCGAAGATCTCGCTGACCTGGCCGAGCCCGGCGTCGGCCAGATGATCGCCGATCGGCTCCAGAAAGCGCTGCGCCGCGGCGGCGTCGCCGTGGACGCGGTAGTGGGCGAGCGCCCACGGCCCCAGCAGCCAGGCCCACACCGTGCCCTGGTGATAGGCGCCGTCGCGCTCGGGCACGCCGCCGCGGCAGGCGCCACAATAGGCGCTCTCCTGCGGAGCCAACGAGCGCAGACCGTACGAGGTCAAGAGCGCGTCGCCGCAGCGCCGCAGCACCGCGCGCTGCATGGCCGGGTCGAGCGGGCTCGCCCGGAGGCTCACGGCAAAAATCTGGTTAGGCCGCAGGCTCGGGTCCGGCCCGTCCGGCCCGTCGATGACATCGTAGAGACCGTCGCGGTCCGGCAGCGCGAAGCGGGCAAAGCCTTGCCGCGCTGTTTCCGCCGCGGCGCGATAGCGCTCGTCCGGCATGCCGATCTGGCGGGCCATAGCCGCCATCGCGGTCAGCGCATTATACCATAGAGCGTTGATTTCGACCGGTTTGCCGATGCGTGGGGTGACCACCCGATCGCCGACGCGAGCATCCATCCAAGTGAGTTGAACCCCCGTCTCGCCGGCCCGCAACAGCCCGTCGGCGGGATCGACGCCAATGCCGTAGCGCGTACCCTCAAGGTGCCAGGCGACGATCTCGGCCAGCATCGGAAAGACCCGGCGCAGCGCCGCCTCGTCGCCGGTCAGCTCGACATAAGCGCGCCAAGCCTCGATGTACCACAGGCTCGCGTCGGCGGCGTTGTAGTCGGGCGTGGCCCCGGCGCCGGGAAAGACGTTGGGCAGCATGCCGCGGTCGACAAAACGGGCGAAGGTCTCGAGGATCAGCCGCGCCTCATCGAACCGGCCGGTCGCCAGACACAGCCCGGGCAGCGAGATCATCGTGTCGCGGCCCCAATCGCCGAACCACGGATAGCCGGCGATCACCGAGCGCCCTTCGGCAAGCCCCGGCAACGGCCGGGAAATTTGATAGAGATCGGTCGCCAGCACCAGACGCTCGACCCAGCCCGGCGCCTCGGCAAAGACCGGGTCGGCGGCGACCGCCCGTTGCAGCACGGCGCGATCATGGGCCCGGCGGCGTTCGAGGGCGGCGCCGAGATCGGGTGTCGTCAGCGGTTCGAGGCCGGCGGCAAAGCCGCTCCAGATCCCCAGCGCCAGCGGCAATTCGAGATCGCCGACATGCAGATGCGAGTCGTGCGCGCCGAGCCCGCGCTCCCGCTCGACCGGCAGATCGAAGTCGCGATACCAGTCGTTACGCGCCGCGAACGCGCCGCCGGTCGCGGCGACATGCAAGGCGAACCGGTTCGTCACCGTGGCCGTCAGCGACGTTCCATCGGCGGCGATCTGCGGCGCGAAACCGGGCGGCCAGGTGTCGCCATGATGGTCTCGCCCATTGGCCAATAGCGCCACCGACAGATGGGCCGCCTCGTCAGCCTCGCCTTCGAGCCGCCAGGCGACATAGACCCGATCGGCGCCGAGCTCCATCCAGATCCGCTGCTCAATGGCCCGGCCGCCAAACGCGAAGCGCCATACCGGGATCGTGCCGTCGAGGTGGAAGCTCTCGAGCGCCAGATGGCCCTGGGGTGCCACGGCGCCGCTCGCCCAGCGGTTGGCGAACAGCGGCTGCGAGACGCCGCCCTCGACAAACCATGCGTCGGCCTTGGCGAGAACCAGGACACGGCCGAGCGGCGGATCAATGGGCGCCACCAGGAGCGCGTGATAGCGCCGGGTCAGGCTCTGCGCAATCGTGCCGCCGGCGTAGCCGCCGCGGCCGTTGGCGATCCACCATTCGCACCGCTCGGCGGCGGCGAGATCGCCGCAGATCGCGCGGCCGAAACGGATCGGCGCCAGCCGGGCGAGCGGGTTTGGCGCCATCTTTCAGCGCACGCCGGTCAACGCGCGCCGGCCGGCTCGGGCAGGACCGCCTCGACCGCCGGCGGCGGCGCCGCTTCGGCGGCGTGGGCGGTCGGATAGATGCGCAGCAGCAGCGCCGCGAGAGCGGTCCAGCCGGTTTGGTGCGAGGCGCCGAGACCCTTGCCGGTCTCGCCGTCGAAGAATTCGTAGAACAGTAAATTATCGCGGAAGTTCGGATCGTTCTGCTCGATCGGCGAATTGCCGAATACCGGCCGATGCCCCGCCTCGTCGCGCAGGAACAGCCGGCACAAGCGCCGCGAAAGCTCGGCCGCCACCTCGCCCAAATTCAGCATCGTGCCGGACCCGACCGGACATTCGACCTTGAAGTCGTCGCCATAATAGCTGTGGAATCGCTGCAGCGACTCAATGATCAGAAAATTGACCGGAAACCAGATCGGGCCGCGCCAGTTCGAATTGCCGCCGAAAACGTCCGAGGCGCATTCGCCTGACGAATACTTGACCTCGATCCGGTTGCCGGCGTGCTCGAACACGTAAGGATTGTTTTCGTAGTATTTGGACAGCGAGCGCACGCCGTAATCCGACAGGAATTCGGTCTCGTCGAGCATACGGTTCAACAACCGCTTCATCCGGTGGCCGCGCAGCAGCGACAACAGGTGCAATTCGCCGGCGTTGGCGTCGCGCCAGCGCGAGACCAGCAGGGCGAGCCGCGGGCGGTGCTCGAGAAACCAGTGTGCGCGCGCGCTGAATTGTGGCAGGCGGGTAAACACCGAGGCATCGAGCACCTCGACTGCGTATAGCGGGATCAGCCCGACCATCGAGCGCAGCCGCAACGGTATCCGCTCGCCGTCGGGCAAGTGCAGAACATCGTAGTAGAACTCGTCGGCCTCGTCCCACAAGCCGATGCCCTGGCCGCCGATATTAGTCATCGCTCCAGCAATATAGAGAAAATGTTCAAAGAATTTCGAAGCGATATCCTCATATACGTGGTCTTCCAGGGCGAGCTCGAGAGCAATGCGCATCAGATTGAGCGAGTACATCGCCATCCATGCGGTGCCGTCCGACTGGTTGATCGCACCGCCGGTCGGCAACGGCGCGCTGCGGTCGAAAATGCCGATGTTGTCGAGACCGAGAAACCCGCCTTCGAAGATGTTGCGGCCGTCGGCATCCTTGCGGTTGACCCACCAGGTGAAATTCAGCATCAGCCGGTGGAAGACGCGTTCGAGAAACGCACGGTCGCCCTGGCCGCCCTGCTGCTCGCGATCGATTTCGTAAACCCGCCACGCCGCCCAGGCGTGCACCGGCGGATTGACGTCGTCGAACGCCCATTCATAGGCCGGCAGCTGGCCGTTGGGGTGCATGTACCAGTCCCGCGTCAGCAGCACGAGCTGGCTCTTGGCATATTCCGGATCGACGCGCGCCAGTATCACGCTGTGAAAGGCGAGATCCCACGCGGCGTACCACGGATATTCCCACTTGTCGGGCATCGAGATGATGTCGGTGTTGTTGAGGTGGCGCCAGGCCGAATTGCGCCCGTGCCGCCGCGGTTCGGGCGGGGCCGGCTGGAGGGGGTCGCCATCCAGCCATTCGGGGATGTCGTAGTGGTAGAATTGCTTGCTCCACAGCATGCCGGCGATCGCTTGGCGGTGCACCCGCCTGGTGTCCGGGTCGTTCATATCGCATTGCAGGGCGTCATAGAATTCTTCGGCCTCGGCCCGACGCCTGCGAAGGATCTCGGCGAAGTTGGCGAACCCCGGCTCGTCGCTGCCGGTCGCCAGCCGCAGGCGCAAGCGCGCACTGCCGCCCGCGGGCAGGGTCATGCGATAATGCGCGGCCGCCTTGGTGCCGAGGCGCGCCGGATTGACCGCATTGCCGTCGGCATTAACGATGTAATCGTTGATCCCGTCCTTGAAATATTGACCGGGCGCCTCCATTCCCCATAGCCGCCGCACGTTCGTTTCGTTCTCGCAAAACAGAAATTCGGGCTGGCCCTCGCAGACGAGCCGCATCGGCGGCAGCAGCGGGTGATCGACCGAGATCGCATTGCGGCCGCGCGCCAGCAGCCGCGGCTTCATCGAATCCGGCTGCCACGACCAGACATTGCGTGCCCAGAGCTGCGGCAGCACATGCAGCGAGGCTGCCTCGGGGGCACGATTGTGCACGGTGACCTGCATCAGGATGTCGTCGACATCGGCCTTGGCATATTCGATCTCGACATCGAAATAACGGTTTTCGGCAAATACTCCGGTATCGATCAGCTCGTATTCGGGCATGTCCCGGCCGCGCCGCCGATTTTCCTCGACCAGCTGAGTATAAGGGAAGGGCGCCTGCGGATATTTGTAGAGCATGCGCATGTAGGAGTGGGTCGGCGTGCCGTCGAGATAATAATAGAGCTCCTTGACGTCCTCGCCGTGATTGCCCTCCGAATTGGTCAGCCCGAACAGCCGTTCCTTGAGGATCGGGTCGGTGCCGTTCCACAGCGCCAGGCCGAGGCACAGCAGCAGCCGCTCGTCGCCGAATCCCCCGATCCCGTCCTCGCCCCAGCGATAGGCGCGGCTGCGGGCATGGTCGTGCGGCAGGTACTCCCAGGCGGTGCCGTAGGGGCTGTAATCCTCGCGCACCGTCCCCCATTGCCGGTCGCTGAGATAAGGCCCCCAGCGCCGCCACCTGACGCCCTTGCCGATTTCCGCCAGCCGCGCCGCCTCGGCGGCGGCCGCCGCGACCCCGCCTTGCCCCCGATCCGGTTTCGCCTCCATCGCCCGCTTTCCTTCGCATCCGCGGCGCAAGCTATTACGTCCTCGCGGCGTAACCAATTGCTTTGGCGCAAAGGCCGGGCCCGGACGATCTCCTCGCCGATGGCGGCGCTGGCAGGCCGACCCCCCGCGCTCCTGCGCCCTTCAGTTCTTCCGAATCAGTTCAGGCGAACATACTCGTAGGCCGGTGAAAGATTGTTGATGCCGCCTTCGGGCGGCGCGATCCAGCCGGCCATCCGCCCGGGCTCGGTCACCCGCTGCATCAAGGATTTGACAAAGGCGCGGTCCTCCTCGCTCGGCAGCCACTCGCGGCACCGCGCGGTCCACGCCTGCGCGCCGATCGGATTGCCCTGCGGGTCGGCATGGGCGCCGGCCCAGACGCCGACCGCGCGGTGGAACCGCGGGCTCGGCAATGCCAGCCGGATTTCGTAGCCGGCCTCGGCGATCAGCCGGTTCCAGCGCTGCACCCCGATGTCGCAATCTTTGATATAGGCGCCGCGGGTGACCTCGTTCATCGCGTTGCGCAGCGGCACGAGTTCCTCGGCCACCCCGCCGTCGCGGTCCGGCACTTGGAGCCGCAGCTCTTGGCCGAGGGCGATGTGATCCGCGAACCGCGCCTCGTCCGGGCGGCCTTTGATGCCGGTGGCGAAATAGTTCGCCGCGTTCGACGAATTCTCGGCGCCGAACAGATCCAGCGACGAGCTGAACCAGAAATTGATGTAGCGCTGCAGGGTCGGCAGATCGATCGCCCCGGTCCGGCGCAGATCGGCCGGGTCGTCGTGGCCGAGCGCCTGCATCTGTTCGAGGGTGCGGCGGACCACGCGGGTGATCCCGCTGGCGCCGACGAACATGTGATAGGCCTCCTCGGTCAGCATGAACCGGCAGGTGCGCGACAATGGGTCAAAGGCGCTCTCGGCCAGACTTTTCAACTGATAGCGGCCGTCGCGGTCGGTGAAATAGGTGAACATGAAAAAGCTCAGCCAATCCTCGATCGGCTCGTTGAAGGTGCTAAGAATGCGCGGCTTGTCGGGGTCGCCCGAATGGCGTCCGAGCAATTCCTCGGCCTCCTCGCGGCCGTCGCGGCCGAAATAGGCGTGCAGCAGGTAGACCATCGCCCACAGATGCCGGCCTTCCTCGACATTGATCTGATAGAGGTTGCGCAGATCGTAGAGCGACGGACAGCAGAGGCCGAGCCGCTGCTGCTGCTCGACCGAGGCGGGCTCGGTGTCGCCCTGGGTCACGATCAGCCGGCGCAAGGTCGAGCGATATTCGCCCGGCACCTGCCGCCACACCTTATCGCCAAACGCGTCGCCAAAACCGATGCAGCGATCGGGGATCGGATCGGCGAGAAAGATGCCCCAGCGGTATTCGGGCATCCGCACCATGCCGTAGCTGGCCCAGCCTTCGGCATCGACCGCGGTCGCGGTGCGGAGATAGACCTCGTGGTTTTGCGACGCGCTCGGCCCCATCTGGCGCCACCAGTCGAGAAACTGCGGCTGCCAATGTTCGAGCGCGCGCTGCAAGGCGCGGTTGTCGCCGAGCCCGACATTGTTCGGGATCCTCTCCGAGTAATCGATCGCCATGCGTTCCCTCGGGATCTACACCCGCTCGCGGTCGAACCGCGCCTTGGCGCCGCTGCCATAGCCTTTGAGCGCGCCATGCTCTCCGGTCGCGTTCGGCCGCGAAAAGACCCAGTTCTGCCAGGCCGACAGCCGGCCGAAGATCTTGGTCGCAATCGTCTCCGGCCCGGCAAAGCGCAGGCTCGCCTCCATGCCGGTGAGCGCATCGGGCGACAGGCTCGCGCGCTCTTCGAGGGCGAGGCGGATCTCGTCCGCCCAGTCGAGCGCGTCCGGGGCGAGGGTCACCAGGCCGCAGCCCTGCGCCGCAGCCGCGTCGAGCGGGGCTGCGGGCAATCTCTCGAACGCCCTGGCAGCACCGTCGTCGTTGAACCGGCTCGCCAGCCGGGTGCGGCCGTTGATCATTTCGAGACCGCCGAAATTGAGGGCGTCGAGGGCGATGCGCGGACCATTCGCCATCACGCCGGCCAACATGTAGCTGCGATCGGCGGCGAGCGCCAATTCGAAGAGGCTGCCGGCAAAGCACGAGCCCTCGTCGATGACCGCGAACAGGCTGCGCGAGGATACCTCGAGCCGCTGCAAGGTGCGGCGCAGCAGGCCGACCGTCTCGCGCACCAGCCAATGGCGGCGCTGCGCCACGATCGCCGCGTCGCAGGCCAGCACCGCCGCCATATCGCCACGGGTCTTCAGCACCCAGGTCCCGATCTCGATCTCGTTGGCGCGCAGCATCAGCACTGTGTCGTCGAGCTCGCGGGCCATCGCCAGCGGCCACCAGCGCGCCCCCGCGGCGAGAATGCCGGGGAGGTCGGCCGGCACGTCCTCGGCACGGGGTCCGGTCACGGTGACCGTCGCCACTCTCTCGCCGCGGGCGATCTCGACCTCGACCCACTGATAATGGTAGCCGTCGGGGTCGATGCGCCGTGCCAGCGGTGGCAAGGCCACGCCATCGGCTGCGGCCGGCCGGTCGCTCTGGGCGGCCAACGCCCGGGCGCGCCCGGCAACCAGCTTGCCGAACCCGGCTGGCGGGGCAACATGGTCGACGAGGCCCCATTGGCGGGCGCGGTCGGCGCGCACCCCCTCGGCGGTGGTGCAGAAAAGATCGGCGAGGTCGCGCCGCACCCGTCGCTTATCGACGAGGCGCGTAAGCCCGCCAGTGCCGGGCAGCACGCCCAGCAACGCCACCTCGGGCAGACTGACCGTCGACGAGCGGTCGTCGACCATGACGATCTCGTCGCAGGCGAGCGCCAGCTCGTAGCCGCCGCCGGCGCAGGCGCCGTTGACCGCGGCGAGGAATTTGAGCCCGGAATTGGCACTCGAATCCTCGATGCCGTTCCTGGTCTCATTGGTGAATTTGCAGAAATTGACTTTTTGCGCGTGGCTCGCCAGCCCCAGCATGTATATGTTGGCGCCCGAGCAGAACACCCGCTCCTTGCCGCTCGCCAGCACCACGACGCGAACCGCGGGGTGCTCGAAGCGAAGGCGGTTCAGCGCGTCGTGCAATTCGACGTCGACGCCCAGATCATACGAATTGAGCTTGAGGCGATAGCCCGGATCGAGCCCGCCATCCTCGGCGACGTCAAGGGTCAAGGTCGCGATCTCGCCGTCGCAGGCAAGCCCCCAGTGCTTGTACCGCCGAGGATCGGTGTCGAAGGTGATCATCGTCGCCCTTTTCATCCGAGCATAGCCGCAACCGGGCGGAAATGCTTTTCTTTCGCAGCGGCGGCCGTCATTTTCGAACCATAAAAAGTCAGGGAGCATCAGCGCCGATGGAGAGCGGGCCGACCTACAACGCCGCCGCCGACCTGATCGAGCGCAACCTCGCTTTCGGGCGCGGGGCGAAGATCGCGATCATCGACGATCGCGGCCAGTACAGCTACGCAGAGCTTGCCGAGCGGGTCGCCCGGTTCGCCAATGTCATGCGTGGGCAGGGCCTCCACCGCGAGCAGCGCATCCTCCTCTGCCTGCACGACGGCATCGATTTCTCGACGGCTTTCTTGGGCGCAATCAAGGCCGGCATCGTGCCGGTCGCGGTCAACACCCAGCTCGGTTCCGACGAATTCGCCTTCATGCTGGCCGACAGCCGGGCTTGCGCGGTGGTGGTTTCGGCGCCGATATTGCCGGCAATGCAAGCGGCCGTCGCGCTGCTGCCGGGGCCCGGGCCGAGGATCATCACCGCCGGCTCCGAGGCTGCGGAGTGCTCGCTCGCCGAGCTGCTGGCAGCGGCGCCGGCCACGGCCGAGACCGCCCCGACCCATCCCGACGAGCCCGCCTTCTGGCTTTATTCGTCGGGCTCGACCGGGCGGCCCAAGGGCGCCATCCATCTGCATTCGAGCCTGGTGCAGACCGCCGAATGCTATGCGATCCCGGTGCTCGGCATCGGCGAGGACGACATCGTGTTTTCGGCCGCCAAGCTGTTTTTCGCTTATGGGCTCGGCAACGCGCTGACCTTTCCGCTGGCGGTCGGGGCGACCAGCGTCTTGACCACCGAGCGGCCTTCCCCTGCCGTGGTCGCGGGCGTCTTGCGCCGGCACCGGCCGACGATCTTTTGCGGGGTCCCGACACTCTATAACGCGATGCTGGCCGACCCCGACCTGCCGCGCCCCGAGGAGCTCGCCTTGCGCCGCTGCATTTCGGCCGGCGAGCCGCTGCCGCCCCAGATCGGCCGGCGCTGGTCGCAGCGGATCGGGGTCGACATCCTCGACGGCATCGGCTCGACCGAGATGCTGCATATTTTCCTCAGCAACCGCCCGGGCGATGTGCGCTACGGCACCACCGGCACGCCGGTTCCCGGCTATGCGCTCGAGATCGTCGGCGAGCACGATCGGCCGGCGCCGCCCGGCGAGATCGGCGATCTCTTAGTCAGCGGCCCGACCGCTGCCGCCGGCTATTGGAACAATCGCGAGCGCAGCCGGCAGACATTCCTCGGCCCATGGACCCGCACCGGGGACAAATATTACCAGGATCGGGACGGCTACTACGTCTATTGCGGCCGCTGCGACGACATGCTCAAGGTCAATGGCATGTATGTCTCGCCGGCCGAGGTCGAGGCGGCGCTTGTCGCTCATGACGACGTGCTCGAAGCCGCGGTGGTCGGCGCCCCCGCTGCCGATGGGCTGATCAAGCCCAAGGCGTTTGTCGTGACGAAACCGGGCATCGCGGCCGGCGACGCGCTGGCCCGCGCCCTCGACAGCCACGCCCAGACCCTGCTCGCGCCCTTCAAATGCCCGCGCTGGATCGCCTTTGTCGACGAACTGCCCAAGACCGCGACCGGCAAGATCCAGCGTTTCAAGCTGCGCGGCGAAACCGCCGGCTGGCGCCGCTAGCCGAAAGCGGCATGCCCCAGCGCGATCTTGATGCCGATCGCGAGCAGCGCGGTGCCGCCGAGGATTTCGGCGATGCGGCCGTATTTTTCGCCGAGGACGCGGCCGAGCAGGATGCCCAGGGTCGTCATCGCGAACGTCGCCAGGCCGATGGCGAGAGCGGGCATCATGATGCCGACATCGAGCAGCGCCAGGGTCACGCCCACGGCCAGCGCGTCGATGCTGGTGCCGATCGCGGTCGCCACCAGGAGCCGGGTCGGATGGCGCTTGGGCTTGGCGGCTTCGGCCGGACGCCGCGAGCCGTCCCAGATCATCTTGATGCCGATGATGCCGAGGACGGCGAGGGCGAGCCAGCGGTCGATCGCGGCGATGTAGCTGCTGGCGGCGCTGCCGGCGGCCCAGCCCACGACCGGCGTCGCCGCCTCGACGAGCCCGAAGATCAGGCCGCAGCGCAGCGCTTCGCCAAAGGGCGGACGATCGAGCGCCGAGCCTTTGCCGAGCGCCGCAGCGAAAGCGTCGGCCGACATGCTGAAGGCCAGGACCACGATGCTGAGCAAGCTCATGCGCGAGAGGCTCGCCGGACCAGAGCAGCATGCAGCCCCGGCCGGCCGGAAACGGCCCTGGGTGCGTACTGGTCTCGCCAAGCAAAGGCCGCAGCCTCTGCCGACCGTGCCACGCGCCGTGGCGCGAGCCTGTTGACACGGAACCGCCGCTAATGGCGGAAGCTACTCCCCAATCGCCGGCGGGATACGTTCCGGCGCCCTGCTTGTCAACGGCCTTGCGGTCGACAAGGGCGGCTGCGGCTATTCCGTGCTGCTCCCTTCAGCCGAGAGCATCGCCGGTCATGGCAGCGAGCGGCTGACCACGACGCCGCTGATCACCGGTCCGGTGACGGTGTTTATCAGGGTGAAGAATTTCTGCAGGTCGCTGAGCTTGGCATTGGCGACGAATATTACATCCTTGTCTTCGACCGGAAATCGCTCTGCGTAAAAATAACTATCGGCTTCTCTCATATTGAGGCGGTAGACGACCGGAGAGCTGCCATCGGGGCCGTTGGCGATCGGCGGAGCGTTGAGTGCCAAAACGACCGAAGACGGCTCAAAGCGGAACAGGAACACACCGCGCGGATCGGCGCGCAAATCCTGCAATCCGCCAGCCTTGGCCAGCGCTTCGGCGAGGTTCACCTTTTCGGCGCCGAACGGCACCTCGCTGTTGGACCCGGTGGCGCCGAACACCGAGAAGGTCTGCGGCACCTGGATCAGGGTCAGCACGTCGCCCGGCCACGCATAGATGTTCTCGGCCGGGTCCGAGACCAGCCTCTCCATCGGGATCGTCGCCGTCACCCCGTGCCGAGAAAGACGCACGAATATGGTGTAGATCGGCGCCTTGGCGCCCCCCGCGACGGCAATCAAATCGAGCAGGCGATCGCCGCCGACGGAGAGCGGCACGCGGGCGCCGCTGACGACCTCACCCTGCACCGTCACGGTGTTGGTTACATTCTTGCTGACGGTGACGATCGCCTGCGGCTCAATCGCCTTGTCGGCGAGGCGTTGCTGGATCTCCTCCTGAACTTGCAGCGGCGTGCGCCCGGCGGCCGCAATCCGGCCGGCAAACGGCACGCTGATCGCGCCGTCCGGCGCGACCACCTGTTCGGGGATTTTCACCGGCGCCGATCCGCCGCCAACCCCGGTCGCGGGCGCGCTGAACAGCGCTCCCCCCGCCGCCTCCCAGATCGTCACCTCGACCGTGTCGCCGATGCCGATCCGCGGCGCCGGCGGCTTGCCATACCTCCGAAATACCGTGTGAAAGCTTTCGACCGGCTGGGCCAGCAGGGTCGCGACCACTTGGTTGTCGACATCGACGATGTCGAAGTGGCGCTGACCGTCGGTTACCGCCTGGTCGAAAACCTGGCTGACGGTCGGCCCGGCAGTCGGCAGCGCAGAGCATCCGGCCAGCGCGGCGCCGCCCAGGCAGACAAGGAAAACGGCAATTTTCATCGGCGCGGAACAGTTGTCGAACCCGGCGAGACATTCTATCAGGACGACGATCTAATCAAGCGTTCGTCATGCTGCAACCAAGTCCAGTCGCTGCGACGATTGCCTATCGCGATTCCGGTGTCTACGGCGAGTGTGGCGTCTCGTCACTGCGGGCAATTGCGGCGTCAGCCGCGCGCTCGGCACATCGTCAGCATGTCGTCGCCCACCGCTTCGATCGAGACCGGGACAAAGCCTGGCGCGCCGGCCAGCGTGTCGAGGCCCAGGGCGGCGATCGCCGGGGTGCCGTCGGCGCCGATCAGCAACGGTGCGTGAAACCAGGCGAGGCGGTCGACGAGGCCGGCACGCAACAGGGCGGCGGCGAGGTGTGCGCCGCCTTCGACCAGGAGGCGGGTGATGCCGCGCCGGCCGAGTGCGGCGAGCGCCGCGGCGAGGTCGATGCGGCCCGCGGGGTCGGGATCGGCGTCGATCAGGCTCGCGCCGGCGGCGAGGAACGCCTCGCGCCGGGCGGGGTCGGCCGAGGTCAGGGTCAAAACCCAGGTCGGGGTCTGGCGGGCCCCGGCAATCAGCCGCGCCGCAAGCGGGATGCGCAACCGGCTGTCGAGAACGACGCGCACCGGCGAGCGGCGTGCGAGCCCGGGCAGACGGCAGGTCAGCTGCGGATCGTCGGCCAGGACGGTCCCGGTGCCGACCATGATCGCGTCGTGGCTGGCACGCAGCGCCTGCCCGCGTTCGCGCGCCGGCCGGCCGGTGATCCAATGGCTGGCGCCGGTGCGCGTGGCGATGCGGCCGTCGAACGAGGTCGCGAGCTTGAGGGTGACGAGCGGGCGGCCGAGGCGCTGGCGGATAAGGAAGCCGGCATTGATTTCGGCCGCCTCCTCGGCGCACAGCCCGGTTTCGACCGCGAGGCCGGCCGCCCGCAGCCGGGCGATGCCGCTGCCGGCAACGCGCGGGTCGGGGTCCTCGATGGCGACGACGACCCGCCGCACCCCGGCCTCGATCAGCGCCTCGGCGCAGGGCGGTGTTCGGCCCCAATGGCTGCAAGGTTCGAGGCTGACATAGGCGGCAGCGCCGCGCGCGCCCGCACCCGCCCGGCGCAATGCCTCGGTCTCGGCGTGCGGCCGACCGCCCGGCTGGGTCCAGCCGCGGCCGACGACCTGACCCGCGTCGGCGATGACGCAGCCGACCGCCGGGTTTGGCCACACCGCGCCGAGCCCGCGGCGGGCCAGCGCCAGCGCCGCCCGCATCCGGCAGAGATCTATCCGCCGATCGCCGCCCGCGCCCAGATCCGATGCCGCGGCCTCATTCGCCATCCGCCGCGATCCGTCCGACAAAATCGCCGAAATCCTTGGCCTCGCGGAAATTGCGGTAGACCGAGGCGAAACGGATGTAGGCGACCTGGTCGAGGCTCGCCAGCGCCTCCATGACGAGGCCGCCGATCATGTCGCTCGGGATCTCGGTCTCGCCCGAGCTTTCGAGCTGGCGCACCAGGGAGTTGATGATGCGCTCGACTCGTTCGGGCTCGACCGGGCGCTTGCGCAGCGCGATGTAGATCGAGCGGGCCAGCTTGTCGCGCTCGAAGGGCTCGCGCTGGCCGGTTTTCTTGACCACCGTCAGGTCGCGCAGCTGCACTCGCTCGAAGGTGGTGAATCGGGCAGCACAATTCGGGCAGAAGCGCCGCCGCCGGATGGCGCCGCGATCGTCGGTCGGGCGCGAATCCTTGACCTGGGTGTCGTCGGTGCCGCAAAACGGACAGCGCATCTCGTCCTCCCGCTCGTGCTCGCCTCGGGGCTCCGCCGGGCCATCCGTTCATCGGTAGATCGGAAAGCGGGCGCAGAGTTCCCCGATCTCGGCGCGGACCCGCGCCTCGACCTCGCCATTGTCGTCGCGGCCGCGCGCCGCCGCCCGCAACACCTCGACAATCAGCCGGCCGACGGTGCGGAATTCGTCGGCGCCAAAGCCGCGCGTCGTCGCGGCCGGCGAGCCCAGGCGGATCCCCGAGGTCACCGTCGGCTTCTCCGGGTCGAACGGGATGCCGTTCTTGTTGCAGGTGATGCCGGCGCGCTCGAGGCTCGCTTCGGCGTCGCGGCCGGTCAGCCCGAGCGGGCGCAGATCGACCAGCAGCAGATGCGTGTCGGTGCCGCCCGAGACGATCGCCAGACCCGCCCGCGCCAAGGTTTGCGCCAAGATTTGGGCGTTGTCGACGACCGCCACGGCATAGTCGGCAAAGCCCGGCCGCAGCGCCTCGCCGAGCGCCACCGCCTTGGCTGCGATCACGTGCATCAACGGGCCGCCCTGCAGACCGGGAAAGACCGCGGCGTTGATCCGCCGGCCGATCTCCTCGTCACGGCCGAGGATCAGGCCGCCGCGCGGCCCGCGCAGGGTCTTGTGCGTCGTGGTGGTTACGACATGCGCGTGCGGCAACGGGCTCGGATGGACGCCGCCGGCGACGAGCCCGGCGAAATGCGCCATGTCGACCATCAGATAGGCGCCGACCTCGTCGGCAATCGCGCGAAACCGGGCGAAGTCGATGATCCGCGGATAGGCGCTGCCACCGGCGATGATAAGCTTCGGCCGATGCGCCCGCGCCAGCCGCTCGACCTCGTCGAAATCGATACGCGCATCCTCGCGCCGGACCCCATAGGAAAACGCGTTGAACCATTTGCCGGACAGGTTCGGCCGCGCGCCGTGGGTCAGATGGCCGCCGGCGGCGAGCGACAGCCCGAGCACCGTATCGCCCGGCGCGAGCAGCGCCAGAAAGACGGCCTGGTTGGCCTGGGCGCCCGAATGCGGCTGGACGTTGGCAAAGGCGCTGCCGAACAGCCGTTTGGCGCGTTCGATCGCCAAGCTCTCGGCGACGTCGACAAACTCGCAGCCGCCGTAATAACGGCGCCCCGGATAACCCTCGGCGTATTTGTTGGTCAGGACCGAGCCCTGCGCCTCCAGGACCGCGCGGGAGACGATGTTTTCGCTGGCGATCAGCTCGATCTGCGACCGCTGGCGCGCGAGTTCGCCGTCGACCGCCGCCGCCACCTCCGGATCGGCGACCTCCAGCGGATCGGTAAAGAAGCCGCCGGCCACGGCAGGGCGGCGAGGAAACGGGGCTGAGACCATGAACGCGACCATTGGTTCGGGCAGAGCAAGCATTTGATCGGGGCCGATTTACCGCCGCTGAAAGGCGTCGCGTTGGGCCGCTTCCACGGCGGAGGCAACCGTCGCGCCCCAGCGCCGGGCGGAGGCCATCCGAACTGCGCCGAGCCTACCATATCTCGCCCAGGGATGCCAACCGGCTACTATAATTCGCGCGCGCACGCTGGCCGGTCGCGCGGCACCGACCGCACTCCATTTGCCGCCGATCGCAGCCGAGTTCATTTATATTATTAGACGGCGGGCCGCTATCGGCCGCGGCTGTGCTGACCGAAACCCATCGGTCCGGCAGCTCGAATGCGGGCGTCAAGTCGTTGGGCCGACAGCGCCCTGACGATTACTCTCTTCTCTCATAAGTTTCCGTTGACACAAGAAATTCGTGCGCAGATTATGGCGATCGGACGGCATATTCCAGGATTCGTCGGGGCGAGATATGGCGGAAACGGCAGCGCCGAAGATGGCGGAGGAAGAATTGTTGCGGATGACCGCGGATGTGGTCGCCGCGTATGTCAGCAACAACACCTTGCCGACGGCGCAGCTGGCCGAGGTGATCAACGCCGTCTACAGCTCTCTGAGAGGGTTGGAGGGTCAAGTGGCGGAACCGCCGCCGGAACCGGCAAAGCCGGCGGTGCCGGTGCGCAAATCGATCACGCCCGACTATCTGATCTGCCTCGAAGACGGCAAAAAGCTGAAGATGCTGAAGCGGCATCTGCGTTCCACTTACAATATGACTCCCGATGAATACCGGGTCCGTTGGGGGCTGGCGCCGGATTATCCGATGGTGGCGCCGAGCTATGCCGAGCAGCGCTCGGCCTTCGCCAAGAAGATCGGGCTCGGCCGCGGCGCCGCCCGGCAATCAGCGGCGACCGGCGCCAAAAAATAACACCGCCGGTGGCGTATCGCCTAGGCGCGATCTGATCCGACGGCTTGGCGCGGGTCGGCCGGATGGGATTGAGGGGCTACGCAGCCGGCAGGCGGCGCGGTATAAGCGCCGATCCTGCTGCAAGCGAGGCCTGCGATGCCCGCAGACACCGAGTTCGCCCCCGCCCGCGTCCCTGCCGCTGGCGACGCCGCGCCCAGCCATGCGTCGCCCGGCCACCTTGCGCCCGAGGCCCGGTTCGACTGGGCCGACCCGCTGCTCCTCGATGACGAGCTCGGCGAGGACGAGCGGATGGTGCGCGACAGCGCCCGCGCCTATTGCCAGGAAAAGCTCTTCCCGCGCGTGCTCGACGCCAACCGGCACGAGCGCTTCGATCGCGAGATCATGGGCGAGATGGGCGCGCTCGGCTTTCTCGGCTCGACCCTCGACGGCTATGGCTGTGCCGGCGTCAATTACGTCTGCTATGGCTTGATCGCCCGCGAGGTCGAGCGCGTCGACAGCGGCTATCGCTCGGCGATGAGCGTGCAGTCGAGCCTCGTTATGTATCCGATCCATGAATTTGGCACCGAGGTGCAGCGCTGCAAATACCTGCCCAAGCTGGCGACCGGCGAATGGGTCGGCTGCTTCGGCCTGACCGAGCCCGATCACGGCTCCGATCCGGGCGGCATGACCACGCGGGCGACAACGGCGCCGGGCGGCTGGCGGCTCAACGGCGCGAAAACCTGGATCACCAACGCACCGATCGCCGACGTGCTCGTGGTCTGGGCCAAGACCGAGGATGGGGTGATCCGCGGCTTTATCCTCGAGCGCGGGATGACCGGGCTGAGCACGCCGAAGATCGAAGGAAAGTTCAGCCTGCGCGCCTCGGTCACCGGCCAGATCGCGATGGACGAAGTGTTCGTGCCGGAGGAGAACCTGTTGCCCGACGTCAAGGGGCTGCGCGGCCCGTTCTCGTGCCTGAACAATGCCCGCTACGGGATCGCCTGGGGTGCGATGGGCGCCGCCGAATTCTGCTGGCACGCGGCGCGCGGCTATACCCTCGAACGCCGGCAGTTCGGCCGCCCGCTTGCCGCCAACCAGCTGATCCAGAAAAAGCTCGTCGACATGCAGACCGAGATCACCCTCGGCCTCACCGCCTGCCTGCGCCTCGGCCGCCTCAAGGACCAGGGCCGCGCCGCGCCGGAGATGATCTCGCTACTAAAGCGCAACAACGCCGGCAAGGCGCTCGATATCGCCCGGATGGCGCGCGACATGCACGGCGGCAACGGCATCTCCGACGAGTACCACGTGATCCGCCATGCGATGAACCTCGAAGCGGTCAACACCTACGAGGGCACGCACGACATCCACGCGCTGATCCTCGGCCGCGCCCAGACCGGCATCGCCGCCTTCGCCGGCTGAGACTGCGCGGCCCGCGGCCAAAGGCGGCAGCGGCTCCACTCGACACACTGGAGGTCGTCAAGCCGCTCGAAGGAAGTGGGCTTCGATGAGCCGCAAGCCAAGACGTTGTATCGTTCTCCGCGATCTGTGGGACACCGATTGTCATCCCTCGCGACCTATCGCGGAATACACGAACCCACGATTTCCGAAAATCGCTTTCCAGATTGGGTGTTATGCGACTTTGACACCCACCCCGGAAGGTGCAGAATTTTCCAGAACGACTAATGCGGTCTTTCACATCGTCCGCAAAGCGTCGGCCTCGAACAAATCCACAGACGGAAAGCGCCGCGACACCGACCGCACGACAGCGTCGATGAAAACGCGCGTGGATTTGATAA
The DNA here is from genome assembly GCA_036008325.1 of Allostellaceae bacterium. Classification (GTDB taxonomy): domain Bacteria; phylum Pseudomonadota; class Alphaproteobacteria; order ATCC43930; family CGMCC-115725; genus AP-15. The sequence goes on from DASYNW010000008.1 coordinate 23,532, forward strand.
CCACGACATGGAAGGCCACCACCACGCACGCGGCCCATAACAGCGGCGACCCGCTGACCATGTGTTTCATAATCAGAAACATCGCTTGGGCGTGATAATCGCGCATGCGTTCCGCCTCATCCACAGGCAGCGCCGCAACTGCTTCGACCCAGTCCACGTAAGTTTTCGGAAGCGTAGGGTTGATCTTGAACACGCGGCGGCTCAGGTCCAAAAGTATCAGCCGCCCAAGAGAAACCCGGTGCGCGTACCGAATAAGACTGTTCATCAGACGCCGAAGATTTTCGTGCGCAGGAGTATCGACAATGCCTCGATCAAGTGCATACAAAAACATTTCATCCCGAACAGTGAAAAGCTGATCGCGCAGATTGTCATCACGAAAGCCAGCCATCCACCACCAAATGACTAGCATAAATGTCGTAGAGATGATTACAGAGAACGCTGCAACGAATTGTGCGTCCGAGATCATCTTGCCGGTCCTCTCGCCTCGTTTTTCCTTCGGGTGTCAAGCCACTTGATGTGCGCGTCGGATATACCCGCTTCTCCAACTCTGCGGTGTGCGTGGTCAGCCTTCTAATGTTACGCCGTCGCAGATGCCGCTCAACCGCACCATAACCCACGCCCATTGCTCCTACTAGATAGGCAAACCAGCGATCAGCTTGCAGGTTCACGATCAAGCTTAATGCTAAATTTGCAGCGGTTTCCTTTCCGGCGTACGCGATCAGCACATCCCTTGCGTATCGACCGAGCGAAATCACGATCAGCACAACGAAGGCCGATCGCGCCAGCGTCACAAAGCCGTCGATCACACGGGAGATCAGCCGGAAGCGCCGATCTTCATTCAATCATAGGTTCCCCACGCGCCCCACTTTTGTGAGCGAGTAACCAGCTTGTGCCCGTATCGCAAGCGGAAAATCCGGTTGCGTGATAATCCGCTCGCCCTCTTAATCCGCAAGGGCTTGTCTCTTCACCCTTGAAGGGGTGATCGCAGAATCTGTGCTAAAGCGAGGCGCGAGGGAAACCGGAACCCTAATCATCGCCCCTGCTCCACTCTGCAAATTGGCGTGATTCTTCCAGAAGGCTATTTATCGGACTCTCGCTGCATTGCGTAATTCAAGATTTGTGCTGGGTTTCATTAAATTAATGAATTCAGGCGGTTACGCATTGCGTAACATATGACCGAAACCAACCCGCGATCCCGCCGTCTCGGATATGCCGCGTCAGCGCTTATGGGCAGACCGTGAGCGTGCGGCTCGGCCGGCTTCGCGCCGCCGAGTAGTCCGGGCTCAGCCGACCGTGCCGTCGGCGGCGCGGCGCAGCACCGTTCCCGGCAGCGCGCCGGTGTGGCGGGCGTCTTCGACGACGATAACGCCGTTGACCAGCACCGTCGTGCGGGCGCCGCTCGGGTATTGGTGCGGCTCGGCGTAGGTCGCGCGGTCGTTGAAGTCGGCGGGGTCGAAGATCGCGATGTCGGCGCGGTAGCCTTCCTTGAGAAGCCCACGGTCGCGCAGCCGCAATGCCGCCGCGGTCGCCCCGGTCATCTTGCGCACCGCCGCTTCGAGCGGCAGCAGCCGCTCGCCATGCACGTAATGGCCGATGATCCGTGGGAAGGTGCCGTAAAAACGCGGATGCGGCATGCCCTGGGAAACGATCCCGTAATCGGCGACGCAATTGCCGTCGGAGCCGACCAGAGCCGAGGGCGAGCGCACGATGTCGCGGATATCGTCTTCGGCGATCGAGGTGATCAGCACCCGGGTCGCACCCCGGTCCTCGATCAGGTAGTCGCAGACGAGGTCGATCGGGTCGCGGCCGCGCGCGGCTGCGATTGCGGCGACGGTCTGCCCGGCATATTGCGGCAGATGCGGCGAAATCGAGATCTGCACGCTCTCCCAGGACGGGATGCGGCCCCAATTGTTGAGCCCGTCGCGCGCGATCTCGGCGCCGATGCGCGCCCGCGTCTCGG
>DASYNW010000009.1:0-6082 GCA_036008325.1 Allostellaceae bacterium
GTAATCTTCCGGCCGCAGGCGTCTGCTGCGCCGGGCTTTGCCGCAGCATCGCGTCGAGCCGGCCGCGGTCGGCCTCGGCCCGATCGAGCTCGCGTTCGAGCGTGCGGATGTGGTGGCGCAAGTGCAGCAGCAGCGCGGCGAGATCGTCGCTCGGGAGATCGTCGACGCCGAGCAGCCGGCTTACCCCAAAGACAAATCCGCCTATCGCTCGATCCCGCTCGCGCAGTTCCAGGTCGGCCGATCCCAGCTCCGACTGGAGAGCCCGCAGCGCGGCGGTCTCGTCGCGCGACTGCGCCAGCTCGCCGGCGGCAGCCGCTTCCCTTTCGACCAGTTCGGCGACCTGCAAACCCGACCATGTCGCCTGCGCCGCCGCCTGTTCGGCGTGCAATTGCGCCCGCGCCCATTCGGCAAAGGCGGTCTGGGCGTCTTCGTTGACCGCCGTCAACGAGGCTTGCAAGGACCGGCGTTCATCCCCCCATTGCGCGCTGCTCCGCTCGTGGTCGGCGCGCAATTGGGCGCCCTCCGCCTGCGCGTCGCCCAGCTCCGCCGAGGCTTGCGCCAGCTCCTCGCGCAGTCGCAGCACGTCGCCCTCGAGCGCCTGGGCAGCTTCCCGCGAGCGCTCGCGCTCCTCGTCCCATTCCGCGGTGCGGCGATCGATGGTCGCGCGCAATTCGCCGGTTTCGCTCCGCACGGCGGCGAGGTCCGCCCTGGTTTCGGCAACCGCCGCCTGCAATTTTCGATTGTCTTCGTCGAGGGTCCGCGCGCCCTCCAGCAATTGCTGGCGCTCCTGCGCCCACTGCGCCGCTACGGCGGCGGCGGCCCGCTCAAATTCGTCGCGCGCCGAGCGCAGCTGAACGATCTGGTCTTCGAGCCGGCGCGCCTGCTCCGCGACGGCCGAATGGCTCGCCCTCGCCTCGGCCAGCGCCGCTTCGAGCGCAGCGCCCCGTTCCTCGATCGCAGTTTTTTCCTGCGCCAGCGTCAGCCGCTCGGCCGCCAGTTGCCGGTTGGCGTCGGCGAGCCCCTCACGCAGCTGCGCCGCCTCGGCGGAATTTTGCCCGGCTTCGCCCGCAGCCGCAGCAAGCTCGGCGCGAGCCTCGGCGATTTCGGCTTCGAGACGGGCCGCCGCCGCTGATCTCTCGGCCAGCTGCGCGCGCTCGCCGGCGAGCTCCCTGGTCAGCCGGTGCATCGCCGCGCGCAGTCCGGCGACCGGCGAGTGCAGGTCGAGACCGCCGACCAGCGGCATCGTTTCGCGCTCGCGATGGTGCGCCGCGCCGTCGAACACCGCGATCGGATGCAGCATCAGATACGAAAAATCCGCCGGATGGCCACGGCTCTCCAGATCTCGAAAAATTGCTTCGGTTCGCGGGAAGCTGGCGAGAAAGGCGTCGCTGTCCCACAGCACCTCGAAGCGGCGCAAGGAGCCCTGGCGATCGAGCTCGCGATCGGCATGCGCTGTGAGCCAGTCGAGCGTCTGCTGAGATTCGCAGGCCGGGTCGGCGACATAGATCTTCCGGTCGCGGCTTTCGCGCCGGATGTCGGGCAGCCGGTCGGCGCGCAACCCACCGAGAATTTCGTAGAAATCGCCACGGTATTCGAGATTGAGGAACGCATCGTGGACCTGCAGCCGGCCGTCCGCCTCGATCACGGTCACCATATAGGTCAGGCTCTCGGGAAAGCCGAAATCGTAGCACCAGGCGCGGAACCCGGCATCGGTAGCGGCGCGCCACAGCGCCATGGCCGCACCTCCCGACAAGACGCCGCTATCGCCGCTCTCAAACAGCGAAGCGAGGCTGTCATAGGACCCGTGCCAGTCGACCTCCGCCGCTCGGTTCCAAGTGGCGACCGGCGTTTCCCGATAAACCTTGCGGCGCAGCTTGCGCAACAAGCGCGAAGAATCTTTCACGGTCGACCCATCCCCCTCAGCCGCTGCTTGCCTGTCCGAGCGGCCATCCCGCCGGCGTCCGCGCCCCGAGCGGCGCCGCGCCGCGCCCGCTCGGCAAGCAGGCCGAAATCCCGGCTGGCATGCACCGCCGCCATGTTCTGCGACAGCGGTCTGCCCGACGGCGTCCACGGCACCGCGGCGCCGGTATCCTCGTCGAAGGTCAGCGGCACGTACCCGGCGCTTTTCAGCAGATCGCACAGCGCCGCGCAAGACCCGGCTTGGCGCGCCAGCGCCGCGTCCGAAATCTCGACCAGCAACAGCGGCCTCATGTCTCTGAGCATATTGCGCGCCCCGATCAAGGCGCGGAACTCGGCGCCTTCGAGATCGAGCTTGACGATGTCGAGCCGCGAGAGCCGATGCGTTTGGGCCAGATCGTCGATCGTGACGGCGCGAACGCAGCGGACATCGATGGCATCGACGCCTTCATAGATGAACCCGCCCAATGTGTTCTGCCCCGAATGCTCGGGTTCGGCCAGGGTCAGCCTGACCGAGGTGCAGAGCTCGGCCAAGGCGGCGTCGACGACGGCGACGTTCGCGGCGCGATTGATCTCGATGTTGGCCTTCAGGCGTCGGCGCTCGCGGAGACTGGGCTCGACCGCGACGACCCGGCCAGTCGGGCCGACGCGCGCCGCGGCAAAGACCGTATAGACGCCTTCGTTCGCACCCCCGTCGAGGAAAATCATGCCGGGCTCGAGCACCCGGCCGAGCAAAGCGAACTCGTTCGGCTCGTAACAGCCAGAGGCATACAGCGTGCGGCTCAGATCGTTGTCGAAATGAAGCGCCAGGCGGGTCCCTTCGTGCCATGGCACCGCTATCGGACGATCGCAACCCTGCGCCTTGGCCGCGCACCACAGCCCGTCGCGCAGATGGACGGCGGGATCAGGGCTTGCCTCGAAGGCGTCGAACCGCCATCCCGGCACCGGCTCGAGGCGCGGCTCGACTGCCACGCTCTCGGCCAGCTCGACGAGCGCATCGGCGGAAAGCCCGGCCAGCAGCGGTCCCAGGCGCCGCCGCGCCTGCCGGTTGAGATGGTCGGGCTCGCCGGGTCGATCGACGTCACCGGCGATAGGCGCGATCTCGACGATTCGCAGCTGCACGCGGCTCGCTCCCGAGGCCGAACGATTGCGGACCACCAATGGTCCCGCGGCATCGAGGCAGGGCGTCACCAGCGTGATTTCGCGCCAGCTGCTCGAACCGTCGACCTCGACTTCCTGCGCAAAGCTGCTCTCGTCGCGCTGCAGGATACCGACCCCGATGCAACCCAGATGAACCGCCAGCGAGATCTTGACGCGAAATCGACCGCGGCGGTCGGGTTCGGATCGAGCGAGCGGAACCGTCACCGCATAGGCCCATTGCTCCGCCGCGGTGACGATCGCCATCGGGTCGAGGCCGGCGGCATGCGCTCCATCCAAAATTTGCACCGCCGAAAGGTCGTAGAGCGGCGCCTGCGCGATGACCGGTATGCCGCCGAACGCCAATTCTCGACCCCCTGGGCGAGGCTGCACGCGAAATCGTCCCACCCGTTGCCGCCCTGCCCCGCCGATCGCCCGTCAACTGCTCGAACTATAGCGGCTGGGAAAGGGCGCTCGCAACGCCGCGCCGAGGTACAGCGGCTCAGCCTCGTCGATACGCGCGACGGCACGAGGCGCCTCGGCTAGGATAGCGGCCTGGGTTCCCGCAGATGGCGCGACCGATCATTATCGACACCGACCCCGGCATCGACGACGCCGTCGCGATCCTGTTGGCGCTGGCCGCGCCCGACGAATTGGCGGTGCTGGGGCTCGTCGCCGTCGCCGGCAATCTGCCGCTGGCGGCGTGCGCGCGCAACCTGCGGCAAATCTGCGAGCTCGCCGGGCGCCCGGACCTCGCCGTTTACGCCGGCTGCGCGCGGCCCCTGCTGCGCCCGCTGGCGACCGCTTCCGGCATTCACCGCGACGCGCTGTGCGACCGCCTGCAATTGCCCGAGCCGGCGATGCCGCTGCAGGCGCAGCACGGCATCGATTTTCTGATCGAAACCTTGCGCGCGGCCGATGCGGGCGCCATCACCCTATGCGCGCTCGGTCCGCTGACCGACATCGCGATGGCTCTCGTCAAGGCGCCCGATATCGCCGCGAGGATCGGCGAGGTGGTGATCATGGGCGGCGCCGGGTTCGAGATCGGCAATGTGACCCCGGCCGCGGAATTCAACATCCATGTCGATCCGCACGCGGCCGAGATCGTGCTCGAAAGCGGCGTTCCGCTCACGATGATCCCGCTCGATGCGACCCACCAGGTGCTGAGCACGCCGGCGCGCATCGCGGCGTTGCACGCTCTCGGCAATCGCTGCGGGCCGGCGGTCGCCGCGTTGCTGGCGGCGTTCGAGGAAACCCGCACCGCCCGGTTCGGCGACCGCGGCATGGCGCTGCACGACCCGTGCGTCGTCGCCTATCTCTTACGTCCGGCGCTGTTCTCCGGCCGCATGGTCAATGTCGCGGTCGAGACCGCGAGCCCGCTGACGATGGGCATGACGGTGGTCGACTGGTGGGGCGTCACCGGCCGCAAGGCCAACGCCCGGTTTCTGACCGGCGTCGATGCCGACGGGCTCTACGAGCTGCTGACGACCCGGCTGGCGCGGCTGCCCTAGCCGAACCCGCCGCCCGGAACATCGCCGCGGGGCACGATGTCGGATTTCTTAACACGTTGCAGAAGCGGCTCGGCTGCGCTAACCGGCTGATCGGCTTGGTTCCGAACCGGGGCTGCTGCAAATCGAAGCACTAGCACCTGTAAAATTTGCCGACACCGGTCTACGCGAATGTCCGGTTACCACGATTAACCATTTGATTTTATGGGCGCAAATTCCGTCGTCAATGTTTGGCATGGCTGTTGCGTTAACATTAACCAAGGTCAAGAACCTTTGATGATTTCTCAAAAATCGAGGGTGACCAGCATGAGACGATCGATGCCGAGCCTTGTTTCGTCATTCTCGGCGAGCCGCACAAAGACCATCGCGCCCGCGCTCACCGCCTCAGTGCTGTCGCTTATCGCGCTCGCCTGGAGCGTGCAGCCGGCGCAGGCTGGTTACTCGATCCAGTACATCACCGATCCGCTCAATACCGCCTTCACCCAGGCGCTCGGCATCAACAATTCGAGCACCATCGTCGGCTACGGCAACCAGACCGTATTCAACGGCTTTCAGCTGGTTCTGCCCTCAACCTTCACCCGCGAGAATTTTCTGGGTGCGACCGGCGGCACTCAGGTGACCGGGATCGACGCTGGCGGCGATACGGTCGGGTTCTACGTCAATCCCGACGCGACCACCCACGGCTTCTTCAAGCCGGTCAGCGGCTCGTTCCAGACTGTCGACCAGCCGACCTCGGTCTTCAATCAGTTGCTCGGTATCAACCAGAACGGCAACGAGATCGCCGGGTATTCGTCATTCACCGATGTGACGGGGGTGACCGGCCAGAAGGCGTTTTCGCTGGTCGGGACCACCTACACCGATGTCAACGGCCTGCTGCCGTCGAACGTCAACAGCCAGGCGACCGGGGTCAACAATGCTGGAAACGTTGTCGGCTTCTACATGCCGACCACGACGACGTCGATCGGGTTCCTCGACAAGAGCGGGACGATCACCCCGATCGACCCGTTCGGCTCGACCTTCACCCAGGCGCTCGGCATCAACGATGATGGGGAGATCGTCGGATTTGAATCCGACGCCAACGGCGTGCAGCACGGCTATGTCGATCTCAACGGCGTCTTCTCGACCTTCGACCCGCCGAATTCGGCCAGCACCACGATCAACGGCGTCAACGATCTCGGCCAGATCGTCGGCTTCTTTACCAGCAACGCGACGGATACCGTCATCGGCTTTGTCGCCACCCCGGTGCCCGAGCCCGCATCCTTGCTGTTGCTCGCCAGCGGCCTCTTCGGCCTCGGGGCAATCCGCCGCCGCCGCACAGCGGGCTGATCGTCCACAGATAGGACCGCAGCCGGCCCGCGTAACAGGAACCGCGGGCCGGGACCGCTGGCTTGACAACGCCATCCCGCGACCCTAGGGGTTTGCCGCACCCTGATCGCCGTACAACCCGTCATGCTCGATAAAAAGCACGCTGCCTTTTCCGGCCGTTTCCTGATCGTCGGCTTTGGCAGCATCGGCCAGGG
>DASYNW010000010.1:0-2619 GCA_036008325.1 Allostellaceae bacterium
AGATGCCGCTGCACCTCATCGAACCGCCGTCGGCCCACGCCGTCGTCTCGTCGGGCACCAGCCGCGGCCGAGGTCGTATGCATTGCGCTCATATCGACCCGACGCGCGGCGGCCTATATGCTGTGGGAAACCGATGGAGCACGATTTTGCTTCTCGACGTCCTGCCGAGCGTTTGCCCGCATGACTGCCCGAGCGCCTGCGCGCTCGAGGTCGAGCGGATCGACGGCCGGCGCATCGGGCGAATCCACGGGGCGCGCAGCCAGAGCTATACGGCGGGCGTGGTCTGCGCCAAAGTCGCCCGCTATGCCGAGCGCCAGCATCACCCGGACCGGCTGTCGCAGCCGTTGCGCCGGGTCGGTGACAAGGGCGTGGGCCGCGCCGCCTTCCAGCCGATCTCATGGGACGCGGCCCTCGACGAGGTCGCCGAAAGGCTGACCCGCGCCGCGCAGCGCCACGGCGCTGAGGCGGTATGGCCGTATTACTACGCCGGTACGATGGGGATGGTGCAGCGCGACGGCATCAACCGGCTGCGCCACGCGATGGGCTATTCGCGCGAGGATCTGACGATCTGCAACGCGCTCGCGGACGCCGGCTGGCTCGCCGGGGTGGGCGTCAAGCGCGGGGTCGACGGGCGCGAAATCGGCAAGGCCGATCTCGTCGTGGTGTGGGGCGGCAACCCAGTGTCGACGCAAGTCAATGTGATGACCCATGTCGCCGCGGCCCGCAGGGAGCGCGGCGCCCGACTCGTGGTCATCGACCCCTATCGCACCGCCAGCGCCGAGGCCGCCGATCTGCATCTGGCGCCGCTGCCCGGCACCGATGGCGCGCTCGCCTGCGCGGTCATGCATGTGCTGTTCAAGGAAGGTTACGCCGACCGCGAGTACGTGGCGCGGTTGACCGACGATCCGGCCGGGCTCGAAACGCATCTGGCGACCCGCGGTCCGACCTGGGCGGCGTCGATCACCGGGCTTTCGGAGCAAGAGATCGTCGATTTCGCCCGGCTCTATGGCAGCACCAGGCGCAGCTACATCCGGGTCGGCTACGGCTTTTCGCGCTCGCGCAACGGCTCGGCGCAGGTCTTTGCCGTAACCCGCCTGCCCTCGGTCACCGGGGCGTGGCAATACGAGGGCGGCGGCGCGCTCTACTCGAACCACGGTCTGGTGCCGCTCGACCGCACCTTGGTCGAAGGGCTCGACCTGCTCGATCCGGCGACCCGCATCCTCGATCAGTCGCGCATTGGCCCGGTGCTGACCGGCGACCGGCGCGACCTCGGCGACGGCCCGCCGGTGACGGCGCTCTTTGTTCAGAACACCAACCCGATGGTGGTCGCGCCTGAATCCGGTCTGGTGCGGCAAGGCTTCGCCCGCGACGATCTCTTCACTTGCGTTCACGAGCAGTTCATGACCGAGACCGCGGCGATGGCCGACATCGTGCTGCCGGCGACGACTTTTCTCGAACACGACGATTTCTATACCGCCGGCGGCCACACCTATCTGCAGCTGAGCCGGGCGATCCTGCCGCCGCATGGCGAATGCCGCTCGAACCATGACGTGGTCTGCGCGCTGGCGCATCGGCTCGGCGCCCGCCACAAGGGGTTCGGGCTCAGCGCCATCGAACTGATCGACCATACCTTGCGGGCGAGCGGCCTGCCGGCGGTCGAAGACCTCCCGGCCGATGGCTGGCTCGATTGCAGCCAGCCGTTCGCGACCGCGCATTTTCTCGACGGCTTTGGCCATGCCGACAAGAAATTCCACTTCCGCGCCGACTGGGCCGCACTCGGCCGCGGCCACGCGCGGCTGCCGAGCTTTCCCGACCATGTCGCGATCACCGATGACGGCGACCCGGCGCGGCCGTTCCGCCTGGTCGCCGCGCCGTCGCGCTCGTTTTTGAACACGAGCTTCAACAACACGCCCTCGGGCATCGCCCGCGAGGGCAGGCCGACGGCGCTCGTCCATCCGGCGGCATTGGCCGGGCTCGGCATCGCCGACGGCGAGCGGGTGCGCATCGGCAACGGCAAGGGCAGCGTCGTCGTTTATGCCCGCGCCTTTGACGGGCTGCAGCGCCGCGTCGTCATCGTCGAGGGGGTGTGGCCCAACCATGCCTTCGAAGAAGGAATCGGGATCAATCTGTTGACCAGCGCCGATCCCGGATTGCCGCGGGGCGGTGCGGTGTTCCACGACACCTCGGTCTGGCTGCGCCGGTGCGAAAAGTCCCTCTCCGCCCTTCAGGGGGAGAGGGAGGGGCCCGGCGCATCGCGACGGGAGGGTGAGGTGGGCCTTGGCAGGCGCCCCGGAATCCCCCACCTCACCCCAGCCCTCTCTGCCCCCGGGGGCGGAGAGGGAGCGATGAGGGGCCTCGCAGTCTGAGGGCATGGCAATGAGCGACGACGGTAAAGCCCTTCCGACCGAAACCCATTCAGCCGAGGTCGCGGATTTTCTCGACCAGCTGAAGCGCATGCCGGCGCGCCCCGGCGGCGGCCGCGGGCGGCTGATCTTCGCGCTCGACGCCACCGCCAGCCGCGAGCCCACCTGGGACCGCGCCTGCCGCATCCAGGGCGAGATGTTCGAGGCGACGGCGGCGCTGGGCGGGCTCGAAATCCAGCTCGTCTTCTACCGCGGG
>DASYNW010000011.1:0-8582 GCA_036008325.1 Allostellaceae bacterium
GTTTCGCCGACGAGGAAGCATCTTGCCCCGGCCGCAGCCAGGCGAGCCAGATCGTCGGCGCCGCGAATCCCGCTTTCGGCGACGATGATGCGGTCGGCCGGCACCAGCGGGGCCAGCTCTTCCGTCGTCTTAAGATCGACCGCCAAAGTCTTGAGATTACGATTATTGATGCCGATCAACCGCAATTCGAGCCGCACTGCCCGCGCGAGCTCGTCGGCGTCATGGATTTCGACCAGCGCATCGAGACCGAGCTCGGCCGCCGCCGCCGCCAGCTCGCGCGCCAGACCGTCCGACAGCGCGGCCATGATCAAGAGCACGCAATCGGCCCCGATCAAGCGGCTTTCGAGCACCTGGTACGGATCGAGGATGAAATCCTTGCGCAGCACCGGCAAGGCTACGGCGCCACGGGCGGCGCGCAGATCCGCCTCGCTGCCCTGGAAATAGGGAGTATCGGTCAGCACCGAAAGGCAGGCGGCGCCGCCCGCCTGATAGGCACACGCCAACGCGGCCGGGTCGAAATCGGCGCGAATCAGCCCGGCGCTGGGCGAGGCCTTTTTGATCTCGGCGATCAGACCATAGCGGCCGGCAGCCATTTGCCGCCGCAGCGCGGCGGCAAACCCGCGCACCGGCGGTGCGGCGGCCAGGCCGGCGCCGAGCGCCGCCTCCGAGATCGCCGCCTTGCGGCGCGCGACATCGGCGCGCTTGTCGGCGCAGATGCGGGCGAGAATGTCGCTCATCGTGGCCCCTGCGCAGCTTCGGCCGGCATATTGCTGCGCGCGACCAGATCGTCCAGCACCCGGCGCGCGGCGCCCGAATCGATCGAGCGCGCGGCGAGCTCGGCGCCATCGGTGAGATTCGCCGCGCGGCCGGCAACCAGCAGCGCCGCACCGCTGTTCAGCAGCACCACGTCGCGCAGCGGGCCGCCGTCGCCGGCCAGCAATCGGCGCATCAGCCGGGCGTTGTGCTCGGGCTGGCCGCCGCGCAAATCCTCAAGCCGCGCCGAGGGCAAGCCGGCATCCCCGGCGACGATCTCGAATACCTCGACCCGGCCCTCGGCGAGTGCTGCGACCGTGGTCGGACCGGCGGTGGTCAGCTCGTCGAGCCCGTCGCCATGCACGACCCAGGCGCGCTCGCCGCCGAGCCGGCCCAGCACCTCGGCCATCGGCCGCACCCATTCGGGCGCAAACACGCCGACCAGCTGGCGGCGGGCATGGGCCGGGCTCGACAGCGGGCCCAAGAGGTTGAAGATCGTCCGCGTCCCCAGCTCGACCCGGGTCGGGGCCACGTGGCGGGTGGCGCTGTGATGACGCGGGGCCATCAGAAAGCCGATGCCGATCTCCCACAGACAGGCGCGCACCACGGCAAGCTCGGCATCGATGTTGACGCCCAGCGCGGTCAGCACGTCGGCCGAGCCCGATTTCGACGACAAGGCGCGATTGCCGTGCTTGGCGACCGGCACGCCGCAGCCGGCGACGACGAGCGCGCTGGCGGTCGAGATGTTGAAGCTTCCCGACGCATCGCCGCCGGTGCCGCAGGTGTCGATCGCCCCGGGCGGTGCGTCGATCGCGACGGCTTTCGCCCGCATGATCCGCGCGGCGCCCGCGATCTCGTCGACGGTCTCGCCGCGCACCCTGAGCGCCATCAGAAAGGCGCCCATCTGCGACGGGGTGGCGTCGCCGCTCATGATGATGTCGAACGCCGTCTCGGCCTGGTTCTCGCTGAGGCTGCGGCCCTGTGCCACCAGCGCCAGCAGCGCCTTCAGATCAGAGGGGGCGCGGTTCACGCGGCCGCTTGCGGCATCGCCGAGCGGCGGAACGCATCGATTCGCGCCGGATCGATTCGCGCGGGATTGATGCGCACCGGATCGATTCGTGCTGGCATGTGCCGGGCTCGCCTTCTCATTGCATCCTTATATCAGCACGCATCGCCCGACGGAACGCCATGTCCGGGCGCGCCCGGATCGCCCGCCGCAGGCTCATCGGCCGGGGCGCAGCGAGGGTCGCTGCGCACAGTGTTGACATCAAAACATCGGTGAGCTTATGCCTTGATGCATGAGGACGACCCTGACGATCGACGACGACGTGGCCGTGGCACTCGAGCGCCTTCGCCGGGAGCGCGACGCGCGCCTCAAGGAGTTGGTCAATGAGGCGCTGCGACGCGGCCTGAGGGAGATGGTCGCTCGACCAAGGCAGCGGCGGCCGTTTCGGACGCGGTCGGTAGCGCTCGGCCGGCTCAGAATCGCCGGCATCGACAACATCGCCGAGGCGCTGGCGATCGCCGAAGGTGAGGGCTTTCGGTGATATTGGTCGACGCCAACCTGCTGATTTACGCGCATGTCAGCTCATTTTCGCAGCACGACGCCGCCCGAGACTGGCTCGACCGGCAGCTCGACGGCTTTACTCGGGTCGGATTGCCCTGGGCGAGCGTGTTGGCCTTTCTGCGCCTGGTGACCAATCCCCGTGTGTTCGAGCGTCCGGAGCCGATGGTCGAGGCGTGGAGCCAAATCATCGCGTGGCTGGAATGCGAGGCAGCATGGGTGCCGGAGCCCACCGAACGCCACAGCGAATTGCTGGGCCGGTTTCTCAGCCTGCCCGGGATGCACGCCAATCTGGTGCCGGATGCGCATCTCGCGGCGCTGGCGATCGAACATGGGCTGACCCTGTGCTCGGCGGACAGCGATTTCGCGCGATTTCCGGGATTACCGTGGCTGAACCCGCTCGCCGCGTGAGCGTGCTCGGCGCGCATCCCAATTGGTTCGGCTGAGATCGAGTGATGCAATCTCGTCGTCTTGGCCGATCAGCGAATGCGGGCTGGCGCCGGCTCGGACCGGTTTGGCGCCGGCTGCGCAGCCGGCATTCCCCGCTCGGCCTGCTGTTTTTGCTGGCGTTGGTGGTGTGCGGCATCTTCCTTGCGATGCTCCCGGCCCTTTACCAGGCAAAGACGCCGGGCGGGAGCACGCCTCGGGCGTTCCTGGCGAAGGCGCTGCGGTCGCGGCGCGCGCGATGTCTGCGGTCCGGCCTGGCACCCCGTCGCGCAAGGCCGGCCCGGCGCCGCGTCCGGTGGAGGAGGCGGCGCTGCGCCCGCCACCGGTCTTGCCCGCACCGACGCATACGGAGCCGCCGCGCACCGAGCCGGCGTGGCTGCGGTTTGCGGCGCCGACCTCGCCGGGCGACAACAAGCTGATGGTCGCGATCGCGGCGAGCGCCGGGATGCGTTTGGCGGCAGCAGGCGGGGTGCCGCATGCCGGCCGCGATGTGTTCCTCGACGACGACTCCGCCCCGGCGGCGATCGCGCGCCAGCTGGTTCGGCTCGAATCGGTCGCCCGCGGCAGCGCCATCGCCATCGGCCATGCGCACGACACGACCCTGGCGGCCCTGCGCGCCTGGCTGCCGACTTTGGCCGGAAAAGGTTATGCGCTCGTCCCGCGCAGCGTAGTGGTGCGCTACCGCGTGGCGCGGCAAGATGAAGCCGGCGGTTGAGGCCGGACGCTGCGAATTTGGATGGCAGCCGCAACGCCGCCGGTTGCGCCGCGGATTTTCAGCTGCTAGGGTGTCGCCATGGTTCGCTTGGCGCTGACAGCAGCAGCTTGGTGGTGGCCCGTCTAATACAGGCGGCCGTCGCTTGACGTTTTCCGATAGAGGCCGCTTCGGAGCTCCGGGCGGCCTTTAGTATTTTGAGGCGAACCTCCCCCGGATCTTCTCGAAGCGACCCGGCGCAGAGGAGATCCTTGTGCAGCGCACCAACAAGACCACGGCCAGCTATGTCACCGGGGGCGGCATCGGCGTCAGGCGGGAAATCCGCGACGGCGTCTATCAGCCGGCCGACAATGCGCTGGCCCAGGCGCTCGACCATCGCCGCGGCGTCTTGTTCTCGTCGAGCTTCGAGTTTCCCGGCCGCTACACGCGCTGGGACATGGGGTTCGTCGATCCGCCACTCTGCTTGATCGCGCGCGGGCGGCATTTTTCGATCGATGCGCTGAACCGGCGCGGCCGGGTATTGCTGCCGGCGATCGCCGATTGTCTGTCCCGGTTGCCGACGGCCAGCCTCGACCGAACCGGCGAGGACCGTCTCCTTGGCGAGGTCGCCCTGACCACCGAGCGGTTTTCCGAGGAGATGCGCAGTCGGCAGCCTTCGGTGTTTTCGGTGCTGCGCGCCTTGGTCGACCTGTTCGCCAGCCCACAGGATCAGCATCTCGGGTTCTACGGCGCCTTCGGCTACGATCTGGTGTTTCAGTTCGAGCCGATGCGGCTGACCCTGCCGCGGCCCGAGGACCAGCGCGACCTGGTGCTGTACCTGCCGGACGAGATCCTGGTCGTCGACCATATGCGCCAGAGTGCCGCGACCCACCGCTACGAATTCGACTGCGGCGGCGGCTCGACCGCGGGGCTGCCGCGCGCGACGCCGGAGGCCCCTTACCGGCTCGACCGGATGCCTGGGGATCGCCCGAGCGAGAGCGACCACACTCCGGGCGAATATGCCGCGCTCGTCGAGCGCGCCAAGGAGGCCTTTGTCCGCGGCGACCTGTTCGAGGTCGTCGTCGGGCAGCTTTTCGCCGCATCCTGCGCCGACCCGCCGAGTGTGGTCTTCCAGCGCCTGCGCCAGGCCAACCCGGCGCCCTATGGCGCTTTGATCAATCTGGGCGAGGGCGAGTTTCTGGTGTCGGCCTCGCCCGAGATGTTCGTGCGGGTCGAAGGAAAGCGCATCGAGACCTGCCCGATCAGCGGCACGATCGCCCGCGGCCGCGACCCGGTCGAGGACGCCGAGCGCATCCGCGAACTCTTGAACTCGACCAAGGACGAGAGCGAATTGACGATGTGCACCGATGTCGACCGCAACGACAAGTCGCGGGTGTCGATGCCGGGCAGCGTGCGGGTGATCGGCCGGCGCCAGATCGAGCTCTATTCGCGGCTGATCCACACCGTCGACCATGTCGAGGGCGAATTGCGCCCCGAGTTCGACGCGCTCGACGGGTTTTTGAGCCATGCCTGGGCGGTGACCGTGACCGGCGCGCCCAAGCTGTGGGCGATCCGCTTTATCGAAGAGCAGGAGCGCTCGTCGCGGCGCTGGTATGGCGGCGCCATCGGGCGGGTCACGTTCGACGGCAACATGAACACCGGGCTCACCCTGCGCACGATCCGCATGCAGGACGGGGTGGGCGAGGTCCGCGCCGGCGCCACCCTGTTGTACGACAGCGACCCGCACGCCGAAGAAGCCGAATGCCGGCTCAAGGCCTCGGCGATGTTTACGGCGATCCGCGGCAAACCGGCTGCGGCGCCGGCCCGCGCCATGGCCGCGGCGCAAACTGGGCAGGGGGCGCGGGTGCTGCTCGTCGATCACGAGGATTCGTTCGTCCACACCCTGGCCAATTACATCCGCAGCGCCGGCGCCGAGGTGGCGACGATGCGTCCCGACCTGGCGCGCGCCGAACTCCGCCGGGGCGCCAGACCTGATCTCGTCGTGCTGTCGCCGGGGCCGGGGCGGCCGGCCAACTTTGCGATGGCCGAGACCATCGATCTCCTGGTCGGGCATTCGGTGCCGGTGTTTGGCGTCTGTCTCGGCCTGCAAGGGATCGTCGAATATTTCGGCGGCGCGCTCGATGTGCTGGGCGTCCCCTACCACGGCAAGCCGTCAACGGTGCATGTGTTAGGCGGAAGGCTGCTGCAAGGCCTGCCGGCCGAGTTCACCGTCGGCCGCTATCATTCGCTGCATGCCCGCCGCAGCGCCTTGCCGCCGGCGCTCTCGGTCACCGCCGAGACCGCGGACGGGGTGGTCATGGCGATCGAGCATAGGGAATTGCCGATCGCCGCGGTTCAGTTTCATCCCGAATCGGTGATGACCCTGCGCGACGAGATTGGCATTCCGATCATCGCCGCGGCACTATCCGATTTGCGGCCGGAAACCTCGCGGGCGGGTCAGCCCTCGCATCGCGCGTCGTGATGACGAACTCGCACCCGGCCCGATCTACGCGTCGGCGGCCTGAAGGATCTCGGTCGCGGCGGTCAAGGTCGCGAGAACGTTGAAATCGGCGAAGAGGGCGTTACCTGGGCCGTCCTGCGTGCACGCGTACTCGGCAGATTGGAAGATTGCGCTGTTCGCCGGTCTGCGTTGACCCAAGTCAGCAATTGATTGTGCAGCGCGGTTCGATCAATGGCGCCGCTGGTTCAATTTGACAGCAGATACGACGGGCACCCGACCACAGCTCATACGCTCTGGCTATCGGCGGTAACATCCCGATGCTGCCAGCCGCCACTCCTCAACGCCAGCTCGTGCACATGCTTGTCGCCGGCGACGTAGTAGACGCGCTGGTTCAACTGGTCGCTGCCGAGACACGCCGTCAGAGCGCTCATGCCAACGGTAGGCGTGTCCTTTTTATTATCCGAATCCTCGGTAATGTCCGAATCGCTCCAGACATCACCACCATTGAACCAGTTCCACACTAGCTGGTGAATATGGTTGTCCTCGTCCACGTAGTAGATGCACAGGAAGCGACGCAGGTCGCCTGCCATGATTTGCGTCAGCGGGCTGCCCGTACGAGCAGGCTTTCCCTTGCCAGCGTCTGTAATATCCCGATGCTTCCAGCCATCCACCGCCGCGATCTCGTGCACATGCTGGTCGGCGGCCAAGTAGTAGATGCGCGGGACGCCTTTTATCCATATTGCCATCAGCGGGCTTAGGGAAACGGCAGCCGGACCACCGCTGGCGGCAGTAATATCCCCATTATGGTGCCACTTCTGGTCGCTCCACACCCACACCAGCTCGTGCACATGGTTGTCGGTGTCCAGGTAGTAGACGCGCGGGCCGAGGTTTTCGCTTTCCACCAGCGCCGCTAGCGCGCTGCCGGAAGCGGGGGCTCGAGCCGGTTCGCCAAGGCTAGTGGCTGTAATATCGTTGTAGTGCCAACCTCCACCTCCCCAACTTAGCTCGCACACATGGTTGTCGGGGTAGCACAGGTAGTACACCCTCGGGTCGAGGTCCTTATTTACCGCGATTGCCGTCAGCGCACTGCCGGGAGCGGCAAACGGAACCTTAGGATAGGCACCGGCAGCGGTTGTAACATCACTATAGTTCCACTGATTACCCCCCCCCACGACAGCTCGCAAACACCGCCCAACGAACCTCCCTCGGCGAGGGCGACGGCCAGGTAGTAGACGCGCAGCTTTTTGTTGGCGCCTATCGCCACAGCCACCGCGCCGCCGGGAAGGTCAGGCAGGCCAGGCGCAAAGGTCGTAACATCCCGATGCTTCCAGCTTCCAGCCCCCCACGCCAGCTCGCAAACATGGTTATTGGTAGCCAGATAGTAGATGCGCGGCTCGCCTCCGCTGCCCATCTGGCTTGCGGATAAGCTACTGGTGTTACTAATGTTTTTACAGTCGTCGGCTTCCTAAGCCACGCCTCCCCTTTTTGGTCATCGCCCGGGATTTTTAGGACGATCGCGCGCATGGACGGTTCATCGATAATCCCGATCGAACCCCACGTAAAATTGCATAACCTTGCTGTTCGCCATTAATTCCGTTCGGAACCTGTACTCCAAGTTGTACTGCCAAGTAAGTAAGAGTTCCATAGCCACAAAGACTGAGACAATGGCGCGCTTCTTCTGTTTTTCCAGCATCAGAAAATCCTACCGCAAACCATCCCGTTTGCGGGGCCGGATTAAAAGGATTACTACTACGACACACGGTTTCTAATTGACGTGCATCGACGCCTAGCTTAACAGGTCCTTCGAAGATGGCACCTCGCAGCGCAGCAGAGTCTTTGTAGTCGACCCATACGCAGCGCCGTCGTCATATCTATTCTCAACCTTGAAGGAAGCCATCGCTGCGCATCAAGCGCATTACGCCCAGAGGCTGAGCGCCAATATGAGTGTTATGCGCTTTGGCCCACGCAATTACATAATCATCCGAAATAAAGATCTCTGGATTGTCGCATGCCTTCGCGAACGCCTCTTCGGCGGTGACACAATTTGGGTACGCATTGCCGCCAAAGCCATAGTCAACGTTGCCCCAGGCCGAGATCCGTTGAGGTTTTCTGATGAAATTCGGGGGGCTGGGATGGGAACGTAAGGGGCAGCAGCTGCGAATAGATCCGCTGGCGTCGGGTTGTCTTGCATCGGAACTCTCCCCGTGTTGACCGAATAGGGTCGCTCCGCGGGTCAGGAACTTTGGGATTGTCTAGGCCGGATTATTCATTTTATATTGGGAAGACACGCGTCCAAGTTGTCATGACATGCCCCCGAGTGTTTTGAGCGAAAGAGCTCCGCCAATTTTTCGAGATCCGGATCGCGAGCCCACGCTTGGTGCCGCCTCTCGGCCAAATAGCCTATTTCCAGCACTGTGTCAATTTTTGGTTAACGCCTACAACTTGACGCTTCGCGCATAAATTGCGCGCAGTGCGGCCTGCGCTGCTCCGAGGGCAAACCGTCCTATTGGTCGCGCGGGCAGGTTAGAACAGCCGGTCGACCGTGTCGTGCTGGATCGCGACCGGGAAATGGGCGCGCAAGGCGCGGGTGAATTCGTCGCCGAGATCACGCTCTAGACCGGCGTCCATCTCGTGCGACAGGTCGGCGGTCGCGGTTTTCGCGGCGG
>DASYNW010000012.1:0-33642 GCA_036008325.1 Allostellaceae bacterium
CCGATCTTTGGCGGAGTGAGCGATGCGACCTTCGGGACGCGCCCCTGATGCGATGCGCCCGGTCAGCCTCGAGCCGGGCGTCGCCAAATACGCCGAGGGCTCGTGCCTGGCGAAATTCGGCGATACCCATGTATTGTGCACGGCCTCGGTCGAGGAGCGGGTGCCGCCGTTTCTGCGCAACACCGGCAAGGGCTGGGTCACCGCCGAATACGGCATGCTGCCGCGCTCGACCCACACCCGCACCGACCGCGAGGCGGCCCGCGGCCGGCAGAGCGGGCGCACCCAGGAGATCCAGCGGCTGATCGGGCGCAGCCTGCGCGCGGTCACCGACCTCGCCAAGCTCGGCGAGCGCCAGGTCCGCATCGATTGCGACGTGTTGCAGGCCGATGGCGGGACCCGCACCGCCGCAATCACCGGCAGCTATGTGGCGTTGCGCCAGGCGTTTCAGCGCCTGGTTTCGGCCGGGCAGCTGGCCGCCCTGCCGCTCGCCGGCAGCGTCGCCGCGGTGTCGTGCGGCGTCGTCGCCGGCCAGGCCGTGCTCGACCTCGATTACGCCGAGGATTCGCAGGCGATGACCGACGCCAATTTCGTGCTGACCGGCACGGGCGGGATCGTCGAGATCCAGGCCACCGCCGAAGGCGCCCCGTTCGACGAGGCTGAGTTTGCCCAGATGCTGCGCCTGGCGCGCGACGGGATCGCCGAGCTGACCCGGCGTCAGTGCGCCGCACTCGGCCTTGGCTGAGGCAATGCCGCGCCGCTTCGAGGGCGACCGCCTGGTCATCGCCAGCCACAACAAGGGCAAGGTCGAGGAGATCGCGGCGTTGCTCACGCCGTTCGCGATCGGCGTAGCTTCGGCCGGGGCGCTGGGCCTCCCCGAGCCCGAGGAAACCGGCGACAGCTTCGAAGCGAATGCCGCGCTGAAGGCGCGGGCTGCGGCCGAGGCCAGCGGATTGCCGGCGCTCGCCGACGATTCGGGCCTGGTGGTGCCGGCTCTGAGCGGTGCCCCCGGCATTTATTCGGCGCGCTGGGCCGGCCCGGCAAAGAATTTCGCGGCGGCGATGGCGCGGGTTCAGCGCGAGCTCGGCGACCGCGATCGCCGCGCGCATTTCGTCGCGGTGCTGGCCTTGGCCTGGCCCGACGGCGAGATGGCGCTGTTCCGCGGCGAGGTCGCGGGACGCCTCGTCTGGCCGCCGCGCGGCGAGCGCGGTTTCGGCTACGACCCGATGTTCGTGCCTGAGGGCGGCAACCTGACCTTCGGCGAGATGGCGCCCTCTAAAAAGCACCTGATCAGCCACCGCGCCCGCGCCTTCGCCAAGCTGGTCGAGGCCTGCTTTGCCGGCAGCTGAGACGAAGACCCTCACCCACCCAGCCCTTCGGGCCGGGTCCACCCTCTCCCGCACTGCGGGAGAGGGTGCCGAGCATCGCGAGGCGGGTGAGGGCCGTGTCGGTGAGGGCGTTGTTGGCGAACCCCTCGCCGTCTACATCCACTGGCCGTTCTGCCGGTCGAAATGCCCCTATTGCGACTTCAACAGCCATGTTCGCGATGGCGTCGACGCGGCCCGCTGGACGCGGGCGTTGCTGGCCGACCTCGACCATCAGGCGGCGTTGTTGCCGGGGCGCGCGGTGGGATCCGTGTTTTTCGGCGGCGGCACCCCCTCGCTGATGCCGCCCGAGACGGTCGCGGCATTGCTCGAACGGGTGCGCCGGCACTGGCTGGTCACCCCCGATGTCGAAATCACCCTCGAAGCCAACCCCAATTCCGCCGAGGCCGCGCGTTTCCGCGCGTTTGCCGCGGCCGGGGTCAACCGGCTGTCATTGGGCGTCCAGGCGCTCGACCCGGCGGCCCTGCGCTTTCTCGGCCGGGCGCACGACCGGGCCGAGGCGATCGCCGCGATCGGGCACGCCCGCGACGCGTTCGCCCGGTTTTCGTTCGATCTGATCTACGCCCGCCCCGGCCAGGGTGCCGGCCAATGGCGGCGCGAGCTCGACGAGGCGCTGAGTCTCGCGGGTGACCATCTCTCGCTCTACCAGCTGACGATCGAGCCCGGCACCGCCTTTGCCACTCTGGCGCGGCGCGGGGACCTGGTCCCGGCCGACGAAGACGCGGCGGTCGGGCTTTATGAGCTGACTCAGGACCGGCTCGCCGCCGCCGGGCTGCCCGCCTACGAGATCTCCAACTACGCGCGTCCGGGCGCCGAGAGCCGCCACAACCTCGCCTATTGGCGCTATCAGGATTATGCTGGCGTCGGCCCAGGTGCGCATGGCCGCGTCAGCCGCGGCGGCATCAAATACGCGACCCGGCAGCGCCGCGCGCCCGAAGCCTGGCTCGCCGCGGTCGAAAGCGCCGGCACCGGCCTCGAAGAGACTGCACCGATCGACCGCGATACCGCGATCGAGGAAATGCTGATGATGGGGCTGCGCCTCACCGAAGGGGTCGCGCGAGGGCGCCTCGAGCAGCTCGCCGGGATCGACGCCCTGACCGGGTTCGCCCATACCCTGCCACCCCTGGTCGAAGGCGGCTTTCTGACCCTCGACTGCGACCGCCTGACCGCCACCAGCGCCGGTCGCCAGCGGCTCAACGCCGTGCTCGCCGCCCTGCTCGGGTGAAGACCCGGGGTCAGCGCCGCCGTCCGTGCCGTCCGTCGAGGGCAGCGCGGACCTTCTTCGCCAGGGTGGCATGGCTGAAGGGCTTGGCGACTAACGAGACCCCGCGCTCGATGCGCCCGTCGTCGCCGATCGCACTGCCGGCATAGCCGGTGGTGAACAGCACCTTGAGGCGCGGATGCAGGCGTCGCGCGGCATCGGCCAATTGGCGGCCGTTCATGCCCTGGGGTAGCCCGATATCGGTGAACAGCAAGCGGATCGACGGCTCGATTTCGAGCAGGCGCAGCGCCTCGACGCCGTCGCGCGCCTCGATCACGCGGTAGCCGAGCTCGCGCAGGCTGCCGACGTTGTTTTCCCGCACCTCGTCATCATCCTCGACGACGAGGATGCTTTCGTTCGCGGTCCCGGTGGGAAGCGCGGGCGCCCCGCCGGCGGCGGATTGCCGATCCGGATCTACCGTGTAGCGCGGCAGGTAGAGGCGCACCGTCGTGCCGCGCCCGACGGCGCTGTCGATCTCGACGTGCCCGCCGGACTGCCTGACGAAGCCGTAGACTTGGCTCAGGCCGAGGCCGGTGCCCTTGCCGACGTCCTTGGTCGTGAAAAACGGCTCGAATGCCCGCTCGACCGCTTCCGGGGCCATTCCCGTCCCGGTGTCGCTGACGGCGAACATGACATAATCGCCCGAGCTGACCTCGCGATCCAGACCGGGATCGTCGGCATCGAGTTGGGCGTTGACGGCTTCGAGGATCAGCCTGCCGCCCTCCGGCATCGCGTCGCGGGCGTTGACCGCGAGGTTGAGGACCGCGTTTTCGAGCTGGTTCAGATCGGCGAAGGTGCGCCACAGACCGCCGGTGAGCCGGGTCTCGATGGTAATCGTCTCGCCCAGGGTGCGGCGCAGCATCTCGGACATGGCAGCGACCAGCCGATCGGGCTCGATCGGCCTCGGGTCGAGCGGCTGGCGCCGGGCAAAGGCGAGCAGGCGCTGGGTCAGCGCCGCCGCCCGCTCGACCCCGCCCAACGCCGATTGCACCGGCCGCCGCAACCGCTCGGCGCCCTCCTCGCCGGCCAGGGAATGGCGCTCGATGACTTCGAGATTGCCTTGAATGACCAGCAGAAGATTGTTCATGTCGTGAGCGACGCCGCCGGTGAGCTGGCCGATCGCCTCCATTTTTTGCGCCTGCCGCAATGCGGTCTCGGCCTGGTTGCGGCGCTCGATCTCGGCGGCGACGCGTTCCTCGAGGATATCGTTGAATCGGCGCAGACGGGCCTCGGCATCCTTTCGCGTGGTGATGTCGATACCGGCGCAGATCGCGCCGACCACGCGGCCGGCGCCGTCATGCACCGGTGCCGCATGGGCGAGCAAGGCCAGCGATCCGCCATCGGCAAAGCGGATCTCGATCTCGTCGGCGTGAACCGCCGCGCCGCGCGCCGCCTGTTGCAATGGCAATGTGCTAGGGTCGGCCTCGACGTCATCGCGGAAAACCCGGAAATTCCGCGGCCGCTCGGCTGCGGGCGCAGTCAAGGACGGGTTGGCGTTTTCGTCGAGCCGCAGCAGCGCCGCCGCATGACGGTTGCCCCAAACCCGGCTGGCGTCGGGGTCGCTGGTGAACCACACCCCGGCGGGCACGGTTTCGAGCAAGGTTTCGAGCTCGGCCGCGCGGGCGCGCATGGTCTCCGCGGTCTCCCGCCGCAGCCGCGCCATGTCCAGATTGGCTGCGACCCGAGCGAGCAGCTCGCGGGCGGCAAAGGGCTTGGTCAGGTAGTCGTCGGCGCCGGCATTCATGCCCTCGACCCGCGCCTCTTCGCCGGCGCGTGCCGACAGCAGGATGAACGGCACGTCGCGCAGCAGGGGATCGTTGCGCACTGCCTGCAGCAGCCCGAACCCATCGAGCTGCGGCATCATCACGTCGCTGAGAATGAGATCCGGCCGCCGCCGCCGCGCCTCGTCCAGCGCCGCCACGCCATTGGCGACGGCGGCTACCTGATAGCGCTCGGCCAACAGCCGCCGCATGTAATCGCGCATATCGGCGTTGTCGTCGGCGAGCAGCACGAACGGGCGCGCTACCGAGCTTGAATCCGGCGCGATCGGCGCCGAGCGAATGAGCTCGGTTTCAACGGTCGGCCCGGCGACGGTCTCGCTATCGAGCCAGCGCCGCGCCTCTTCGACAAAGGCCTCGGCGTGGATCCCGGTTGCGGCCGCATTTGCCGCGCCGCCGATGCGCTCGGCGGGCAGGTGCGCGCTGCCGCTCGGGATCGCAACCGTGAACGTGCTGCCCTGCCCGGGTGCGCTCTCGACCGTGATCTTGCCGCCATGCAGCCGGACCAACTCGTGCACCAGCGCCAGTCCGATGCCGGTTCCCTCCTGGGTGCGCCCCGCCTGCCCCTCGACCCGATGAAAGCGCTCGAACAGCCGGGGCAGCTCGGCCGGCGGAATGCCGACGCCGGTGTCGCGAACCGAGAGTTCGACCCAAGCGCCGGCAGAACCCGACCGCAGCACCACCGTCACCTCGCCCTCGAAGGTATATTTGAACGCGTTCGAGAGCAGGTTCAGAACGATCTTCTCCCACATGTCGCGGGCGACAAAGACCGGGTCCGGCAAGGCCGGGCAATCGACCCGATAGCGCAGGCCGGCGCGCTCCATCGCCGATCGGAAGGTGCTGGCGAGCTCGGTCGTATAGGCGGCGAGATCGACCGGCTCGTAGACCGCCTCAATGCGCCCGGCCTCGATCCGGGAGAAATCGAGCAAGGTGTTGACGAGCTTCAGGAGGCGCAGGCAATTGCGGTGCATCAGCTCGATCTCGGCGCGCTCGGCGGCGACGTAGGGCGCATTGCCGCAGCGCAGCAGCAGATCCTCGATCGGGCTCAGCAGCAGGGTCAGCGGGGTGCGGAATTCGTGGCTCGCATTGGAAAAGAATACAGTCTTGGCTCGGTCGATTTCGGCCAATGCCTCGGCCCGCCGCCGCTCTTCCTCATAGGCGCGGGCGCTGCCGATCGCGGTGGCGATCTGGGCCGCGACCAGCACCAGGAAATCGCGGTATTGCTCGTCCAGACCCAGCCTCGCGCTGACCCCGGTCACCAGGACGCCAGCGAGCTTTTCCGCCTGGGAAGACCGCAGCGGAATAAGCACGGCGGTGTTCGGCGGGTCCGACCACGGACCGCGCGGAACGGCATCGAAACGATTTGCAAGGTCGTCGACGACAAGCATCGTCGCACTGCGGACGGCCTCGGCCAACGCCCAGCCCGAGGCGCATTCGGCCGCATCGCCAAGGTCGACCGTGACCGGGCTGAAATCGAGGCCGGTGGCGGTCCCGGCAGCGCACGTCAGGCGGGCGTAGCGATCATCCGCATCGATCAGGTAGACGAGTGCGAACGGTACGTCCTTGTCGTAGGCGCCGAGCGCCCCGGCGGCAATCTCGCAGGCTTGCTCGGCGGTCTTGGCCTTCCCGGCCCGCGCGCCGAGGTCGCGCAGGGCGGCGAGGCGGCGCTCGCCGACGATCTTTTCGGTGATCTCGTGCACCGTCGCCAGCACCCCGCCGATGCCGCGCGGCGCGGTGTCGTCGGGAACCGGGCTGTACGCGATGGTGAAATGGGTCTCCTCGACGAACCCGTACCGGTTGACCTCCAACAGGATGTCATCCATCCAGGTCGCCGGGCCGCCGTTGAACGGGGTGTCGATCAGCGGCTTCAGGATGTGCCAGATCTCCGACCAGCACTCCTCGACCGGTTGCGCCAGGGATTTGGGATGCTTTTTTCCGAGGATCGGGCGATAGGCGTCATTGTACATCGAAATGTATTGGGGTCCCCACCAGAGCAGCAGCGGAAACCGATTGGCGAGCAGCAGACCGGCCATCATCCGCAGGCTCGGCGACCAATTCTCGACCGGTCCGATCGGCGTACCCGACCAATCGTGAGCACGCATCAGCGCGCCCATCTCGCCGCCCCCGGCCAATAGATGAGGCCGCGGCTGTTGTTCTTCTCGGCGCTCGGCCATCGCGCTTCTCCCGGATGCGGTGAGCCCCTTCACGGCCGGAGCAGCAAGCCGTCCTCCCGCCCTTGCGGCGCCCCGCATCGCAATATTGCTCGCGCTCCGCCAACCGCGCGATGCAATATCTCGAAACGCCGCTTCGTCCGGAATAGTTTCGGCGCTATCAATCCTTTGGCCAAGAAGACGCAGAGAGTGCCAAGGGCAAAGAGGTCATACGACTATGTCGTGATCGGCGCCGGATCGGCCGGCTGCACCCTGGCCTATCGGCTGAGCGAGGATGAATCCGCCCGCGTGCTGGTGCTGGAGGCGGGCGGCTGGGACCGTGATCCGTTGATCCATATCCCGCTCGGCTGGGGCCGGATGTTGGCGCGCCGCCGCCACGACTGGATGTATTTTGCCGAGCCCGAGGCGACGATGGGTGGGCGCAGGGTCGAATGCGCGCGCGGCAAGGTCATCGGCGGTTCCTCGTCGATCAATGCGATGGTCTATGTGCGCGGCCATCGCGGCGACTACCAGCGCTGGGCGGCGGCCGGGCTCGACGCCTGGTCCTACGCGCATGTGCTGCCCTATTTCCGCCGCCAGGAAAGCTGGGAGGGGGGTGCGGGCCCCTATCGCGGCGGCGACGGGCCGCTGACGGTGCGGCGCTCGCGCTATGCCGACCCGCTGGTCGACGCTTACCTCGCCGC
Organism: Allostellaceae bacterium; assembly: GCA_036008325.1. GTDB lineage: Bacteria > Pseudomonadota > Alphaproteobacteria > ATCC43930 > CGMCC-115725 > AP-15. The sequence continues at coordinate 7,276 of DASYNW010000012.1, forward strand.
GGGTGCTGCGGCCGGCCATCAGGAGACCGACGATTACAATGGGGCGCAGCAGGAAGGATTCGGCCGCTCGCAGATGACGATCCGCGACGGGCGGCGATGCAGCGCCGCGATCGCCTACCTGCGCCCGGCGCTGGGGCGGCGCAACCTCGACGTGGTGGTGGGTGCTCTGGCGACGCGCATTCTGTTCGAGGGCAGCCGGGCCGCCGGCGTCGAATACCTGAAAGGCGGCGAGCCCCGCGTCGCCGGGGCCGAGCGCGAAATCGTGCTGTGCGGCGGGGTCATCAACTCGCCGCAGCTATTGATGCTGTCGGGGATCGGCGATCCCGAGACGCTCGCCGCGCAGGGCATCGCGGTCAAGGAGCCGCTCTCCGGGGTCGGGCGCAATCTGCAGGACCACGTCTCGGTCGGCGTGAGCTATGCCCGCAACGGGCCGGGCCCGCTGCACGCCAAAATGCGCGCCGACCGCATCGCGCTCGCCCTCGCCAACAGCTATTGGCGCGGCGGGGGGATCGCCAGCGATCTGCCCGGCGGGCTGATGGCGTTTTTGAAATCGGGTCTGAAGCGCGGGCCCGATGCCGATCTACCCGACATCCAGCTGCTGTTCAACGCCGCGCCGATGGCGGCCTCGCCCTATTTTCCGCCGTTTGTGCCGGCCTACGCCGACAGCTTCGCCTGCCGGGCCGTGCTGCTGCGGCCGCATAGCCGCGGCCGGATCGAGCTCGCCTCGCCCGACCCGCTTGTCGCGGTGCGCATCCGACAGAATTTTCTCGCGACGGACGATGACTGGGCGGCCTTGCGCGCCGGGGTCCGCCTCGTGCGCGACATCGGCAAAACCGCACCCTTGACCTCCTTCGCCGCGGCGGAGATCGCGCCCGGCCCCGATTGCCGCTCCGACGCCGAGATCGACGCCCATATTCGGGCGACCGCGATCACCGTGCATCATCCGCTCGGCACCTGCAAAATGGGCCGCCCGGCCGACCCTGCCGCGGTCGTCGACCCAGAGCTCAAAGTCATCGGTGTGGAGGGGCTGCGCGTCGTTGACGCCTCGGTGATGCCGGACCTCGTCGGCGGCAACATCAACGCGGTGGTGATCATGATCGCCGAGAAGGCGGCCGATCTGATCCGCGGCGGCCCGCCGCTCGCCCCGGTCAATGTCTGAACCGGGTCGTAGGACGCTACCCGACCATGTCGAGTCAGTCGGATTTTATTACACCCCGGCGAGCGCCCGAAAAGGAGCCGACTCGATCCAAGGCGATTCCTTTTGAAATCTAGACGGGAGGTTCCGATGACGTTAATGCGAACCCTAAATGATATAACGGTTATCGATATAGTTTGGGAAGGCCCGCTTACTCTGACAGAGGTTGAAAAAAATTGCCACGGGGATGCCGATTACGGCATCTATCAAGTATACGGCGGTAAAATCAGCTACTTTACATCGGACGCGCGAGGGACAGCAAATTCGGCGTTCGCGTCCCTTGGATTCACGAATGGGCAGACTGGGAAGGAAAACCTGTCGAAATTTATCTGGGCCGCTTAGGCAGCGTGCAGCCGATACCGCCCACCCAAGCGGCACAGGAGGAATGGGGTAAGTGGATATCCTATGCCGAGGAGATGCTGATTTATTTCACGAGCCCGTCATACAATTCGTCCGGGATCAAGAACCTCCCAAAGTTGCCCGAGATGCCGATTGTCATTCTAAATTTTAAAAGATCAAACAAGCTACCCGGAACCATATCGAACCTGTATGAGCAATCACCAGTGAGTGACACTGCTAAGGAGTGGAAAGTATTTATCGAACCCGAACAATTTATTGACAGTTTTGAGTAAATCGGCCGTGGTTGTTCCCAAGGGGCAACCATTTGAGCGGATGTTTACAGTTCTACAACACTTACACCGACGAAGCGACTTGCATCAAAGCCCTCGCGGATCTTCACTGGCCAGATGGGTTCATCTGCGACCCACGCCAGCACGCGAAAGCATACCATCTCGCCGTTCCCGCATCCTCGAGTGCGCCGGTTGCCGGCACCAGCACTCGGTCACGGCAGGAGCGATCTTGCATAAGACCCGCACGGAGCTTCGCAAATGGGTTTTGATCCGCCATCGGGACGGCGGCGGCTTCGGCTGCCGCCCTGCTCGCTGAATCGGCGCCATCGGCGATTTCAGCCCTGCGCCTCGCGGGCGAGGGCCGGCTCGGCGGCGATCTCGTCTTCGGGATCGGCGTCATCCTCGCCGTCGAGCACCGCCCGCAGCCGCCGATCGTCGAGCTCGCCCATCCATTTGGCGATCACCACGGTGGCAAAGATATTGCTGAACAGATTGGTGACGGCGCGGATTTCGGACATGAAGCGCTCGACTCCGAGCAACAGCGCGAGCCCGCCGACCGGCAATATCCCCAGTGCCGGCATCGTCGCCGCCAGGGCGACGAACCCGGCGCCGGCCACCCCGGCCGCACCCTTCGAGGTGAACAGCATGACGAACAGCACGGTCAGCTGCTGGCCGAAGCTCAAATGTATATCGGTCGCCTGGGCAATAAACAGCACCGCCATCGTCATGTAGATCGCGGTGCCGTCGGTGTTGAACGAGAACCCGGTCGGCAGCACCAGCCCGACCACTTCCTGCGAGCAGCCCATCCGCTCGAGCTTGACGATCGAACGCGGGATCATCGCCTCGCCGGAGGTGGCGCTGAACGCGATCAGCAGCTCCTCCTTGAAATAGCGCATGATCTTGAGGACGCGCAGACCGAACAGCCGGGCGATCAGGCCGAACCCGAGCAGCACGAACAGGATCGAGGTCACATAGACGCTGAGCAGCAGCCAGCCGAGGCTGGTCAGCGCGTGAAAGCCGAACTTGCCGACGGTGAACGCCATCGCCCCGAACGCGGCCAATGGCGCCACATACATGATGATCCGCACGATGCCGAAGAGGACGTGGGTAAAGTCGTCGATCAGCGCGGTCAGCCGCTCGGCCCGCGCGCCCAGGTGGCACAAGGCAAAGCCGAACAGCACGGCGATCACCAGCACCGGCAGGATCTCGCCGCTGGCGATGGCGCCGACCATGTTGTGCGGCACCATCTTGAGCAGCAGCTCGACGACGGTCATCGATTTGGCGCCGGCGACGTATCCGGCGACCACCTTGTTGTCGAGGCTGGCCGGGTTGATGTGCAGCCCAGCGCCCGGCTGCAGCAAATTGCCGACCCCGAGCCCGATAAACAGCGCCAAGGTCGAGACGACCTCAAAATAAATGATCGCGCGCAGCCCGACGACGCCGACCCGGCGCATGTCGCCCATCTTGGCGATGCCGACCGCGACGGTGGCAAAGATGACGAGCGGCACGACCGAGCGGATGAGGGCGATGAACGCGTCGCTGAACGGCTTCATCTTGACCCCGAGGCTCGGGAAGAAATGCCCGAGCAGGATGCCGAGCGCGATCGCGATCAGCACCTGGACATAAAGCTTGCGCAGCAGCGAACGGTGCGGCCTCGGCCCCGGCGCGCTCGACGTAGCTCTGAGGGTTCTGCTATCCGCCATGTTCGCTTCTTTCGCCTCTCGTTCGAGGGCCGTCGTTTGCTTCGGGATCAGCCGCGGCGGTCACCGGTCGAGCCAGACATCGGTCAGGTCCTGGCCGATGAAGTGGCTGGGGGTGATATACCAGCCGTGCAGCTTCGCGGAGGTCACGACGATGCGGTTCCACCACAAGAGCGGAACGGTATCGGCCTCGTTCAGCGCGTGGCGCTCGAACGCGCGGACAATCCGGGCGCGCTGCTGCGGGTCGCTGGTCACCGCCTGGCCAATATAGAGGCCGTCGAGAAACCGGTCGGTGGCGCCGGAGTAGTTGCCCGGCGACAGATCGGGCGAGACGTATTTGGTCAGCTGGATCGTCGGGTCGTCATAGAAATCGCCAGAAAAATCGAGCGCCACATCGAAATCGCCGGCCTCGGCCTGCTTTTGCCAATCGAAGATGCCGAGCTTTTTCTCGGTGGCGGCGACGCCGATTTGGCGCCAGCTGTCGACCAGGAGATCGGCCCCGGCGTAATGCGGCATCGGAATGTCGCGAACCAGCAGGGTCAGCTTCAAATCGTGCACCCCGGCCGCGGCGAGCAATTGGCGCGCCTCGGCGCGAGAAGCGGCGATGTCGTGGCCGAAGCCGGGCAGCGTCACGAGCTCGGCTTCCGGCGTCGCCCAGCTCGACCCCGGCCGCATCAAGCCGCCGACATATTTGAGAAAGGTCGTCTTTTGCAGCTGCTGTGCCGCACCCCAGCGGTCGATTGCGAGCGAGAGCGCGCGGCGCACCCGCACGTCATCGAACGGCGGCCGCCGGGTGTTAAAGACGATCGACAAATTGGCCAGCCACGGGCTTTGGCTGACCGTGACCTTGTCGCCGAGCGCCGCCACCAGCTCGTCGCGCTGCGGCGGGCTGACGCCGCGGAAATCGGCGGCGATTTTGCCGCTCTTGTAGGCGGCCATCACCGCCGCGCCGGTGATGAAATCGGCCTGGAAGCCGTCGAGATAGGGCTTCCCCGGCTGGAAATAGCGCTCGAAGCGCTTGCCGCGCCAATACTGTCCATTGACGTGCTCGGCAAAGACGAAGGCCCCGGTGCCGAGAATGTGGGTCTTGGGAAACTGCGGATCCTGGGCGAGCCGGGCGGCGCTGTAGATGCAGTTCCACGGCGAGGCGAAGTTCGCCAGCATCGCCGCGTCCGGCCATCGCAGGCGAAAGACGACGGTCAGCGCGTCGGGGGTGTCGATGCTCGAAATCGCCGTGTAGTCGACGCGGCGCGCCGGCGCCACGCCCGGCGGCGGATCGATCAGGCGCTCGTAGCTCGCCTTGATGTCGGCCGAGCTCAAGAGCGAGCCGTCATGAAACAGAACGTCCGGGCGCAGCTTGAAGGTGTAGGTCATCCGATCGGGCGCCACGCTCCACGACTGGGCCAGGTCGCCGACGATGCGCGGATAGTTGGCCGCGTCGAATTTGAGCAGGGTCGAGTAATGCGGCGCCACCGGATGCAAAAACGCGAACGAGGTGTTGACATAGCAATCATAGTTCTTGGGCTCGACCCCGACCGCGAATTCGAGGATGCCGCCGTGCCTGGGCGCCTGGGGCGCGGGCTGGGCAAAGGCGGGGGCCCCGGCAAGCAGGCCCAGCATGAGCATCGCGGCGGCGACGACCCTCTGGGGCACGGCGCTCCGCGCGAACGCCATGCCGCATCGATCCCTCGGCACTCGCCGCTTCCCTTCTGCAAGGAGGATTGGAACCGCCCGTCGGCGCTAGCGCGCCTGGCCTTTTTGCCACTGCTCGAATTGGCCGAACAGCTGGTCCTTTTGCTGCTGGGTCAGCGGCGTCGCGCCGGTGGCCTGCTGCCGCTGGTCGATAAAGCGGGCGAAGATCGATTTCAAATCCTGCTCGTTGGGCTGGCTGGAGACCTGGGCATTGCTCTGCAGCCATGCCGCCGCCGGCGGAAAGCGGCGCCAGCCGGGGAGTTCGGCCGCGATGTTGACTTCGCGCCATTTCGGGTCGTGACCCGGCGTGAGCAGCGATTGGAAGCCGGTAAAGAAGGCGTCGACGAAATTGACGACATTATGATAGCGCTCGGAATCGGGCTGCAGATTGGCCACCGCCAGCACCGCCCCGACGGCGATCGTGTCGACCGGCTGGCCGGGGGCGACCAGGCCCGGATAATCCGCGGCGGTGAGCCTGGTCGGCGCATAGGCGGCGGTGACCGTCGGAGTGACCGGGATTGCCAGGAAGTGCAGCCCGTCCCGGCCGTCGAGGCCCTGAAACAGCGGCGCGGGCTTGCCGGCGACAAAGGCCAGTGCGGCAATCTCGCCGCGGCGCAGCTTGGCGAGGGCGACCTCCTGGTCATCGTAGGTGGCGACGATCGGCACATTGAGCAGACCGAACAGCCGGCTCGCGGTGACCTCGGTGCCGGCCCCGCGCAGATCGACATTGACTTTCTGGTTGGCGAGGTCGGCGACATTGGCGATGTCGCGCCGCGCCAGTAGATGAAATTCTTCATTGTACAGCTTGGCGACATAGGTCATCCGGTTCTCGATGCCGGGAAACAGATGCTGCTGTCGGGCGTAATTGAGGACGTCGTCCTGCAGAACCGCCATGTCGATGCCGTGCAGCAGATCGAGATCAGAAATATTCTGCAACGCGCCCTTGCCGACCACCGGCAAGACCCGCCTTGTGGCGCCGTCGTCGATGACATTGGCCAGATCCTCGGCGATCCGCACCGAGATGCCGGAAGCGCGGCCGGTCTCGAGCTCGACCACGCCGCGGTTGACGGCGACCGCCGCTGAGGGAGTGGCGGCATACCGCGCCGCATCGGCAAGCGGGCTCAATAAGATCAGCGCCGCGAAAAATGCAGCCGTGCGGATTAGTTTATTCACGATGTTCGCCATTTGATTTGGAGTTGATCCGGTTCAAGTAATATTGGGCTTCGCCGGCCCCCAGGCCGAGCGCCCGGTGATACCAGAACAGCGCCTTTGCCGGGTCGCCGCTCATGTTGCGAAAGCCGACGCTGGCAAGAAAAGTCGGATCGAAGGTGGCCCCGACGCGCAGCGCCGCGTGGCCGTCGCCGTCATCGGCTGCGCGCTCGTAAAACAGCCTCGCCGAGGCGATGTCGCCGGCGCGCAGCAGGATGTCGCCACGCGCCACCAGCGCTGCGAGCTGCCGATCGGGAAGACGCGGAGCAGCTGGCGCTTTCGTGTTCTGATCGATTGTGGCCGGCGCCGCTGTGGGCGCCACGATGACAACTTTCAACGTCGGGCGCGGCATTGGCGCCGCAGAGCCGGCAGGCGGCGGCGCACCGGCGATCGGCGGTGCAGCGGCAATTACCGGCGCGGCGTGCGGCGCGCCCTGCGTCGTAGCCGAGACTGATGGCAAACCGCCCTGCGGCACGGTCATCACCTCGCCGGGTCCGCGGGTCCGCAGCTGCGCGATCAGCGCGTCGGCGGGGTGTGGCAGCAGCGAGAACGCGACACCGAAAAATACACCAATGGTTGCAACCGCCACAAAGGCGAGCGAAACGAGGTAGAGGAAAATGCCGATCGGCGCCGCGGGCCCGCTTCGCGCTGCTGCCGCGGGGGGCGGCATTTCGGCGGCAATCATTGCCGGGAATTGCCGGCCACCCGCCGCCTCGAGCGGGCGAACAGCGGTGAACACATTCGGGCTGGCGGCGACGAATCCCTTTGATTGATCCAGCTTAACACGCATCGGTTGTAATCATTGCCTCTGTTGGGCCAAAAATAGTTGCCGACCCTCGATTTCCGCAAGCCGATAGGAGGGAAAGCGCACGCGCACCTAAGGGTCATTTTTTCGTCATCCACAGGTTCCGGTCAAGCCCCGTGTCTTGGTGAAAAAATTTTCGTCGCTTGTGCATCGATGATTTGGTTAACACTTGGTCCGGCTTTGCTGGCCACGCACCGGCGCCGTTTAAAGACGGGGGCGAGGATGGACGATGCTTGGCTTGGCCAGCCGGTGTCTAGCGCTCAGATGCACAGGAGGCTGCCGAAATCCGTGTAATCCGGCCCGCTCAGTTGCGCGAGCAGCGCCCCGCGCGCCACTTGGCGTGCTTGGCATAGTGCGGCGGAACCCAATGCCAGCCCTGCCCGCAACGGGCGTCGATCGGCACCGCTGCGGCGGCCGGCGCAACCGCCGCCCGGCTCGGCAGCAACGGGGCCGCCGCGGCGGCGGACGCTGCGGCGACCAGGCCAACGATGATTGTCAGCAGCGACGGCCCCAACTGGATCGACCGTCCCAACCGGGCTCGACTTTTCCGCGTCCGCGGTGCGATACCACTTGCCACAGCTTTGCCGATCATCGCACGGTCGGCCCCGGCGGCGGCGCCTCTTGCGCGGCATCGATGACGGTCCCGGAAACGGGCTCGACCCAGACCAGGCGATCCGAGACCCCCATGACCCCCGGAACGTTCTCGGCAGCGACCCGCAACGCGCTGCGTTCGTGCTCGTCGAAGATGACGCCGTTGAGCTCGACAACGCCATTCGCCACCGTGACCGTCAGCCCGGCCCGCGGCGCCCAGTTCACCCTTTCGAGCTCGGCCAGGACGCGGGCGCAGATGTCGTCGTCGCCAGTGGCCGGCGTTCGCGCCGCATCGAGCGCCCGCCCGAGCGCGGCCAAGAGATCGGCGCGGCTGACGATGCCGACCAGCATCCCGTTGTCGATCACCGGCAATCGCTTGATGCGGCGCTGCTCCATCAGGGCGACGATGTCGGCAAGCGGCGTGTCGGGGGCGATGACGGCAACCTCATGGGTCATCAGCTCGCCGACGACGCGCCCATGGGTCTTGACATAGTCGCTCGCCATCCGCCCCGGTCCCATGACGAAATCGAGCCACGGCCAGCGACGCCTTTCGGTGGCGATCTCGCTGCGCCGCACCAGATCGCCCTCGGTCAGGATCCCGACCATCTTGCCGGCTGTATCCACCACCGGCAGGCCGCTGACCTTGTTGTCGAGCATCAGCCGGATCGCCTCGCGGATCGGTGCGTCGCGCCCGATCGACACGAGGTTGCGGGTCATGACCTCCGAGGCCTGCATGTGCTTTCTCCCGTCGCTGGGTGACTGTGCCGAGCGAGGCGGCGATGGTCAATCCTGGCGCGCGGCGCGGGCCAGAGCGGCAACGCCCGGCAGCTCGCGCCCCTCCAGCCATTCGAGAAAAGCGCCGCCCGCGGTGGAGACATAGGAAAGCGCGTCGGTCACCCCGGCCGCAGCGAGGGCGGCCACCGTATCGCCGCCGCCGGCGACGCTGCGCAGCCGGCCCGCCCGGGTGAGCTCGGCGACCTTTGTCGCCACCGCCACGGTACCGCGGTCGAAGGGCGGCGTCTCGAAGGCGCCGAGCGGGCCGTTCCAGACCAGCGTGCGCGCCTCGTCGAGTGCGGCGGCGATGCGCGCCACCGTCGCCGGGCCGATGTCGAGGATCATCATATCGCCGCCGACCGCATCGATCGCCACCGTGGGCGCCGGTGCGGTGCGCGAGAGCTCGGCGGCGATGACGGCATCCTCGGGCAGGATTACCCGACAGCCTCGCTCGGCCGCGAGATCAAGGATCAGACGCGCCTGCTCTCGCATCTCGCGCTCGCACAGCGAACGGCCGATGCCGACGCCCTGGGCAAACAGCATGGTGTTGGCCATCGCCCCGCCGATCGCCAGGACATCGACCTTGCCGATGATGAAGCGTAAGAGATCGAGCTTGGTCGAGACCTTGGCGCCGCCGATCAACGCCATTAGCGGGCGCGCCGGATGTTCGAGCGCGGCCGTCAGCGCCGCGAGCTCGGCCTCCATCAGCCGGCCGGCCGCGGCGGGCAGCAGATGCGCCAGCGCCGCGATCGAGGCATGCGCGCGATGCGCCGCGGAAAAGGCGTCGTCGACATAAACTTGGCCGAGCTCGGCCAGCGCCTTGGCGAAGTCGGGCGAATTTGCCTCCTCTCCCGAATGGAAGCGCAGATTTTCGAGGAGCGCCACCTCGCCGGGCTCGAGCGCGGCGGCGACCCGCCGCGCCGGTTCGCCGATGCAGTCCTCGGCAAAAGCGATCTCGCGGCCGCCGAGCGCCTGCCGCAGCGGGGCAATCACCGGGCGCAGCGACAGTTCCGGGCCGGGTTTGCCCTTCGGCCGGCCGAAATGCGACATGACGACGACCGCGGCGCCGCGGCCGAGCAGTTCCTCGATTGTCGGGGCCAGGCGCTCGATCCGGGTGGCGTCGGTGACCTTGCCGTCCTTGACCGGGACGTTGAGATCGGCGCGCAACAGCACTCGCTTGCCGCGCACATCGATATCGTCGAGGGTCAGGAATCTGGGCATGTGCTCCTCCGGACGGTCGGTTTCTTGCCGCCGATCTTAGCCCCGCCGAAGCGGCCGCGTCTCTAGCGGCAGAGCTCGGCCCCCTCTTATCGGCTGAGCTCGGCCAGGGCGTCGCGCATCGGTTGGCTCGACACCATCAGGATGCCGGTGAACGGGGTGTCGAGATCGAGGATCACATAGATCACCGAAGCGATCGACAGCGCCCCGAGCAGGATCGTGATGTAGGAGAGGATATTGCGCGGCGCGCTGAGGCCAAAGCTGGCGAACACGATCACCAGCCAAAGGGTCAGCACGATGTAGAACGGCATCGAGATCGAGCTGTGCGCCTCCTCGATCAGCCGCCAGCGCATCCGGGTCATTCGCTCGAACTGGTTGAGGATGACCAGCGCCAGCCGCCGATGCATCGGGTCCTGCGGCTCGAGCCGGCGCAGATCGACCTCGAGCCTGGTCAGCATGTCTCCGAGGCTGGTGCTTTCGATCGACTCGACGGAGGGCGGCGGCGAGACCTCGGTCGGGTAATAGTCGCCGGGCGGTTTCGGCTCGGTCGTCCAGGTCGAGGCGATCGCCGCCGCGGTGTAGCCGCGCAGCACCGCCCGCGCCCGATCGGCCTCGCCGCCATATTGGCGCAGCGAGCGGTCGAGCTGGATTATGTTGATCGCGAAGCTTCGCAAATCATTGTCGACGTTGTCGAACGAGGCCTTGACCGAGCTGGTCAGCAACCCCAGCACCAAGGCGGCAAACGTCACCAGCATGGTGACGACGAGCCGGATCAGGTCGGTCGTCTCGGCGCTGCGGTGATGCTCGGACAGGAATGGCCGCACAAACACGCCGAGCGCGCTGCCGGCGAGCAGGATCAGCAGCAGGATCGCCGCCTCGGACAGCTCGCTCATTGGACCCCTGCCCCCGTTGTGCCCGTTCGCTCGCACCCCGCGGCCCAAGCGAGCCCCCCATGCCACCAGGGCCAATTTAGGATAATCTCGCGCCCGGGTGGCTGATGATCGGTTGACCTTCGGCCTGGATCAATCCCGCCGACCGTCGGTCAGGCCGCAACCGGGTTGCGGCGCGCCGCCGCCTGGAGCACGCCAGAGGAGCTTCGATGATCAAGACCATTCTCGTCCCCGCCACCGGCAGCGCTGCCGACGGCGCGGTTTTCGCGTCCGCGCTCGCCGTCGCCCGCCCGTTTGCCGCCCATCTCGATTTTCTCCACGTCCGTGTCGATCCGGCGGCGATGGCGGTCAGCATGGCCGTGGACGGCGGCGGGGCGACCTTGGTCGGCGGTCTGGTCGAACGCCTCGACGAAGAGGCCGACCGGCGCGAGGCGCGGGCGAGGCAGCGCTTCGACGAGTTTTGCGCCGGCGAGCGGCTGACGATTGCCGACACCCCGCCGGGCGCCGGCATCCCGTCCGGCGCCGCCGGCCCGAGCGCGCCCGGCCCTACGGCGCAATGGGTGCGGCAGATCGGCGTCGAGCCCTACTGGGTCGCCGAGCACGGGCGCGCCGTCGATCTGATGGTGATCGGCCGTCCGGATGATGGCGAAGGCGTGGTCCCGGAGACGATCGAGGCGGCGGTGCTCGACAGCGGCCGCCCGGTCCTGATCCCGGCGGCGGCGCCGATGACCGCCCCGCCCGAGACAATCGTCATCGCCTGGAAGGCGACGCGCGAAGCCGCCCATGCGGTGACCGCGGCCTTGCCGTTTGTGGCGCTCGCCAAGGAGATCCTGATCCTGACCGTCGCCGAAGAGGAAAATCTGTCGAGCGAGGAGGGAACCCAGCTGATGCAAAGCCTGCGCTGGCGAGGGATCGCGGTCGAGGCGCGCCGGCTCAAGCCGGAGGTGCGCAGCGCGGCCGACACCCTCATCGCCGCCGCGGCCGAACGCCGGGCGCTCTTGGTAATGGGCGGCTACGGCCACAGCCGGCTGCGCGAGTGGGTGTTCGGCGGGTTCACCCGGCACGTCCTGCAAACCGCAGCGCCGGTGCCGGTGCTGATCGCGCACTGACGTCGCCCGCAGGCGGCCGGCAACCGCAGATCCGGTGCAGCGTTACCCTCGAGGAGGCCGGCCCGCGGGTTTTCGGCGACAGCCGGAGCGGCCGGACGGCGACGCAAGCCGAAACCGGACCTGCTGCCGGCAAAACGCAACGCGAAAGGTTTGACAATGCTGACGATCCCGCTCGAAAAGCTCGCCTACATCGTCGAAAAGGCGCGCGAATTCGACGCCGAAGTGCCGGTCGACCCGGATTTTGAGGAGGGCTCGGATGCCGCCGACGACGAGGAGCGGCAGATATTGCTCGATACCCCGGACAATCCGAGCGAGCAGGAGCTGCGCGACGCGATCGACGGGCTCAATGTCGACGAGCGCGAGGAGCTCTTGGCGCTGATGTGGATCGGGCGCGGCGATTTCGACGCTGGCGGCTGGGCCGACGCGGTGCTGCAGGCGCGGGAGATCGAGAGCAAGGCCGAGAGGAATAATCTCCTCGTCGGCAACCCGCTGCTGGCCGATTATCTGGAAGAGGGCCTCGATGCGCTCGGCCTGTCGCTCGAAGGGCTGGAGCGCGGCTGATATACGCTGGCGGGCGCGCGTGGGATGCATCTCGCCCAATTCGGGTGAGCCGCGCAAGAGGTGAGCAATATGGCGCAGACAGCGACAATGCCGGCGGGCGGATCGCAAGCGGGCTCCCTCACCCTGCCGGCCGGCGCCGACCTCGTCGAATGGTATTTCGCGCAGGGTTGGACCGACGGGCTGCCGGTGGTGCCGCCGACGCGTCAGCGCGTCGACGAATTCGTCGCGGCGTTGGGCGGCGAGCCGGATCTGGTCGAATGCAAGGTGCCGCCGCGGCACGGCAGCCTGACGCGCGAGGTGCTGGCGATCAACATGGTGATGGCCGGCTGCAAGCCCGAATATGCGCCGGTGGTGCGCGCGGCGATATTGGCGCTGACCGCGAAGGCGTTCAACCTCAACGGGGTGCAGGCGACAACGCACATGGCCGCCCCGCTGCTGATCGTCAACGGGCCGGTCGCGCAGGCGATCGGCATGAACGGCGACTGCAACGCCTTTGGCTCGGGCAACCGGGCCAACGCGACGATCGGGCGGGCCTTGCGCCTCGTGTTGCTGAATGTCGGCGGCGGCAGGCCGGGCGATCTCGACAAGAGCACTCTGGGCCACCCCGGCAAATACACTTATTGCGTCGCCGAAAACGAGAAGGCGAGTCCGTGGGCGCCTTATCACGTCGAAAAAGGCTTCGCTCCGGAAGACTCGGCGGTTTTTGTACTAGCCGCCGAGCCGCCGCACAGCGTCACCAATCATGTCGCCAACGACGCCGAGGGCATCCTCGACAGCATTTGTTCGGCGATGAGCACGATCGCCAACAACAATGCGGTGTCGAGCGGGCATTGCGCGGTGATCATTGGGCCGGAGCACGCCCGCACAATCGCCGGCAAGGGCTGGACCCGGCACGACGTCAGGAGCTACCTGGCGATGAACGCGTACAATCTGTTTTCCGAACTTACCTTCAACGAGCGCTACGGCCGGATCTACAATCGCAACCTGCCAAAATGGTACAAGCGCGAGCAGGGCTCGCATATCCCGGTGGTGCCCGGCCCCGACCACATCCATCTGTTCGTGATCGGCGGCGAGGCCGGCCGATTCTCTGCTTTCATTCCCGGCTGGGGGCATATGTCGTCGCCGGTGCTGCGCAGCATCGAGAGCGACAACCGGCCCGAGCGCGCGCCGATCTGCGTCGACGGCACCTGCTATTTGTAATAGACGCGTCCGGTCGACCGAAGTCTCTTGTCATTGCGAGGAGTGCAGCGACGAAGCAATCTCGATCGCCCGCGCTCAGCTCCAGGTTGCTTCGCTGCGCTCGCAATGACGACGCATAATGATCGCCACGGAGGAATTACAATGACGAGTATATCGCAGATCGTCGCCTTCGACCCACGCGGGGTGGTCGAGGCGGAGCAGCTTGCATTGGCGCCGCGCGTCCGCGATCTGAACGGGCTGCGCCTCGGCGTGCTCGACAACACCAAATGGAACGCGGGCCGCCTGTTGCGCAAGACCGCGGCCCGTCTGGGCCAGCGCGCGTCGCTGGCCACGGTCAATTATTACCGCAAGGAGAGCTTTTCCAAGGACGCCGAGCCGGCGCTGATCGCGACGATCGCGGCCGCCAACGATATTGTGTTGACCGCAATCGGCGATTGAGGCTCGTGCACCTCGTGCTGTACGCATGATGCCGTTTGCCTCGAAGCCCTGGGCCGCCCGGTGGCGGTCATCGTCACCACGGAATTCCTGCACGAAGCCCGGATGCAGCGCGACGCGCTGGGCATGCCCGATCTTTCGCCGGTGGTGATCGACCACCCGCTCAGCACCTTGACCGAGGCGGAGATCGACCAGCGCGCCGAACAGGCCCTCGGCCAGTGCCTCGCCCGATGGCTCGACCCCGCAGGCCGATAGCGTCTGCAAATAGCCGGCGCGCGACAAGGGGGTCGACGCGGGCCCGGCGGCTCGTCAAGATCGCTGCAGCCGCAGGTCTCGGGGAGCGACCGGAATGAAACGGACTGCCGTCAGCCGCCATCTTCGCACCGACCGGCCGATATGGGCCGGGGCGGCGGCGTAGACGATGGCGGCGCTCCTGCCTGCGCTCAATCTGGTGGCCGGACCGGGTCGGCGGCGCGCCACCCTCGACATGGCGCGCGAGATCGAGCGGCGCGGCTTTGCCGGTATTTCGGTGTCGAGCCAGTACAGCAATATGGCGCAGTGCCTGGGGCTCGCCTTCGCCACCCGGCGCATTCCATTCGCCACCGCGATCGCGCCGATCTACGCCGCTTCGGCCGAGGAATTCGCCAACAGCGCGGCCTATCTGCACGAGGTGTCGGGCGGGCGCTTCCAGTTCGGCATCGGGGTGGCGCACGCCCCGGCGCATCAGCGGCTGGAGGTAACACCGGGCCGGCCGCTCGCCGACATCCGCGCCTTTGTCGCCAAGATCCGCGCCGTTGAGGGGATCGGCGCGCTGCCGCCGATCATCCTCGCCGCGCTGCGCCAACGCATGGTAGCGCTCGCCGCCGAGATCGGCGACGGCGTCGTCTTCGCCAACGCCAGCCGCTCGCATATGGCGGCGTCCCTGGCGGCCCTCCCGGTGGCCAAGCGCGACGACCCGAATTTCTTTATCGGCAACCGCATCCGCACCTGCATCTGCGACGACGAGGCCGAGGCCAAGGCGATATTGCGGCGCACGGTCGGGAACTATGCGCTGATGCCGAACTACCGCAATTACTGGAAGGAAGCTGGCTGGGTCGAGGAAATGAATGCGGTCGAAAACGCCGTCGCTGCGGGCCGCGCCGACGAGGTCGGCAGGTATCTGCCCGACCGCTGGCTCGCCGATACGACGCTCTACGGCCCGGCGGCGAAGGTGCGCGAGGGCGTCGACGCCTGGCGCGCCGCCGGGGTCCGCACTCCGATCCTGGTGCCGCTCTCGGCCGATGGCGACCAGCACACCGCGGTCGGCCAGGTATTCGCCGCCTTCGCCGACTGAACTCGCACGGGAAGGACAAAGCGATGCAGCTCGGATGCTCGTTGCCGGTCGGCGATATCGGCGCCGGCTCCGCGGTGCTGCGCGATTACGCGCTGGCGGCGGAGGGGCTCGGCTTCACCCATCTGATCGCCCCCGATCACGTGCTGGGCGCCAACCCGGCCGCCGATCACGGCGGAACACGCGTCGGCACCACCGCCACCGCCTATCACGACCCGTTCGTGCTGTTCGGGTTTCTGGCCGGCTGCACAACGCAGATCGGCTTTGCCGTCGGCGTCCTGATCCTGGCGCAGCGCCAGGCGGTGCTGGTGGCGAAACAGGCGGCCTCGCTCGACATCTTGTGCGGCGGCCGGTTCCGGCTCGGGATCGGGGTCGGCTGGAACGAGGTCGAGTTCATCGGCCTCAACGAGAATTTCCACAATCGCGGCAGACGCTCGGCCGAGCAGGTCAGGGTCATGCAGGCCTTGTGGGCCCTGCCGCATGTCCGCTTTGCCGGCGAGTTTCACCGGATCGAGGACGCCGGCATCAACCCGCGTCCGGCTTCGGGGCGGGTCCCGATCTGGTATGGCGGGCATGCCGAGGCGACCTTCCGGCGCTGTGCGCGATACGGCGACGGCTTTATGCCGTTGGCCTATCCGCCGGGCGACGCGGCGCTCGCCGCCTTCGACAAATTGCGCCGGTTGACCCGCGAAGCCGGCCGCGACCCGGCGGCGCTCGGCCTCGAAGTGTGGGTTTCCCCAGGCGCCGGCGGCCCGGAGGATTGGCGGCGCGAAGTCCGGTTCTGGAAAGCCGCCGGGGTCACCCACCTGACCGCGCACACGACCTATGTCAGCGCCCACCACCAGCGCATCGCCGGAAGCAGCGCCGCTGAGCATCTGGCGGCGATCACCCGCTACCGCGAGGCGGTGGCGGATCTGCTGTAGGGCCCGATCGAGGCAACTGCACGGGAAAAATAGATGAGCGATAGCGAGATCGGCGCGTTGCGCGCCAAGCTGGCGAGCCGGCCGCGTTCCGACGATTACCGGCAGCGCCGCCGGGACATCGACGCCCGCGGCCTCGGCTATCGCCTGGCGGCCGATGTCGGGGTCGAGCCGATGACGGCGAACGGGGTGCGCGCCGAATGGACCGCGACGCCCAAAGATGCGCGCGACGCGGCACTCCTTTATCTGCATGGCGGCGGCTATGTGATCGGCTCGCTCGACAGCCATCGCCATCTGGCGGCCGAAGCCGGCCGGGCCGCCGGGATCGCGGCGTTGGCGCTCGATTATCGCCTGGCGCCCGAGCACCCGTTCCCGGCCGCGGTCGACGACGCGCTCGCCGGCTACCGTTTTCTGCTGGCGCGCGGCATCGAGGCGAAGCGGATCGCGATCGTTGGCGACAGCGCCGGCGGCGGTCTGGTGGTGGCGGCGATGCTGGCGATCCGCGCAGCCGGGCTGGCGCGGCCGGGCTGCGGCTGGTGCATCTCGCCTTGGGTCGACATGGAAGCAATCGGCGATACGATGGTGAGCAAGGCCGCCGCCGACCCGACCGTGCAGCGCGCCGGCATTCTCGACATGGCGAGGATGTATCTGAACGGCGCCGATCCGCGCTCGCCATTGGCGGCGCCGCTCTATGCCGATCTTTCCGGATTGGCGCCGCTATTGATCCAGGTCGGGGCGGCCGAGACCCTGCTCGACGACGCGTTGCGCCTGGCCAAGGCCGCCGGCGCCGCCGATGTGCGGGTCGATCTGCAGATCTGGCCGGAGATGATCCATGTCTGGCACCTGTTCCACCCGGAGCTCGCGGCCGGCCGGCAGGCGATCGAAGCGGGCGGGGCGTTCGTCCGCCAGATGATCCGCTGATCTGCGGCGCCGGCTAGCCGGCGAACTGGAAGATGTTGGCGGGCTCCTCGGCCCAGCTGCGCTCGCGATAGAGCCGCCCGGTCATCGCTTCGACATAGGGGGCGGCGGCGCAGATCATTTCGAACTGACGCTCCGATAATGAGAGGCCGGCGGCACGGCAGGCGGCCGCGGCCCGGTCGCGGGTGGCGGCGTCGATATCGGCCGGCGCCGGGTCGGGGATCGGCGGCAATGCGGTCGAGAATTCAGCCTTCGGATCGAGCTTCGGCCGGCGCGCCCGCCACGGCGTCGCCGTCTCATAGGCGTGCGCCGCCCGCAGCACCGTCGCGTCGTCGAACGGTCGGCCGACCACCTGCATCGACAACGGCAGGCCGCTGCTGCTGAAGCCGATGCACTGCGCCAGGGCCGGGCCGCCGGTGACGTTGAACGGCGTGGTCAATGACGGCCGCCGCCAGAACTCGATCGTGCGCCAGGCGTCGAGACGCGGCGCCGGGCCGCCGGCCGTCGCGGTCACCAGCACGTCGAAATCTTCATAGACCCGCGCCATCTCGGCCAATATGCGCCGGCGCTCGCGTTGGGCCTGCACGTAGTCGCGGGCGCCGATCAGCACCGCCGGCAGGACGCGGCCGAGAAAATCCTCGCCGAAATCGCCGGGCCGGGTGCGCAGCGCGTTTTCGTGGACGGCCAAGAGCTCGCTTTCGGCGATCGTCACCTTGACGTCGTAATAGTCCTGCGCCGGGCGCAGCCGCACCTCTCCGAGAGAAGCGCCGAGCGAGCGGAAGACCGCGAACGCCTCTTCCAGAGCCGCGCCGGTTTCGGCGGTCACCGGGCAGTCGTCCTCGTGCAGATGGCGCACGACGCCGATGCGCAAACCCTTGATGTCGCGGGTCAAGGCCGCGCGATAGTCGGGCAGCGGGTGCCGCGCGCTCGCCGGGTCCTGCGGGTCGTGGCCGGCGATCGCCTGTAAGAGGATCGCGCAATCCTCGACCGTCCAGGTCATCGGCCCGGCGTGGTCGAAGCTGTACGAATTGGCATAGACCCCGTGGCGGCTGACGAGACCATAGGTCGGCTTCAGCCCGGCGATGCCGCAAAATGCCGCCGGGCCGCGGATCGAGCCGCCGGTATCGGAGCCGAGTGCGGCTGGAACAAACCCGGCTGCGACCGCCGCCCCCGAGCCGCTCGACGAGCCACCGGTGAAATGCTCGCGGTGCCACGGGTTGCGGGCCGGCGGCCACGGCAGGTCGAAGCTCGGACCGCCATGGGCGAACTCATGGGTCGCGAGCTTGCCGGTCAGGATCGCGCCGGCGTCGTAGAGCTTTCGCACCGTCGTCGCATCGGCGGCGGGGACGGTGTCGATGCAGGTCCGGGAGTGCCCGGTGGTGCGAATCCCGGCGGTCGCATAAATGTCCTTGAGCCCGAACGGGATGCCGTGCATCGGCCCGCGATAGCGGCCGGCCGCGATCTCGGCTTCGGCGGCACGGGCCCGGTCGAGCGCGCGCTCGAAGGTCGGCAGCAGATAGGCGTTGAGCTGGAGATCGAGCGCTTCGGCCCGGGCGATCAGCGCCGTCGTCAGCTCGACCGGCGACAGCTGCTTCTTGTCGATCCGCCGCCCCATCTCCGCGATGGTCATGAAAGCGAGATCGGTCGGTGGCGAGGTTATGTCGTCGGGCACGGTGGAAACTCCTCGGCAAGCGCGTAGGGCGAGCGGTGAGCAGCGGGCGGAGGTTCAGACGGGCGGCGCTACCGACAGCCGGCCAACCACACCGTGGCGCTCGATGAAGCTCGCCACGATCCCGGACCGCTTTGCTTCTTCGACGAATTCCTTCAGGAAGGCGAACCCGGCCGCGTTCTTCTTCGGCGTGCCGACCGCCTGCTGCACGGCGGTGAACTGGCCGTCGAGAATGCGCGAGCCGGGCCGCGCCTGCTGCACCGCGATCAGGCCCGGCCGCAACCCGGCATAGGCGTCGAGCTTCTTGCCGTCGAACGCCTTGAGCGCCGCCTCGGCCGTGTCGAACTGCAGCAGCTCACCCTTTTTGTAGTTGTTTTCGAGCCACAGGCCGTAGGCGCTGCGTGCGGTCACGGCGACCCGCTTGCCGGGCTGGTCGATTTCGGCGATCGAGCGGATCGGCGAGCCCGCCGGCACCAGATAGGTGGCCTCGATCTCGGCATAGGCGGCGGTGAAGCTGATCACCGCGGCGCGCTGCGGCTCGGCGCCGATATTGCCGATATCCCACTTGCCCTTCTCGGCATCGTCGGCGATCTCCCCGGGCCGCGCGTAAGGGATGAACTTCACCGGCACGCCGAGCCGGGCGCCGACCGCCAGCGCCATATCGGCGGAGACACCGGTCGGGTCGCCATTGGGCGCCTTGCCGGTGACCAGCAGGAAATTCCCCATATTGATCGCGACGCGCAAAACGCCGGTCGGGGCGAGCTCGGAGACGGCTTTTTCAGGCATGAGTCGGGTCCAGGAATGGTGAGGCCGATGAATTCATCCTGAATGATCGGCGCCGCCTCGGCACGTGAAAATTCGTTGGGGGTGATAGGATCGCCGTCCGCGGTTACGCCGGGAGGGGAAATAGGGTCATGAGCGAAGAGCACGGTGCACCGAAGACGTTCCAGCTCGAAGAAGCGACGATCGCGGACCTGCACCGCGCGATCCGGGCCGGGCAGACCACCGTGGTCGCGGTCGTAGAGCGCTATATCGACCGGGCGCGCGCCTATAACGGCGTCGCCAGCGCGCTGGTCACCGAGGACGGGGCGCAGGTTGCCGAAGCCGAGGGCGCGGTGCGCGCCGGGGCGGCGCTGCGCTTCCCGACCGAGACCGTCAAGGCGTCGGCGATCCTGCCCGATCTCGACCGCTATCAGGGGCCGCCACTCGAATTCGGCCGGATGGAGCCGACCGCCTCGGACCCGAGCGTCGCGCAGCAATACGGCATGATTGCCGGCATCGCCAATGCCGGCCAGCTCAATGCGCTGGCCACCTTGAACATCCGCGGCGAGCGTTCGGTCACCTGCCGCGGCGATTTCGACCGGCATCCGTCGGCGGGGCCGCTGCCGCCCGGTGCGCCGCCGGTCTGCGAGCATTTCCGCCGGCTTCCCGACGCGCTCGAGCGTGCCGCCGAATTGGACGCCCAGTACGGCCGCAATCCGCCGCTCGACCGGATGCCGATGTACGGCGTCGTCTTTTCGTTCAAGGACCCGTTCGACACCAGGGACATGCGCACCACCGCCGGCGGCGACGCGGCCTACGACATCGACTTCCCGGCGCGCGACCATGGGCTGGTCGAGCAATTGCGCAACAAGGGTGCCATCGTCTTCGCCAAGGCGGTGTGCACCGAATACAACGGCCGGGCCGGCGATCCGGGCGGGCGCCACCGACCCGAAAAGGTATTGCCCTCGACCCTCGGCTATCAGCGCTCGAGCTGGGGTGGCAACCCGGCCAACCCTTACGATACGACGCGCGCCGCCTCGCTCGGCTCGTCGTCGGGGTCAGGCGTGTCGGTCGGCGCCAATCTGGTCATGGCGAGCCTCGGCGAGGAAACCCGCGCCTCGACCCGCGGCCCCGCCAACCACAACGCGGTGGCGTTGATCCTGCCGCACAAGGCGATGCTCGGCTTCAACGGCGGGGCGATCGGCGCCGACATCTATTGCGACCGCGCCGGCATTCTCTGCCGCACCATCGGCGACTGCGCCCGGGTGCTCGACGCGTTGAAGGACCCGGTCGCCGGCTATTACGACCGCCGCGACCCGTACACGACGGTGCCGCGTTCTTCGGTGCTGGCGACGTCCTATGCGAGCCACGCTACGATGAGCGGCGCCGTGGGCTCGCTCGCCGGCATGCGCATCGGCGTCATCCGCGAGTCGATGCTGGTGCCGCCCGGCGCCAAGGCCCCGTTGCCGATCGCCACCGCCGCGGCGGCCGAGATCAAGGGGGTGCTGGGCGAGAGGCTCGGCGCCACCCTGGTCGAATCGGCCGATCCGCTGTGGGAGCCCGATCGTGACCTCGATCGGATGGATCCCGATTTCCGCCGCGCGCTGGCGCGGCTGGTGCCGGTGTTCATGCCGGATCTGTTGTTCCGGCTGAGGCCCGATGGATTGCCGCTGTTCGAGGAGTTCGCCGCGGCGATCCGGCCGACCGAGTTCATGCCGGGCAAGACCTTCGGCGCTGGCGCGATGGCGCCGATCGATTATCTGGTGGCGCTGGCCGAGGGCCAGGTCGCACCGCCCTCCAACCTCGACATCGCCACGATCCAGCAACAGGAGCTGGCGATGATGTTCCGCTTTCACATCCCGCAATATCTGTCGCGGCGAGCCGCCGATTGGCGGGAGCGCGGATTTACCGAGGCCCTGGTCGATTTCGCTTCGCTCAACGCGCGCTCCAAATTCTGGGGCGATGATGGCCGCGCCGCGTTCAGGAACTGGGAGGAGATCGCCGATCCGCGCAACCCGCTGGGCGGCCGCCAGGGGGTCGACGAGCGCATCATGCTGCGCGAATTGCTGCGCCGGGTCGACATGATGGTGATCCTCGAAAACCGGCTCGATGCGCTGGTTCGCCTGCACACACCGCTGCCGCCGGCCAGGGTCGGCGGCGCCCACGACGCCGCGGGCGGTGCGTCCAATCTGCGTCTCGAATCGTTCTACGGCCCGAACGCCGGGTTGACCGAGATGCTGATCCCGGCCGGCTATGTGACGACCGTCTACGACCCGGTCTTCGCGCTGAGCCCCGACCGCACCCGCTATGTGTCCCTCGCCTGCGACACCCCGACCACGATCCCGCCGCCCGGTCTGCCGTTCTCGCTGGTGTTTCGCGCCGAGCCGGGCCGCGAGGATGTGTTGCTGAAGATCGCCTCGGCCTACGAAGCCGCCTCCAGGCGCCGCATCCCGCCGCCCGCCTTCGGCCCGCTGCCGATGCGATGAGCAGGCCTCGGGATCAAGGGACGATCACCTCGATCACCGCTGCGAAGCGTCGGAAATCGGCGTCATTGAAGGTGAGCAGCCGGCGCTCGCCGCGCGCCAGCATGGTTGCGACGATATTGGCGTCGTGGATCTGGCGACCGGCAAAAGAATGGCGCCGGCTGAGTTCGATCAACTTTTCCCATACCAGCCGGCCGTCCTCAAGGAGAGTAAAGCGCCGGATGAAGACCGACGTGTCCGCAACTGCCTCGCTCAGGCTGAGAGCCTTGCCCCAAACCTGTTGCCGCGTCATGACCGCGAGATACTCGCGCAGGACCTGGCGGCTCACCGAGAGCGGCTCGCCGGCCGCGCGCTCGACGAGCGCAGCTCGGGCCCGCTCCCGAAAGGGCGCCGCGACCGCCGTCGAGTAGACGAGAACGTTGGTATCGACGAAGGTCAGCGCCCCTCTTCCCCGTAAATATCCTCGCGTCGCAGACTCAGCCCCTCGGGCCAGGGTCCCAGGTCGTGCGCCGGCAGATCGCCCGGGTCGAACCGCTCGCTGGCCGACAGGCCCAGGAGGGCCCGGACCAAGTCGCGCTTTTCCGGCGGAATCAGATCCGCCGCCAGCAAGGGATCGACCAATTCGTTCGGAAGGACGAACCAGGTCGGCATACCGTGTGAAACCGGATTGCCTTTCGGGCGGTCGTCATCGCCGTTCCAGCGGGCCGCCAGGCACCGCCCCCCGTCCCATTCGCCGAGCGCGAGAGACCAGTCCTGCCTCTCCAGAACCACGTCGATCAGGGTCCAGTGCTCCTTGGGTGATCTCACGTCTTTCGGCTTGACGGACATATGCGCCTCTATATATCCCCTCATATAAGCTCACATATGCGATGGGTCAATACTCGCTCGGTCGTTGACATCGCTTTGCCGATCCCATGCAATCACGACCCCGGCGGCCTCCCCAGTGCAGCAAAGGCCGGCATCCCTTTCAACCCTTCACCGAGGGAGAAAACGATGAGTCTGACGTTGGATGAAGCCAACCGAATCCTGCGCGGCGCGCTCGCCAAGGCGCAGGAGCTCAACATCAAGGTCAGCGCCGCGGTCTGCGATGCCGGCGGCCGGCCGATCGCGCTGCAGCGCATGGACGGCGCGATCTGGGCCAGCGCCTATGGCAGTCAGGGCAAGGCGGTGGCCTCGGCGGCGTTCGGCCGACCGAGCGGCGAGATGGCGGCGCGTGCCGACCAGCCGACCCCGCGCGGCATCGCCGCCGCCGCTGGCGGCGCGATGATCATGGGGCAGGGTGCGGTGCCGATCATCAGGAACGGGGTCGTAGAGGGCGCCTGCGGCGTCGGCGGCGGGACTTCTCAAGAGGACGAGGACTGCGCCCGCGCCGGCGTCTCGCAATTGAAGTAACCCTCCCGCGCGAGCGGGCTACAGCACGCCCTTCTCGCGCAGCTTGGCGATCTCCGCTTCGCTGCGCCCGAGGCGGGAGAAGATCTCGCCATTGTGCTGGCCGAGCCTGGGGGCGACGGTGCGCACCCGCACCGCCTCGCCGATCCGGATCGGGGTGCGGACATGCGCGACCTCGCCCAATTCGGCGTCGCTCGCGTACTGGACGAGCCCGCGGTGGCGCACCTGCGGGTCGGCGAACATCTGCGCATAATCGTAGACCGGGCCGCACGGCACCCCGGCCGCTTCGAGCACGCCGACCCAATGCTCGGTGGTGTCGGTCGCGAACACCGCCTCCATCTCGGCTTCGAGTGCTGCGCGGTTGGCCATGCGCTGCCGGTTGGTGGCAAAGCGCGGGTCGGTGCCCCATTCCGGGTGACCCAGCGCCGCGGCGCAGCGCTGCCAGATCGCCTCCCCGGCGGCCCCGATCATCAGATAGCCGTCCTTGGTCCGCATCCGCTGATAGGGCGCGTTCTGGCGATGGCGCGAGCCCTGGCGGGTCGGCTCCTGGTGGTCGGCGAGCCATTGCGCGCTGGTCCACGAACTGAAGCCGATCGCGGTCTCCAATAGCGAGCATTCGACGAGGCGACCCTCGCCGGTGCGCTGGCGCTCGTAGAGTGCGGCGAGAATGCCCTGCACCGCCCACATGCCGGTGCCGAGATCGCAGATCGGCAGACCGACCGAGGTCGGCGGCCCGTCCGCCTCGCCGGTGACGTGCATGATGCCGCCCATCCCCTGCGCGATCAGGTCGAAGCCGCCGCGTGCGGCATGGGGCCCGTCATAGCCGAGGCCGGAGAGCTGGGCGTAGACGAGGCGCGGGTTGATCTTGCGCAGATCCTCGAAGCCGAGCCCGGCGCGCGGCATGACCGTCGGCCGATAATTCTCGACCAGCACGTCGATGCCGGCGGCGAGCTCGAGGAACAACGCCTTTCCCTCGGGCTGCTTGTAATCGAGGGTGATGCCCTTCTTGTTGCGGTTGATGTAGCGGAAATAGGGGTTGCGCTCGCTGCCGTCGCCCCAGGCGCGCACCGAATCGCCCTTGCCCGGGCGCTCGAGCTTGATCACCTCGGCGCCCATATCAGCGAGGATCATCGTGCAGAACGGCCCCGCCATGTGCTCGGTCAGGTCGAGCACCTTCAGGCCCGCGAGCGGGCCGCCACTCCTCGGTTCAGCCACGCAAAATCCTCCGATTGCCAGCGGGTCGTATTCCGTCATCGTCGCGCAGGGTGCTGTGTACGGGTCGTCGACCGTTGCAGGAAATACCCGCCCGAAAGCGAGGCAACGCCGAGCACGGCGCTGGCCAGGTCGAGGTAATGGCCCGGGCTGTCGCTGGCACCCCAGCGCATCAACGACAGCAGGCCGAGCGCTTCGCAGACATGGGCAAGCACGACGATCATCAAGAAACTCGCGCCGAAAAGCTGCAGCGCATTTGCCGCCGATTTTTCGCTACGACACAAACCGACTGCGCGGTAAAGCAAGGTGCCCGCAGGAACCGCCAACAGCGCTGCTTTCAGCAGGGTGGGGTTCACGGCCGGCGCCCGCGGCTCCGGGTGATCCGCCTCGTCGATACCCGCGCTGTCACCTCTTTTCGGCGTCGAGCGCCGGCAGGCGGAAGCGGTCCTGCGGATCGTCCCAACCCTTGAAGTTGGGCTTGCGCTTTTCGGCGAACGCGGCGCGCGACTCGATCAGGTCGCTCTTGGCGCCGTGCTCGTGCAATGCGGCGGCGAGGCGTTGCTGGTCCGGCCCCGGCGCGGGGCGCATCTGGCGCATCATGTGGACTGTATTGACCCGCGAGGCCGGCGGCAGGGTCAAGAGGTGCTCGGCCATCGCCAGCGCGCTCGGCATCAATTCGTCGGCAGTGGTCAGCCGGTTCAAGAAACCGATCTGGTAGAACCGCTCGGCGGTGAAGCGGAAGCCCAGCGCCATCTCCATCGCGATCGGGTAGGGCAGGTTGGCGACGTGCCCGTGATTGTAGCCGCCCAACAGCCAGCGCTTGGCCTCGGATACCTCGAACACCGCCTCGCGCACGGCGACGCGCAGATCGGTGCGCTCGACCAGCATAAAGCCGCCGCCCATCGCATAGCCGTTGACCGCGGCGATGACCGGCTTTTCCAGCGTCCCGGACATGAACGGGTCCTCGATGTCGGGCCGGCTTCCGCCAGGCCGCCCGGCGGCGAGCGACTCCTTCATGTCCTCGCCGGCGCAAAAGCCACGGCCTGTCCCGGTGAAAATGGCGACTTCGAGCTCGCTCGAGTGGCGGAACTCGGTCCAGGTCTCGGCGAGGCGGGTGCGCATCTCGCGGTTGAGCGCATTCAGCCGCTCGGGCCGGTTCATCCGCACCACCAGAATCTGCCCCAAACGCTCGGTCTCGACGACGGCCATGTCTCGTTCCTCTCCGCAACCATTGGTCCCGCAGGCTGCCCGAGGCTACCATCCCCGCGCCGCTGATCAAATCGTGCCGAGAAAAGGGGTCGAGCAATGGGTATAGCGATCGAGCGATTGGCCGGGTTTGTTGCGCAGACGCAGTGGGCGGATATCCCTGAAACGGTGCAGCGGCATGCCAAGCTGGTGCTGCTCGACACCTTAGGGGTCATCCTGGCCGGGTCGGAGCGGCCGGAGGTGCGGCAATTGCGCGAGCGGCTCGCCGCCACCGCCGGCAGCGGCGCCACGGTCTATGCGCGCGGCTGGCCGGTGCAGGACCCGCGCACCGCCGCGTTGCTCAACGGCATCGCCGGGCGCTCGATCGAGCTGTGCGAAGGGCTGCGCTTTGTCTCGGGGCAAGCGGCGATGCAGGTATTGCCCGGCGTCTTGGCGGTCGGCGAGCATGCGGGCGCCGCGGGCCGCGACCT
>DASYNW010000013.1:0-1945 GCA_036008325.1 Allostellaceae bacterium
CGACACCTTCGCCTTCAACGGCCGCTTCAATCAGCAGCGCTACGTCAACATCTGGCCGCGCCCGGTGCAGAAGCCGCACCCGCCGATCTGGATCCCGGGCGGCGGCTCGGTCGAAACCTGGCAGTGGTGCGCCCAGATGGATTACGTCTACGCCTATCTGTCCTATTTCGGCTTCAAGGACGGGCGCGCCACGATCCAGGGTTTCTGGGACGAGATGGCCCGGCTCGGCAAGGACCGGAACCCGTACCGCGCCGGGTTTCTGCAATTTGTCGGCGTCGCCGAGAATCGCGCCGAGGCGATGCGGCTCTACAAGGAGCCAGCCGAATATTTCTATGGCCGCTGCCTGCGCGTCGACCCGCGCTGGGCGATGCCGCCCGGCTATATCACCGAGGCGACGCAGCGCGCCGGCGTCGTCGGCCAGATCGGCCGGGCCGCCAGCCTTGACGCCCGGCAAAAGGCCCGCGCGACGACTGACATCGCCGACATCGTCGACCGCGGCTATGTCATCGTCGGCTCGCCCGACGAGGTCGTCGAGCAACTGACCGAGGTCGCGACCGAGCTCAATGTCGGCCACCTGATGCTGCTCTTACAGTTCGGCAGCATGGGCAAGGAACTGGCGGCCTACAACACGAAGCTGTTCGCCGAGCGGGTGATGCCGCGGCTCAAGGGCCTGTTCCCCGAATGGGAGGACCGCTGGTGGCCGCAGCCGATGGCCCGCGCCGAGCGCGCGCCGGTCGCGCCGCCATTGCTCGCCGCCGAATAGCGCCGATAGACGAGCCCCTCAGCGCCGCCGATTGGTGCGTGTCGGCTCGACGAACTCGTCGCCGCGCCCGCTCATCGCCGCCTTGCGTGCAGACTGGCGTTTTTGCCGGTCAGGAAACGAGGCAGTCGGTGCCGGCATGGGCATCGGCCGGCGGCAGGTCGGGGGCGGGATAGGCCACCCCCTCATCGGGGCCGGCGCCCACCTTGACGATGCCGGTCGCGATCGGAGGCTTGTCGGGATCGCTGCCGGCGCGGATGCTGCCGCCCGATACCCGCTCGCGGCGTTCCGGCCAGTAGAGCTCGAACCGCTCGATGCTGCGCCCGGTGCCGCTCGGAATCAGCACCGCCCCCTTCAGGCGAAACACGTGGCCGACGATCAGCGAGCCGACCGGCCCGCCGGTTTGCCCCCACACCACCCGGCCGCCGCGGAACCAGGCGTTCAGCGCCGCGGTGTCGTCGTGCGCGCCGTCGCCCCACAACACCTGCGGCGTCATCACGCATTTCGATCCGGGCGCCGCCGCTGCGGCGGCCGCTGCCGGCGCCGCCGCGATCAGCGCCGCGAGAAGGCAGGCGGGAAGCCGCGACATTCGGAAATTCACCACAATTCTGTGAGCTATATCACTCGCATAACCAGATGGTGCGGGCTCATCTTGGCGGCGGCGCGGATGCGCGTTGCGCCCAGCTGCAGGAGGGAAGCGATGGCGGGGCAGGGCAATCCGGTGATTTTTGTCCACGGCTATTCGGATAGCGGCGCTTCGTGGCGGAGATGGCAGGATATCCTGCACCAAAAGCTCGGCATCGACAAGGCCTCGATGCACACCTGCACCTATGTCTCGCTCGACAATGCCATATCGATCAAGGATATAGCCGAGGCCTTCGACCGCGCGCTGGCGGCGCTGCCCGGCTTTGCTCCGGGCCAGCCGTTCGACGCGGTGGTGCATTCGACCGGCATGCTGGTGCTGCGCGCCTGGCTGGCCGTAGACCCGCTGCGCGGCAAGCGGTTGAAGCGGCTGATCGCGCTGGCGCCGGCGACCTTCGGCTCGCCCTTGGCCAAGCAGGGGCGCAGCTGGCTCGGCGCCATATTCAAGGGCAGCAGGCAGCTCGGCCCGGATTTTCTCCAGGCCGGCGACGAGATCCTGCTCGAGCTCGAGCTCGCCAGCCAATTCACCTGGCGGCTGGCCGA
>DASYNW010000014.1:0-3506 GCA_036008325.1 Allostellaceae bacterium
GCCGGCGATCGCGGGGTCATCCTGCGCGGTCTTGTGGATCAACGCCCGCAGCTCGAGCCAGTCCGGCGGCCCGATATCGGTGCTGCCGACCTGGCGAAAGGTGACCGGCACCGGGTCGGCGACGAGCCGGGTCTCGGGAAACCTGTCGAGCAACGCCTCGGCGGAGAGCTTCTGCCCGAAATCGGGATAGTCGAGCACATCGAGGCTCGACGCCCCGAGCGAGGAAATCGTGCCGCCGGTGCCGATCACGGCGATGCGGGGAAGGGTCTGGTTCATCGGCGGCGCTCCAAGTATTACGGTGCCGCAGTTATCGCGCGGCCGGACTGACCGATCCAGCGCGTTTGCGGCCGGTGCCCCCGATCACGACAGCCAGCGTTTGCGGCGCTTGTAGTGTTTGAGGTCGCGATAGGATTTGCGGGCGCCGGCTTCGTTGAGGCCGAGATAGAATTCCTTGATGTCGGAGTTCTGGCGCAAGGCCTCGGCCGGGCCTTCGAGCACGATGCGGCCGTTTTCCATGACATAGCCGTGGTCGGCGATGTCGAGTGCCAGCGCCGCGTTCTGCTCGACCAGAAGCACAGTCAGCCCGCGCTGCTCGCGCAGACGGCGGATGATGCCAAAGATCTCGGCGACCAGCAGCGGCGCCAGGCCGAGCGAGGGTTCGTCGAGCAGGATCACCTTGGGCTCGCTCATCAGCGCGCGGCCGATCACCAGCATCTGCTGCTCGCCGCCCGAGAGATAGCCCGAGGGCTGGTGGCGCCGCTCCCGGAGCGCCGGGAAGGTGTCGAAGATGCCGTCGATCGCCTGGCGGGCGCGGGCGAAATCCTTGCGGATATGGGCGCCGGCGACGAGGTTTTCCTCGACCGTCAGGTTTTCGAAAACCCGCCTGCCCTCGAATACCTGGCTGACGCCGCGCTTGACGACGTCGTGCGGCGCCAGGCGATCGAGCCGCGCCCCGTCGAGTTCGACCGTGCCCTTGGTGACCTCGCCGCGCTCGCTGCGCAGGAGGCCCGAGATCGCCTTCAAGGTCGTCGTCTTGCCGGCGCCGTTGGCGCCGAGGAGGGTGGTGATGCGCCCCTCCTCGACCTCCAGCGAGACGCCTTTCAGCACCAGGATCACGCCGTCATAGACGACTTCGATGTTGTTGAGCGCCAGCATCGCGGGTGGGTCCTCGACCGGCGATCCTGCCCCCGCCAATCCCGGCTAATCGACTTCGGCGGTCTTGACCGCGTGCTCGACCACGTCGCGGTAGGCCCGGAACCAGTCGGTCTCGGCCACGAACTTCCCGTCATGCACCTGGAAGATCCGGACCCAGCCGCCGCCTTCGTGATCGGCCGGGGTGATCTGCAACGGCGGCACCAGCCCGCCCAGGGTGAAATCGTGGATCTGTTCGAGGCCTTGCTTGACCTGAGGCCCGGTTGGCTTCTGCCCGCCGCTGATCTTGAGCGCGTTCTTGATCGCCTCGACCTGGATCGCCGCCTGCAGCAAGCCGCGATTGTAGACGACGGTGTCGTCCATCGTCGCGGGCGGCTCCTTGCCTTCCTTCTTGTACATCGCCTTGATCTGCTGGCGCACCGGATAGTTGTCGCCGGCGCCGGCGAATTGCAGCGTGTTGTAGCCTTCGGCGACGCCCCAGCCGCCGGCCGCCTTGATGTCCGCCTCGGCCGAGGCCCAGACCAGCCCGATCACATGGGTCAGCGGATATCCGGCGCCTTTGAGCCCCTTGATCGCCACCGAAGGCGAGCGCCCGAACAGGTGCATGATCACGAAATCGGGGTGATAGCGCTGGGTGATGTCGAGGATCTGCGCGCCCATCTCGACCCCCGGCGGCGGCACCGCAAAGGTGCGCAGCTGAAAGCCCTCGGATTTCTGCAGCGAATCGAGGATCGGCATCGGCTCCTTGCCGGCCGGGTTGTCGTAATAGACATAGGCGATCTTTTTGCCTTTGAGGCTGCCGCCGAGCTTGTCCTTGGCGAACTTGACCGCCCCAGCGGCCTGCGACCAATAGGTTGCGGCGATCGGGAACAGATAGGGAAAGCGGGTGCCGTCGGCGGCGGCGGCGATGCCGAAGCCGGGCGAAGTGGTCGGCATCTTGTCCTGCTCGAGCCGCTGGTTCAGCGCCACGGTCTGCGGCGTGCCGTAGAGCGTCATCATCACGACGCCCATCTGCTTCTGGCGCTGATAGGCCTCGATCGCCGGCGGCACCTGGTACTGGTTGTCGATCTCGTCGCCGCGGATCATCCAGCCGTCGACCCCGCCCTGCGAATTGATCAGCTTGTAATAATCCTGCATCGCCGGGCACAGCACGGTGCCGACGATCTGGGTCGGGCCGGTGCGGTCGCACTGGTCGCCGATCAGGATCTCCTTGGGCTGGGCCACGGCCGCGCTGGCCAGCATCAGCCCGGCCGCGACGCCGGCGGCGAGCCCCGCCATGCCCCTCGATAATACCGTCATCATCGTTCCTCCCGTTGCTTTCACTGAGTTTAATAGGAAAACGGCCAGACTCGGAAGTAAGTGCGGATATTGCGCCACAACCGGTTCAGCCCCTCCGGCTCGACCACCAGAAAAAAAATGATCAGCGCGCCGAAGATCACCAGCCGCAGGTTGGGCACGACGTTGAGCAGATCGGCGTGGGAAAAGATCAGGCCGCCGAACGCATCGAGAAACCAGCGGGTGGCGATCGGCAGCAGGGTGACGAAGACCGCGCCCAGCACCGAACCCAAGACCGAGCCGAGCCCGCCGATGATCACCATCGCCAGATAGTCGATCGAGACGTCGATCTGGAACTGCTCGTAATTGGCGATGCCGAGATAATAGCTTTCGAGCACGCCGGCGACCCCGGCATAAAAGGACGAGATCGCAAACGCATAGAGCTTGTAGCGGAAGATGTTGATGCCGATGATCTCGGCGGCGATGTCCTGGTCGCGGATTGCGATGAAGGCGCGCCCGATGCGACTGCGCACCAGGTTCAGTGTCGCGATCATCGCGATCACCACGAAGAACAGCAGGAACAGATAGATCTGTCGCTCGTGGACGAGCGGGATGCCGAACACCGACGGGCGCGGAAGCGAGATCGTCGCCTGGGTCCCGCCGGAGATCCACGGCACGTGGTTGATCATCCACTCGATGATCAATTGCGCGGCGAGGGTGGCGATCGCGAGGTAGATGCCCTTGATGCGCAATGACGGAATGCCCACCAACGCACCGACCGCGGCGGCCAGGCATCCGCCGGCCGGGATCGTTATCCAGAACGGCAGATGCAGGCTGACGACGAGATGCGCGGCGGTATAGGCGCCGACCGACATGAAGGCGCCGTGGCCGATCGAGATCTGCCCGGTGTAGCCGACCAGGATGTTGAGGCCGAGCGCGCCGACGATCGCGATCAGGATCAGGTTGAGGATCGAGACCATGTATTCGCCGAAAAATAGCGGCGCGATCACGATGAACAGGCCGGCCAGCGCCGCCACCGTCCATTTCGCGATCGGCAGCGGATAGAGCGCCATATCCGC
>DASYNW010000015.1:0-16035 GCA_036008325.1 Allostellaceae bacterium
AGGCGAGGCTAATGCGAATTGTTCAGATTTCCGATACGCATCTGAGCCGAGACAAGCCACATTTCGTCGACAACTGGGCGGCGCTCGCGGCGTGGATCGCCGACCAGCATCCCGATCTCGTGATCCATACCGGCGATGTGACTGCCGATGGCGCCGGAGCCGAAGCTGACCTCAGCTTCTCCGCCCACCTGATGAACGAGCTCGGCATCCGCTGGCGGGCGGTTCCCGGCAACCATGATGTCGGCGAGGCTCGGCATGCCCTTCAGCCAGTCAATGCCGAGCGACTTAGCGCGTGGCAGCGTCATTTCGGCCCGGATCGCTGGGTCGAAGACGTCGCAGAAGGTGCGCAGCGCTGGCGGCTTGTCGGACTCGACGTGATGCTGATGGGCAGCGGCGAGCCGGAGGAGGACCAGCAGGCGTTGTGGCTCGAACAGGTGATGGCCGAAGCAGGAGAGCGGCGGATTGCCTGGTTCTTGCACCGGCCGCTATTTCTTGAGGATCCGGGTGAAGGCGACACCGGTTATTGGTCGGTCAAGCCGCAGCCGCGCGGGGCGCTTCTCGCGCTGGTGCGGCGGCACCGGGTTGCCCTGGTCGCCAGCGGACATCTGCACAAAGCGCGAGATTTCGCCTTAGGGGGCACGCGCTATATCTGGTCGCCAGCCTCGAGCTTTCTGGTCGGCGCGCCGCAACCGGCGATGCCCGGTGAAAAGCGGCTCGGCGCTGTGGTCTATAAGCTCGACAACGCAACATTGACGGCTCGGATCGCTGAAGTGCCGGGTCTGGCGCAACATTGGTTCAATGGGTGATCGACGAAGTCTACCCACGCCCGGCAAATGTCTCAGGCTAGAGCGCAGCAGCAAGCGCGCCGGCCGCAATCTTATGGGGGACGAACGGGTCCGTTACATCGGTCTGAAAATATTTTCGGGCCTTGGGTGCAATGTGCCTTGAGGTGGGCCATCGGGAGCCCGTGCGGAGAGTTCAGGACAGGAATCGGGCCCCCTAGGCTTGGATGGCAGATCACGTGATGAGAACCCAATGGGCAGGCAGGTAGCTGTCGTGGTTTACACGGTGGCGATGGTCGCCATCATAGTCGGTGTAGATTACGTGTTCTTCAGAAACCGATTCTGGGAACGGCTTACAGTGAATATTGGTATTGTCCTGGTATTCGCAGCTTTCTACCTGAGATTCCTCAGGCATCCATGACCACGGCGCGGTAGCGTCCTCCGCCGTCCCCAGCCAATTTCTACATCGCCGGTCCGTGGATGTAAAACCTTTCCGATTCGGATGCTACCCGGGGCGTACCTCAATCCGGTCAAAGTCGGAAACCACGCGGACACGGGGGAATATCGCAGCGGCTTCCGCCTCGATTTCCTCGGGGCGGTAGCGGCCGGAGATATGGGTCAGCAGCAGCTCGCGCACGCCGGCTTCCCGCGCGAGGCGGCCCGCGGCGGCGGCGGTCAGATGCCCGCGGGCATGGGCGAGCGCCCGGTCGCGGTCGAGAAAGGTCGCCTCGATCACCAGCGCGTCGGCGCCGCGCACGCAATCGGTCAAGGAGGCCACCTCCTCGACATCGCCGACGATTGCGAGCCTGGCGCCGGGAAGCTCGGCTCCCCGCACCTGCTGCGGCGCGATCAGCCGGCCGTCGGCGAGCGCGACCGAGCGCCCGGCGGCCAATTCGCGCCGCGCCGGCCC
Source organism: Allostellaceae bacterium (assembly GCA_036008325.1). GTDB lineage: Bacteria > Pseudomonadota > Alphaproteobacteria > ATCC43930 > CGMCC-115725 > AP-15. The sequence continues at coordinate 1,693 of DASYNW010000015.1, forward strand.
GTCCGGCACGCCAAGCGCGCTCAGGCGATCGGCTAAGAGCGGACGGCGGGCTCTTTCCTCGAAGCGCCAGCCGAGGCTCTGCGTCCGGCGATGCGCCACGGCAAAGGCGTCGAGCCGCCATCCCTCACGCCTCAGCACCGGGCCGGGGCCGACCGCGCGCAGCCGGTAGCCGGTCTCGCTTTCGCCGCCGATAGTGACGGCGAGATAGCGGCGGACGAACCCGACCGTTTCCTCGCTGCCGACGATCTCGAGCGCAGCCCCCACAGCGCGCGCGTGGCGACGAGCCCGGCCAGCCCGGCCACGTGATCGAGATGCGCGTGGGTCAGCAGCACGTGGGCGAGCCCGCGAAAGCCGAGCCCGGCGCGCAGCAGCTGGCGCTGCGTCCCCTCGCCGCAATCGACCAGAAACCGCTCCGGCCCGCGGCCGACGACCAGCGCCGGCAAGCCCCGCTCGGCCGAGGGCACCGCCGCGGCAGTGCCGAGAAAGACGAGATCGAACATCGGATCGGCGGCCTCATCAGGGATGAGATGATAATCTCCCAGAGATCATTCACTGCGACATCAGAGCCCATTCATGGCAAGTCCGAGCATCGCAAATGCGACGATCACCGAGCTGCAACAGGCGCTCGCCGCCGGCGACATCAGCGCTGCGGCACTGGTCCAGGCCTATCTGGCGCGGGTCGAGGCTTATGACCGCGCCGGCCCGTTTCTCAACACGGTGCGCGAGGTCAATCCCGATGCGCTCGCCATCGCCACCGCCCTCGATGCCGGCAAACCTGCCCTGCGCCGCCCGCTCGAGGGCATTCCGATCCTCATCAAGGACAACATCGCCACCGCCGACCGGCAGCACACGACCGCGGGCTCCCTCGCCCTCGCCGAGGCGCGGGCTAGCCGCGACGCCACTCTGGTATCGTTGCTGCGGCAGGCCGGCGCGGTCATTCTTGGCAAGGCCAATCTGACCGAGTTCGCCAACATCCTGGCGATCGACATGCCGGCGGGCTACAGCTCGCTGGGCGGCCAGGTGAAGAACCCCTACGCGCCGCCGCTCGACGAGCGCGGCGTGCCGACGGTCTCGCCCGGCGGGTCGAGCTCGGGATCGGCGGCGGCGGTCGCGGCCGGATTGGCGGCGGCGGCGATCGGCACCGAGACCTCGGGCTCGCTGCTGTCGCCGGCCTGCCAGTGCGGGCTGGTCACGGTCAAGCCGACGGTCGGCCTCATCAGCCGCGCCGGCGTCATTCCGATCGCGCACAGCCAGGACACCGCCGGCCCGTTGACCCGCACCGTGCACGACGCGGCGATCCTGCTCGACGTGCTGGCCGCCGCCGACCCGCTCGACCCGGCGACCGCGGCGATCGAGCGCCCGGCCGACTACACGAGCATGCTCGACCGCGACGGCTTGCGCGGGGCGCGGATCGGAGTGCCGAGCGATCCTGCCGACCCGGCCAATGACGTCTATTACCGCCTGCTGCCGCCCGCTGCCGCCGCGGTCATGGCAGCGGCGATCGCGGCCGTCGCGGAGCTGGGGGCGACGATCGTGCGCGCCAATATGCCGACCGCGGGTTGGATCGGCGGCCCCGGCACCGAGATCGCGATCCTCAACCGCAACCCCGAGAGCCCGACCTTCCGGCAGCCGGTGCGCCGGCCGCTGGTCTTGATCTACGAGCTAAAGCACGATCTCGATCTTTACTTGCGCGATTGGGCGACGGACTCCCCGATACGCAGCCTCGACCATGTCATCGCCTTCAACCTTGCCGATGCCGGTCGCGCATTGCGCTTTGGCCAGGATCTGTTTCTTGCCGCGGCCGCCACCCGAGGCGATCTCGCCGAGCCGGCATATTTGTCGGCGCGGCAGATGGACCTGTGCGCCTCGCGCACCCTGGGCCTCGACACCTATATGGACCGGCACCGGCTCGACGCGGTGCTGTTCCCCGGTGCGGCGGGCGCCGCGATCGCGGCCAAGGCCGGTTATCCGAGCGTCGAGGTGCCGGCGGGATGGATCAGCGGCGCCGGCGAAACCCCCGATCACCCCTATGGCGCCACGTTTACCGGACGGGCCTGGAGCGAGCCGACCCTGCTGCGCCTCGCCTATGCCTTCGAGCAGGCGACAGAGGCCCGCCGGCCGCCTTCAGGCTTGCCCTGAACCGGCGGCTGCTCGATTGTTCCAGCGAGCCGAAGCCGGGAGATTCCCGCCTCGATCACCCGCCGAGCGAAGGAGCCGCCGATGCCGTCTGCGCATGCCGATCCGGTCAAAGAGCAGGTCGCCGCCCATTGGGACCGTCGGGCGGCGCATTTCGACGAGGATTTCGGCCACAGCATCCGCACCGCGGACGAGCGCGCCGCCTGGGAGCGCATCTTCGGACTGGTTCTTCCCGGCGCGGGCCCGCTCGACGCGCTCGACCTCGGCTGCGGCACCGGGTTTCTGAGCCTCGAACTGGCGGCGCGCGGGCATCGGGTGACCGGCGTCGATTTCGCCCCGGCGATGATCGCCCGCGCCGAGGCGAAGGCGGCCGAGCGCGGCCTCGCGGTGCGCTTCGAGCAAGGCGACGCCGAGCAATTGCCGTTTGCGCCGGCGAGCTTCGACCTGGCGATCAGCCGCCATGTGCTGTGGACCCTGCCGCACCCCGAGGCGGCGATCGACGAGTGGGTCCGGGTGCTGCGGCCAGGCGGGCGGCTCGCGATCGTCGATGGCGCGGTCCTCGACGGCAGCGACCGGGTCGCGGGCGCGCAGTCGGGGTGCCAGGAAAACGCCCGCACCAGCCCCGAATACGCCGCGGTCGGCGACCGGCTGCCGTTTCTCGGCGGCCGGCCGCGCGCCGAGATCGAGGCGCTGCTGCGGGCGCACGGGCTCGTCGAGGTCGCCGGCGACCCACTCGCCGATCTGGTCGAAGCGCAGCTGCAGCGCATGGCCGAGGAGGGGCTCGAACCACGCCGGCGCAACCGCTACGTCGTCTGGGGCGAGGTTCCGCGCTGAGCTCGCCTGATGCAGCGGGGTCGCGGCGGCATCGGCAGCCACCAGCACGGCATCTCCGGGCACGCCTCGCAGAGCCCGCGTTTCCGGCTCGGCAAAAAGCTCGCCGCCGAGCGCGGCGAATTCGACGCTCGGCCCCGCCGCCGGCCGCTGCGCCCCGGCTTCGCGACGGTGCGCGACGCCGTCGACGCCGAGGGGAAGCCGCGAGGACGCTGATCGTGCCCGGTCAGCGGTTGCGGAAGGCGGGCTTGCGCTTGGCGATAAAGGCGGCCATGCCCTCCTTGCGGTCTTCGGTGGCGAAGGTCGCGTGGAACAGCCGGCGCTCGAACCGCACCCCTTCGGCCAAGGTCGTCTCATAGGCGCGGTTGACCGCCTCCTTGACCATCATCGCGATCGGCCGCGACATCTGGCTGATCCGCTCGGCGACCTTGATCGCTTCGGGCAACAGGTCCGCGGCGGGCACGACGCGGCTGACGAGCCCGGCGCGCTCGGCCTCGGCGGCGTCCATCATCCGCCCGGTCAAGCACAGATCCATCGCCTTCGCCTTGCCGACAAAGCGGGCGAGGCGCTGGGTCCCGCCGGCGCCCGGCATGGTGCCGAGCTGGATCTCCGGCTGGCCGAAGCGGGCTGTCTCGGCGGCGATGACGATGTCGCACATCATCGCGATCTCGCAGCCGCCGCCGAGCGCGAACCCGGCGACCGCGGCGACCACCGGCTTGCGGCATTGCCCGACCCGCTCCCAGCCTTTGGTGATAAAATCCTCAAGATAGATCTCGGGATAGGTCTTGCCGGCCATCTCCTTGACATCGGCGCCGGCGGCAAAGGCCTTGTCGTTGCCGGTCAAGACGATCGCGCCGATCGCCGCGTCGTTCTCGAAGTCGTCGAGGGCGGCGGCCAGCTCGGCGATCAGCGCCGCGTTCAACGCGTTCAACGCCTGCGGCCGGTTCAAGGTGACGATCCCGACCGCACCCCGGCGCTCGACGAGAATGTTTTGGTCGCTCTTATCTTCGCTCATCTGGGGTCCTTGCTGAAGCGGGCGACAGGCTGTCATTGCGAGCGGAGCGACGCAATCTCGTTGTCCGACGGCCACAACGGCGCGGGGGGTGCTTCGTCGCACGACGCGCTCCTCGCAATGACCGGCTTTGGCTACCGCTGCCGCTTCGCGCAAAAGAATGTCGAGCGGCCGGATTGGACAATGCGGCGCACCCCTTCGGCGCAGTCGCAAGCGGGGCAGGGCTCGCCCTCGCGGGCGTAGACCGCCCAGCGGTGCTGGAAATAGCCGAGCTCGCCATCGGCTTGAACATAGTCGCGCAACGACGAGCCGCCGGCTTCGATCGCCTCGTCGAGCACCGCGCGGATCGCCGCGACCAGCCGCTCGGCGCGGCCGCGGCCGATCGACCCGGCGAGCCGCCGCGGCGACAAGCGCGCGCGATAAAGCGCCTCGCAGACATAGATGTTACCGAGCCCGGCGACGATGCGCTGATCGAGCAATGCCGCCTTGATCGAGGTCAGCTTGCCGACGAATTTCGCCGCGAGATAGGCGCCGTTGAACCCTGCTTCGAGCGGCTCCGGCCCGAGCCCGGCCAATAGCGGGTGGCGGGCGGCCTCGCTGCGCCGCAGGTAATCGAGCGTGCCGAAGCGGCGGGCGTCGTTGAAGCGGACGACGGTGCCGTCGTCGAGGGTCAGCACCACATGGTCGTGAGGCGCCTCAGGCTGAGCCGCGTCGCCGGCGGTGATCCGCCCCGACATGCCGAGATGGAGCAGCAGCAAGCCGTCGGCATCGAGCTCGACCAAAATATACTTGCCGCGGCGGGTGAGCGACCCGATCAGGGCGCCATCGAGCCGCTCGGCCAATGCCGGCGGAAACGGCCGGCGCAGATCCGCTCGGCGCAGCTCCGCGCGCACGATCCGCCGGCCGCTCATCTTCAGCGCCAGCCCGCGCCGGACGGTCTCGACTTCAGGCAGCTCGGGCATCGCCGCTCGCCGCCTTGCCCGACCCGGAACTCCCCGGCAAAGCCGTGCTTAGCGCGGACCAATTGCGACGCGCACCTGCCTCGATCCACCGCCTCATGCCAGCGGCTGCAATTCGCCGAGGATCGTAGGGAGCAGCTCCGATACGGTCGGGTGTATGTGCATCGCCCGTTGCAAGACAGGGTATGGCGCCTTGGCGTACATCAGGTCGAGGATGCAATGGATCGCCTCGTCGCCGCCGGGTCCGAGGATCGAGGCGCCGAGGATCTCCTTGCTGTCGCCGTCGACCAGGATGCGCATGAAGCCTTGGGTCTCGCCTTTTTCGATGGCGCGGGAAACCCGGGTCATCGGCCGCTCTCCGGCGAGCACCCGCTTCCCGCTGGCGCGCGCCTCGGCCATGGTCATGCCGGCTCGGCCCAGTGGCGGGTCGACATAGAGCGCATAGGCGGTGATGCGGTCGCTGACCCGGCGCGGGTCGTGGTCGAGCAGATTGGCGGCCACGATCTCGTAATCATTGTAGGCGGTGTGGGTGAAGGCGCCCTTGCCATTGCAATCGCCGAGCGCCCAGATGCCGGGCACATTGCTGCGCAATTCGTCGTCGACCTCGATGTAGCCGCGTGCGTCGCGGCGCACCCCGGCCCGGTCGAGCCCCAGATCGTCGGTATTGGGCCGGCGGCCGACCGCGAGCAAGAGATGCGAGCCAGCGATCTCGGGTTCGCCCTCGGTGCAACTGGCCGTAGCGACGATGTCGTCGCCGCGTTTGGCGAGGCTGATGCACTCGGCATTCAGCCGGACCGCGATCCCCTCGCGCTCGACGATCGCCTGCACCGCCGCCGACAAATCCTCGTCTTCGCGCGGGATCAGCCGCGGCGCCATCTCGATGACCGTCACGGCGCTGCCGAAGCGCCGGTACATCTGGGCGAATTCGAGACCGACATAGCCGCCGCCGACGATTACCAGATGCCGCGGCAGAAAATCGACCGCCATCATCGATGTATTGGTCAGGTAGGGGACCTCGCCGATGCCGGGCCATGCCGGCGCCACGGCCCGTCCGCCAACATTGATGAAGATCCGCTCGGAGTTGAGCCGATCCGGCCCGATCTCGACCTCGCGCGAAGACAAGAAACGCGCATGACCGCGGTAAAGCGTGCAGTTTGCCGCGCCCTCGAGCGCCGCGAGCAGGCCGTTTCGGGATTGCGCGACGACAGCGTCCTTGCGCGCCTTGACCTGCTTCATGTCGACCACGACCTCGCCCCCGATCGAGACGCCGTATTCGGCCGCACGGCGCGCGATGTGCGCGGCATAGGCGCTCGCCACCAGGGTCTTCGTCGGGGTGCAGCCGTTATTGACGCAAGTGCCGCCGATGAGATTGCGCTCGGCGATCGCCACCTTCATGCCGGCCCCGGCGAGCCGAAAGGCCAGCGCCGGCCCCGCCTGGCCGGTGCCGATCACGATCGCATCGTATTCAGGCATAGACGCCTCCGCATCCGGTTCGTCACGCATATAGGCTCAAAGCGACTGATGCGTCACGCTTCCTACAGCCTCGAAGGGGAGAACCGCAGCGCGAGCGTAAGATCATCCGGGGGATGCGAGTTAAATTTACCTGATCATGTGTGAAGAGGATCACGCTGGTCACTGCCGGCCCGAGCTATTTTGAGGATGATTTCGGACGCATTCCCTCAGTGAAACTCGCGGCCGATTTCGCAAAGACCTCGTTTCTCAGCCGTGGCTCATGTCAGAAAAGGTTCCGGATCATGGACGTAAATATTTCTGAAGAAGCTCTCGAGCTCATGCGGCAATTCATCAGGGAAATGGCCGCCCAGAACAAACGCGCACACGACCTTGCGGTTGCGGTGCTGGCTGCATTTCCGACGGATAAAAGGGCGCCGCCAGGTACCCCAAGTTTGTGAGCGTTACAGCCCGGCATCGATTGTTCATGCGGACGATTCCGGAATTACTCAAGGATGACTGCCAGCGCTTCGGTGCAATCCGCGTGAACAATTCGGATGCAGGGTGTCGCCATGCCCACCGTGACCTATGATTATGTTTATTTTTCCAGCGGGCCGCATCAGCGACAGCCGCGCCTGCCCGGCGGCCCGGGCGGTTTTGCCCTGATTGGATCATCGTCAGGCGGCGATCCAAGCGGCGGCACATTCCAAGCGGGTCTGCAGCCGTCAACCCTGGTGGTCGACGGCGACACCTATAATTTAGCGTTCGTGAATGTCTCGGGCGGATATTCAAGCGCTTCCGGCGGCGCGCCGGTCGGCGTCACCTCGACCGACCCCACCATTCCTCCACCCGCCGTGTATGTGCGAAACCTACCGATTGTCGTCCTGGTCGTGTACCTGCCGCCCGGCGGCGGAGTAGCAGGGCGAGGGGTTCCCGGTGCCACGATCGACGCGTTCAACGAGACCACCGGCATCCTGGTCGACAATACCTTCGTTACGGTCTCGCCCGACGGGTCACAGAACAACGAAGCAAACCAGTACGGTTGGGTCGCCACGACAAACACCGAGACGGTCGCAGCCCTCAGCCCCATCACACCGAGCAGTACCGATCGAAACACGGTCAATGCCAATTTTGATAAATGGGTCAACCTTCAAGACCCGCAATCCGACATCGTCACATCGTCGGGTAATGGCGAGATGATCACCGAGGTCGAAATCTCGGGCGTCAATATGAAGGTGACGCAGGGTTGGTCCGTCTCTGCACTGGCGTTCTACAAGAGCCCGCCATCACCATCACCGCTGGACCACTGCCGCAGCCTGGCCAACGAGGTCCAAACCTTGCTCGACACCGTGGGGGCGGCGAACATTCCTCCCCTTGTCAAGGCGATACTCAGGAGGGAGATCACCGGCTGCGAACGCGAACTCGGCGCGACCGAGGCCAGTCACTTGCTCACGTCTTTGTTCCCTGAGCAGCCGCCGCCGCGTTCCCCGCCGCGTTGAACAGCGGGCCGGTTGCAGCAACCCGAATGTGGCTGAGACCGAGGACACCGGATCTCGAAGGCGCTGACACGGCGTCGTTAGTCAAGCGGGGGTCGCCGGTAATCCGCGCCGGGAGATAATCGGCGCAAACCGCCGCGATGGCTCAACAGCGTCTCAGGCCGGGGCGAACAGGTCTGGCCCAGCGGTCCTCTGCTGTGCCGCGGGCGAGGGAGGGGCGGCAAAGGCGCTGTCGCGCTGCAATTTCGGCAGCACCTCGCTGGCGAAGAGGCGCATGTTTTTTTCGGCCTCGGCGTGCGGGATGCCGCCGAACGAAAATTCGGTCACCAGATGGTCGGTCCCGGTCACCCGCTGCAATTCGGCGATTTGCCGGAGGCAGTCCTCGGGGGTGCCGACGATCTGGATCTTGACGTAGAATTCGGTGGCTCTGGCCCGCTCCTCCTCGTCCTGCAGCCGGGCATAGGTCTTGGCCATCTTGCCGTAGGTCTCGTAGCCTTTGACCGTGGCGAGGTGGCCGTCGGAGAAATGGTAGTGGTTGTCGATCGACTCCCACTTCTTGCCGAGCCATTGCATCGCCCGGGCTTGCGCCTCGTCGCGGCTCTCGGCACAGGAAACGTTGGTCAGGATGATCGGCGGCGGCGGGTTGTGGCCGACGCTCTTGGCGATCTCGCGATAGGCGACGATGTTCTCGGCGGCCTTGGGCCATTCGTTCTGCATCACGACCAATATGCCAAAGCCGAGCTTGGCCATGATCTCGGCCGATTCGGGGCTGACCGACGAGGCGAAGAAGCGCTCCTCGGGGTGCGAGATCGGCCGCGGCCGGATCGCGGTGCGCGGGATCTGGTAGAACTCGCCCTGCCACTCGAATTCGGGCTCGCTGAGCGCCTTGCGGATCAGCTGGGCGGCTTCGGCGAAGCGCGGCCGCGCCTCGCCCATCGGAATGCGGAAGCCCTCATATTCGACGCTCGCCGCCCCCCGGCCAAAGCCGAAGAGACAGCGCCCGCCGCACAATATGTCGAGGAGCGCGATCTCCTCGGCGACCCGGATCGGGTCGTGCCACGGCAGGACGATGACCGAGGTGCCAAAGGTGATCCGCTTGGTGCGGCCGGCGAAATAGGCCAATAGCTGCAATGGCGCCGGCGACATCGCATAGCCGGTGAAATGATGCTCGAGCGCGAACAACGAGTCGAAGCCGAGCGGCTCGGCGAGGTCGCCCATCGCCAGGTGATCGCACACCACCGCGACATCGGTGCGGCCGGGCTCGGACAGCATGTTGAGGGCAATGCCGACTTTCATGTTGGCTCTCCTCAGAAAAGGTTCACCACAGAGGCACAGAGATCACAGAGGATTGCGATTAGCTCTAAATCAGTATTTCTCCGTGCCTCCGTGTCTCTGTGGTGAAGTTATTTCGCGCGCTGGCGATACCATGGGTGCGGCTGGCCCGGCGCCTTGGCGCGCAGGGTGTAGACCGAATTGCGGGCGGTGAAGAAGATCGTCTTCAGATCGGCGCCGCCAAAGGCGAGGTTGGCCGGGATCTCGGGGGTGCGGATGATGCCGAGCCGCGACCCGTCGCGCGCGAACACCCAGGTCCCGCCCGGCCCGGTGCAGTAGACCCGGCCTTCGACATCGACCTTCATGCCGTCGGGGACGCCGTCGGTCTCCTCGGACGACATGTCGGCGAAGATGCGCCGCCTGACCATGTTGCCGGCGCTGTCGAGATCGATCGCGTGGATGTACTGGGCGTGGCGGGTATTGGCCACATAGAGCACCCGCTCGTCCGGCGAAAACGCCAGCCCGTTCGGATACTCGAACTCGGCGACGAGCCGGCTGGCACCACCGGGCGCCACCGCATAAACCCCCGAATGCGGCAATTCCTTGTCGGCGAGCGGCACCCGCAATCCGGGATCGGTGAACCAGATGCTGCCGTCGGATTTGCAGACGACATCGTTCGGCCGGTTGATCCGCTTGCCCTCGTAGCGGTCGATCAGGACTTCGCTGTGCGTGTCGTCGGACCAGCGAGTGAGCCGCCGGTTGCCGCCTTCGCAGATCACCAGCCGGCCCTCGAGGTCAAAGGTCGTGCCGTTGCCTTCGCCGGTGTTGCTGCGCAGGGTTTCCGGCGCCTGGCCCGGCCGCAGCCGGTAGAACTTGCTGGCGCGCACATCGGCGAAATAATAGAAGCCGTCGGGATGCCACAATGGCCCCTCGGTAAAGACGAAGCCGGTCGCCAGGCGTTCGGCATTCGTTGTTTCCAGCACCGCATCGAGCCCCGCCATCGCCGTCCCTCCCGTCTGCGAACCACGCACAGCGCGCAGCCTAGTCCCGGTTCGGGTGGCATGTCCCGGCAAATTCTGCGCGAACGGCTCGTCCTCAATCGACCATCGCCAGCACCTCGATCTCGATCATGAAATCGGGGCCCGCGAGGCGGCGCACCTCGACCGTCGTGCTCGTCGGCGTCGCCGGGCCGAAATAGCGCATCCGCATGTCGCCGTGCTTTGAGAACTCTTCAAAGTCGGTGATGTAGGTGTTGGTCTTGACGATGTCGGCGAGGGTGGCGCCGGCGGCTTCAAGGCAGGTCTTGATGTTTTCCCCGACCTGCTCGATCTGGGCGCGCATGTCGCCCGGGCCCACGCAATTGCCTTGCCCGTCGCGGGCGAGCTGGCCGGCGACAAAGATCATCCGCCCGCTGCCGCTGACCGTCACCACCTGCGAATAGGCCGGCTGACCGGCCATCATCCTGATGTGGGCGCCCTTTGGCTGAATCTTTTCGCGCTTGATCGCCATATTGTTCCTCCCGCTGGCCGGCGCTCGGACGATCGCCATGCGGGAACGGTTGTTCTCCGCCTCGGCAATCTTCGCTAGCATCGTCCCGAGCGCCGTCTTGCGGGCACTGAGCCCGCCGCAGACCGGTAACTCAGCGAGGGTTGGATGTCACTGATCAATCTGCGTCACGGGATCTTTCTGCCTCCCTTCCATCCGAACGAGGAGAACCCGACCCAATGCCTGGAGCGCGATCTGGAGCTGATGGTCTGGCTCGACCGGCTCGGCTTTGACGAAGCCTGGATCGGCGAGCATCATTCGGCCGGCTACGAGATCATCAGCTCGCCCGAGATCTTCATCGCATTCGCCGCCGAGCGCACCCGGCACATCCGCTTCGGCACCGGCGTCGTCTCCCTGCCCTACCACCACCCGATGATGGTCGCCGACCGCATCGTCCAGCTCGACCACATGACCCGCGGCCGGGTCATGTTCGGCGCTGGGCCGGGCCTCCTCGCCTCGGACGCGATCATGATGGGCATCGACCCGTTGACCCAGCGCGACCGCATGGCCGAGGCGCTGGATGCGATCCTGCGCCTGTTCCGCGGCGAGGCCGTGACCGAAAAGACCGACTGGTACACGATGGCGGGCTGCCGGCTGCATCTCCTGCCCTATACCAAGCCCCATCCCGAGGTCGCGGTGGTCAGCGCGATCACGCCCTCGGGCGGCCGGCTCGCCGGCAAATATCACCTCGGCATGATCTGCGTCGCCGCCACCAACCCGTTCGGGTTCGACGCACTCGGCTCGAACTGGCAGATCGCCTGCGACGTCGCCGCCGAGCACGGCCGCCAGATGGACCCGAGCCGGCTGCGCCTCGTCGGCCCGATGCACTTGGCCGAGACCCGCGAGCAGGCCTTTGCCAATGCCCGGTTCGGCTTCGAGCGCTATCTGGGCTACCTCAACAACAACCAGCCGCGCTTTATCGTGCCGGCGGGCGAGGACCCGCTCGAATGGTTCGTCGAGAACCGCTATGGCGTGTGCGGCACGCCGGACGACGCGATCGCGCTGATCGAACGGCTCTATGAAAAACAGGGCGATTTCGGCGCGTTTCTGCAGCAGGCGCACAACTGGGCCGATTTCGCCGCGACCAAGCGGTCATACGAGCTCTATGCGCGCTATGTGATGCCGCATTTCAGTCGCCTCAACCAGAGCCGCGCCGCCTCCTACCAGTGGTGCGGCGACAATCGCGACGAGTTCAGCGCCAAGCGCCAGGCCGCCGCGCGCGCTATGTTCGACAAGCACGAGGCCGAGCAGGAAGCCGCTCGTTCGACGCGCGACAATGTTGCGCCTCGCCCCGCCCGCGGCCGCGAAGCCTGGTGACCGGTGGCCATCCCTGATTGGCAGACTTGTAACGAACCAGTGACACACTTGTTTGCGCAAGTGAAAAGAGAGCGTACGGTGAGTGGGTGGCAACCAGCCTTTCGATTGTCGGCATCGGCGCGTCCGCGGGCGGGGTCGAGGCCCTGGCGCAGTTCTTCAGGGCCGTGCCGGCCGACAACGGCATGGCGTTCGCCGTGGTTACCCATCTTTCGCCCGACCACGACAGCATGCTGCCCGAAATCCTCGGCCGCGCCACCCAGATGCCGGTGGTCCATGCCAGCGACGGCCAGAGCGTCGAGGCGCAGCATGTCTATGTTCTGCCGGCGAGCGCGATACTGACCATCCGCGACGGACGGCTTCGCCTCCGCCGCACCGGCCCCGACGATCACGAGCGCGCCCCGATCGATCTGTTCTTCACCTCGCTGGCGCAGGACCAGGCCGAGCACGCGATCGGCATTGTGCTGTCCGGCGGCGGCAGCGACGGCACGCGCGGCCTCAAGGCGATCAAGGAGAATGGCGGGCTGACTGTCGCCCAGGGCGCAAATACGACCCGGCCGCGTTTCGGCGAGATGCCGTCGAGCGCCGTCGCCGGCGGGTTTGTCGATCTGCTGCTGCCGGTCGAGGAGATCCCGGCGCGGATCCTCGCCTATGCTCGCGATTGGGGCGATTTCGATCCGGAACGGCCGAGCGCCGGGCTGTCAGGGATTTACGGCCTGCTGCGGGTGCGAACCGGGCACGATTTCAGCGAATACAAAGACCGCACCTTTCAGCGCCGGGTCCAGCGCCGGATGCAGGTGGTCCAAACGACGAAAATCGAGGATTACCTCGAGCGGCTGCAAAAGGAGCCGGAAGAGGTCGGCGACTTGCTGATCGGGGTTACCGATTTCTTCCGCGATGCGGCGGCGTTCGCGGCGCTGGAGACCCTGGTCATGCCGAAGTTGTTCGCAGACGTGGGCCCGGCGGATGAAGTGCGCATCTGGGTCGCCGGCTGCGCCACCGGCGAGGAGGCCTATTCCATTGCGATTCTGCTGCGCGAGCACATGGACGGGCTGGACAAGCCGCCCAAGGTGCAGATCTTCGCCACCGACATCGACGAGGCCGCGATGGGCGTTGCCCGCGCGGCGCGCTATCCGGCGAACCTGGTCAAGGGAGTCTCGGCCGAACGGCTGAATCGCTTTTTCGTGTCCGAGGCCGGCAGCTATACCTTGGCGAAGGAGTTGCGCGACATGTGCATCTTCTCCGCCCATAGCGTGATCCGCGACCCGCCCTTTTCGCGTCTCAACCTGATATCTTGCCGCAACCTATTGATCTATCTGAAACCCGCGCTCCAGGCGCAGGTTATTCCGATGTTTCATTATGCCTTGCAGCCGGGCGGCCATCTTTTCCTCGGGCTGTCGGAGAACGTTGCCCGACACAATGATCTGTTCGTCTCGCTCGACCGCAAGAACCGTCTTTTCCGCCGCCGCAATCTTGTAGCTCACCCGCATGTGCCGCTCAGGCAGTTCCTGCCGCGCGGCGGCGCGTCCGCGCAGGCTGCGCGAGCACAGCCGGCGCGGGTGGACCTGCTGCGGCAAGTAGCCAACACCATCGTCGAGCATTTCGGGCCGACCTATGTCATCGTGGACGAGACTGGTGAGGCACTCTACTTCTCTACCGGCACGGGTAGATATTTGCAGGCCGCCGCTGGCCCCGCGAGCCGCGACATCGTCGCCATGGCGCGCCCGGGATTGCGCGCCGATCTGCGCGCGGCGCTGTACCGGGCCAAGGAGACCGGTCGGCGGGTGACCCGCGACCGCGTCGCGGTGCAGATCGACGACACCGTCCAGACGATCGGCCTTACCGTCGAACCAATCAGCGAAGGCAGCGAGATCGCCTATGGCGTCGTCTTCACTGATCTCGGCCCGGCCAGGGCGCCGGCTGAGGCCGGCGCCGAGCAGCCCGAGGACGAGGTCGTCGCGATTCAGCAGGTCGAGAAGGAATTGCGGGAGACCAAGGAGCGCCTGCAATCGACGATTGAGGATCTGGAAACCGCCAACGAGGAATTCCGCTCGGCCAACGAGGAGCTGCTGTCGGTCAACGAGGAATTGCAATCGACCAACGAGGAACTCGAGACCTCGAAGGAGGAAATGCAATCGACCAATGAGGAACTGCACATCGTCAACACCGAGCTGGGTCACAAAATCGAGGAAGTCGACCGCGTCAACAGCGATCTGAACAATCTGTTCGAGAGCACCGGGATCGCAACCATCTTCCTCGACCGGTATTTGGTGATCCGCAGCTTTACGCCGGCGGTGGTCCGGATCTTCAGCCTAATTACCGGCGACCG
>DASYNW010000016.1:0-33192 GCA_036008325.1 Allostellaceae bacterium
TGCCGGCGACCTTCGGCTACAAGCCGGCGGTGTGGATCGACGAGCTGATCCGCCATGTCGAACGCTTCCATCAGGCGGCGCCGCGGATCTTTGTCGCGATGCTTGGCGGCGGCGCCGGAACGTTTGCCTCATTGGGCGAGCGGGGGCCGGCGGTGCAGGCCGGCATCGGCAAACAGCTCGGCATGCTGCCGATGCAGGTGCCGGCGCGCACGATCGGCGACCATTTGGCCGAGAACATCTGCCTCTTGGGCCTTTTGGCCGGGACCTGCGGCAAGATCGGCCGCGAGGTCTACACCCTGATGAAGACCGAGTTCGGCGAGGTCGAGGAGCCGGTGCCGCCGGGCACGGTCGGCAGCTCGACGATGCCGCAAAAGCGCAACCCCAAGCTGTGCCAGGACATCATCGCCGCCGCCGCCGAGGTGCGCTCCTGCGTGCCCTTGGCGTTGGAGGCGATGCAGACCGAGCACGAGGCCGATCGCACCACCAGCCTGATTTTCGACAGCGCCGACGCCCGCGCCGCGGTCGCCACCGGCGATATGCTGGCGCGGCTCGTCGAGGTGATGCGCGGGCTGCGGCTCGATCCCGAGCGCATGCGCCGGAACCTCGACCTCGGCGGCGGGCTGATCATGGCCGAGGCGGTGATGCTGAACCTCGGCGCCGAAATCGGCCGCCAGCACGCGCACGATGTCGTCTATGACGCGGCCCAGGCGGCCTTTGTCGAAAACCGGCCGTTCGCCGAATTGCTGGCCGCCGACCCACGCGTCGCCGCGCATCTCGACGGCCAAGCGATCGCGGCCCTGCTCGACCCGACCGCCTACACCGGGCTCTGCGCCGAAATCGCCCGCGACGCCGCCCACCGCGCCCGTGCCGTCGCCGCCGAGATTGCCGGTGCGACCGCGCCGGGGTGACCGGGCGCTTCTACCCCGTCGCCGGCGCGCATTCCGGGTGCGGCTTCAGCACCCGCTCGATCGACGCCGGGTGGCGGGCGAGCCGATCCAGCGGCCGCATCGGACGCCACATCGATCGGGGCGAACCCGCCTGGGGCAGCAGCGAAGGCTGCGAGGCCATATTGCCGAGGCCAGTCCGAACAGCAGACAAGCCAGCAACAACAACGCCACGGATTCCCGTTGGCGAGGATCAGCGCCACCGAGCCCACCGCCTGCTGCCCCACATTCGCGGCGGCGGCCACGGCAGCCCCCTGAGCTGAGCCGGCTAGGGCGCGCGAGCGCCCTCGCGGCAGATGCCGATGCGGCGCGCGTTCCCGCCCCAGTAGAACAGCGGCGGCGCGCCGGCGGCGGTTCCGCTGCGCATCGCCATGGCGCGGGCCAGCATGAACCGGGTCACGTCGCGCAGCCCGTCCTCGAGGTCGCCGGTGCCGACCCGGTGCCAGCGCACGTCTTCCAGTTCGGCGCTGGCGGTGGGCTCGCCCGACACGCTCCCGCCATCGGCCAGAAAGAACCGGGTGTTGAAGCGCCGGCTCGAATGCGACGGGGTTATCGCCCGCCCGACATAGGTCAGCACATCCATCGCGGCGGCGAGACCGCGGGCGCGATAGGCCTGCTCGATCGCCGAAGATTTTGGTGCTGGTGTTGGTAGGGGCGGGGGTGGGGCGGTTGCCGGGCCGGCCGGGCGGCCGACCAGCACGCCGACCTCTTCCCAGGTTTCGCGCAAGGCCGCGCGGGCGCAGCGCGCGAGCTTTGGCGCCAGCGCCTCGGTCCCCGTTTCGACCGACCAGGGAACCCGGTCGGGCGGGTCGATCGCGCCGCCGGGAAAGACATAGACGCCCGGCATGAACCGCGCGGCGAGCGGCCGCCGGCCGACCAGCACCTCGAGTTCCGCTCCAGCGCCGCGCAGCAGGATCAACGAGGCGGCGTCGCGCGGCCGAACCACCGGTTTGCGGGTTGCCGCCGATGGCCGCGCGTCTGGGCTCAATGCGTCGTTCATCGCCCCACTATGTGCAAAATGGCATGAGCCGCCCCAAGGATTGCGGCTTGCACCGCCTTCGCCGCTGCGGCGGCGGGGAGGGACGGGTCACCGGCCGGCGAACACCTCCTTGGCCACGAGTGCCGCGGTCATCGCCGCCGGCCACCCGGCATAAAACGCCAAATGGGTGATCAATTCGCCCAGCTCCTCCTTGCTCAGGCCATTGTCGAGCGCACGGCCGAGATGGCCGACCAGCTGCTTTTCGCGGCCGAGCGCGACCAGGGTGGCGACCGTGATCAGGCTGCGGTCGCGCTTTGACAGCTGCGGGCGCTCCCAGACATCGCCATAGACGACCTTGTCGGCCAGCTCGATCAGCTTGGGCGCGATCGGCCGCACTTGTTCACGGGCAGGCGAGGGAGGCGTTACCGGCATCGCGGGATCTCCTTTGAGAGGCATGACTAGTGAGAGACACGGCGAGCGCGGGGCGCCATGCGGGTTGTCGCACTCGTCGGAAAGCCGTAGAGCGCAGGCGGGCGGCCCACGCGCCCACGCCGTCGGGCGCGCTCGGTTTCCGTCGCCGGCGATCCTAGGCTAGTCTCGGCCCGACCGCCACGATTGGGGCCGCCAAAGACATGCCGAGCATCGATGGAGCGCGCGTCGTCGCCGATCTGAGGCGGCTGGCCGAATTCGGCCGTTACAAGACGGGCGTCCACCGCCCGACCTATTCGCCGGACGACGTCGCCGCGCGCCACTGGCTCGCCGACCGGCTGCGCGAAGCCGGGCTCGACCCGTCGATCGACGGCATCGGCAACGTGATCGGGCGCAATAAGCGGGCGCGGCGGCGCCTCCTGGTCGGCTCGCACAGCGAAACCCAGCCCTATGGCGGCTGGCTCGACGGCGCCCTGGGGGTGATCTACGGGCTCGAGCTCGCCCGCGCCTTTGCCGCCGACCCGGCGTGCAGCGGGCTCGGCATCGAGGTCGCCGCCTGGGCCGACGAAGAGGGGCATTACGGCGGCTATCTCGGCAGCCGCTCGTTCGTGGGCGCCCTCGGCGAGGACGAGATCGACCGGGCAAAGGGCCGCGACGACGGAACCCCGCTGCGCGAGGCGCTGGCGCGGGCCGGCTTTGCCGGCCGGCGGCGCGAGCAGTTCGAACCCGGCCGCCATCTCGGCTATCTCGAAGCCCATATCGAGCAGGGCGACACGCTCGACGCGGCCGGGCTGCGCATCGGCATCGTCGAGGCGATCGTCGGCATCCGCAATTTCCGGATCACCTTCCTCGGCGAACAGAACCACGCCGGCACGACCCGCATGGTGCGGCGCAAGGATGCGGGCGTGGCGATGGTGCGGCTGGCGACGCGCATCCACGACCATTTCCCGCAGATCGCCGGCCCGCGCACGGTGTGGACCATCGGGCGCATGTCCTTGGAGCCGAACGCGCCGTCGGTCGTCCCCGGCCTGGCCGAGATGCAGGTCCAGTTCCGCGACACCGAACCGCAGCTGCTCGACCGGATCGAGCGCGAGCTGCACGCGCTCGCGGCCGAAGCCGACCGGGCGGGACCCTGCCGCTGCGCGATCGAGCCGATCGGGCGCACCGAACCGCGGCGGATGGACCCCGGCTTTCAGGCGCTGATCGAGGCCGCCGCCGAACGCCATGCGCCGGGTCTGCATCTCCGACTGCCGAGTGCGGCCGGCCACGACGCGGCAATTCTGTCCGAGCGGATGCCGGCCGGGATGATGTTCATCCCGAGCCTCGGCGGCATCAGCCATCATTGGGCCGAGGACACCAAGGAGGAGGACATCGTGCTCGGCGCCCGGATCTTCGCTGAGGCCGCCCTGCGCATCCTGCGCCAGGCCGGGAATAGCGGCGATCAGCCGGGGTGAGTCCCGGCGTCGCGGCGCACCGCCTGCTGCAGATAGTCGATCGCGGCCTCGAGCTGCGCGTCCTTGGCGGTGCCGATGATCAGCGGCTTGATCGGATGCTCGGCCGTCTCGGGGCTGATCGCCGAGGCGCCGCCCGGCGCTGGGAGCGCGCCGCCGCCGTTGAGCGGGCCGGCATTCTTGAACGCCCCATAGAAATCGCTTTCGTGGGTGAGGACGGCGTTGGCCACCTGATCGTTCTTGGGCAGGCTGACCACCACGTCGGGAGCGATCCCCTGGTCCTGGATCGACCGGCCGGAGGGGGTGTAGTAGAGCGCCGTCGTCAGCCGCAAGGCGCCGCGCCCCTGCTGCAGCGGGATGATCGTCTGCACCGAGCCCTTGCCAAAGCTGCGGGTGCCCATGATCGTCGCGCGGTGATCGTCCTGCAATGCGCCGGCGACGATCTCTGCGGCCGAAGCGGTGGCGCTGTTGATCAGCACGACGATCGGGACCCCGGGGATCAGGTCGCCGGCCACCGGCGCGCGATAGACGCGGTCGTCGTCGCTGTGGCGGCCCTTGGTCGTCACCACGACGCCGCCATCGACAAATTCACCGGTCACGTCGACCGAGGCGTCGAGCAGGCCGCCCGGATCGTTGCGCAGGTCGAGGATGAAGCCGTTCAGGCGGCCCTGCGCCTGCTGCTTCAGCCGGGCGATGGCGCTGGCCAGCTCGGAGGCCGTATTCTCGGTAAAGGTGGTGATGCGGGCATAGCCGATCCGGTCCTTCTTGAGCGCGGATTTGACCGAGACGACACGGATGATGTTGCGGGTCAGGCTGACCGCGAACGGCGCCCGGTTGGTGCGCGCAATCTCGAGCGTCACCTGCGAGCCGGCCGGGCCGCGCAGCCGCTTGACGATCGCCTCGACATCCATCCCGGTCGTCGACTGCCCGTTGATCTTGATGATGCGGTCGCCGGGTTCGAGCCCGGCGTTGGCCGCCGGGGTGCCGTCGATCGGGGCGATGACCTCGGGCACTTTTCCTTCCAGGGTCAGCTCGATGCCGATGCCGCCGAACTCGCCGCGGGTGACCGCCGACATCTGCCGGTATTGCTCCTGATCCATATAGTCGGAATGCGGATCGAGCCGGGTCAGCATACCCCGCAAGGCGTCGGTGGTCAGCTCGTCGCCGGTCACCGGCTTGACATAATTGTTCTGCACCTCGCGGGCCACCTGCTGGAGCAGGCTGAAATCGGCCGGATCGCGCGATGCCGCGGCGGTGCCGGCGCCGGCGCCGGTGCTGTCGCAACCGTAAAGCATCAGCGCCACCAGTGCGGCGGCGGTGGCCCTGGCGGCCGAACGGTGCAGGCATGAGATCGCGATCATCGGAGCCTATACGGCAAGCGGCCCGCCAATGACGACGGGTCGGGGAGGTGGTTCCGGATGATCCTGCGTCGCCACCGCCAGCGGGTCGTCGCCCCGCGCGCGCGCCGAACCGCTCTCCGGTTGCCGCAGAAATGTAGTCTTCCGCCTGCCGCCTTCCAGGGGGCGCTCGCTCAACTGTGATGCCGGCGACGATGCGGGCCGGCCGCGATATCGGCCGCGGGCGGCCGCGGCGGGCCGGTTCGCCGCTTCTAACATTGGTTCCGGGCGGCCGCGATCGAGGCTATATATCGGCGCATTGCGAATTGGCGTGTTGCGGCTCGGCGGGCAGCTCGGCGAAAGGATGGCGATGACCAGCGGACAAAGCGGTGCTGATCGGCTGACGGTGCGGGGGATCGAGCTCGAAGTGCTGCGCCGCGGCGCCGGGCCGCGGGTGCTGGTGCTGCACGGCTTCGACACGATCGCCGCCGAGGCGCCCTTTCTCGACCTGCTCGGCGGCCATGCCGAGCTCGTCGCGCCCTCGTCTCCCGGCTTTGGCCATTCGCCGCGGCCTAAGGATTTCGACACGGTCTACGATCTGGTGCATCTCTACCTCGCTCTCCTCGACGCCTTGCCCGGCGGCAAGGTCAGCCTGCTCGGGTTTTCGTTCGGCGGATGGCTGGCGGCGGAGGTCGCGGCGACATGCAGCCACAGGCTCGACCGGCTGATCCTGGTCGATCCGCTCGGGATCAAGATCAGCGACCGCGAAACCCCGGACATTCTCGACATCTTCAACCGATCGCCCGCCGAGGTGCGCCGCGCCAGCTGGCACGACCCCGACCGGTTCGCGCCCGATTTCAACGCGATGTCGGACGAGGCGCTGGTGGTGCACGCGCGCAATCGCGAGGCGCTGTGCCTCTATGCCTGGCACCCCTATATGTACAACCCGCAATTGAAGCACTGGCTCGGGCGGATCGAGGTGCCGACCCTCGTATTGTGGGGTGCGGCCGACCGGGTGGCCAGCCCCGATTACGGCCGCGCCTATGCCAAGCTGATCCCGGGCGCCCGCTTCGAGCTGATCGAGCGCGCCGGCCACCACCCGCAGATCGAGCAGGCCGAAGCGTTCACCGAGCATGTCGCCCGCTTCCTCGACCGATAATGCGCCCCAGGATGCGCGCTCGGCAGTTCGTCAGGCGAGCCCGAGAAACGTCACCAACGCCTGGCCAACGGCGGCCATAGCGTCGCCATCGATATGGCCGAGACGCCGCCCGATCTTTGCACGAGGCACCGTCGCCGCCTTGTCGATCATGATTTGCGACCGTCTCCGTAGGCCGTTTGCTGGGTTGGGGTCGATTGCGATACGGAACAACGGCAGGTCGCGCAGATCGCTCGTCACCCGCAGCACGGTCACGGAATTCAGCGCCTCGAAAGCGTCGTCCTGCACGACCAAGGCCGGGCGCGGCTTGCCGTAATCCCCCGACCAGGCAATGGTCACGAAATCACCCCGCTTCAATTCCATTCTTTGGCGAACTCATCGAGATCAATTTCCAACTCGCGCATCACCGCGGCCTCGTCACTGTTCGGGTCACGCGCGGCGGTGGCGGCTTCGAGCGACTGGCGCCGTGCTTCGGTCTCGAACTCGCTGCGGTGCTTCCGTGTGATGCGCCGTCGGATCAATTCACGCATCAGTTCGCCAACAGGCTTCGACTCCGCCTCGGCGATTTCGGTGAGTGCGGCCTTCAAATCTGCATCGATGCGGAAGGTCACGATTTCGGTCTTGCATCCGGTGCTCGTCCGCGGCATCTCACGCTCGTACGCATGATGAAAGTATTAAATAACGTAATGCATATTGTATGACGCCAACCATCATCTTTTCACGCCGGCGGGATCGGCCGCGCAAAAACTTTGCTGCCAGTGTGATCCGTCCGGCGAAACGGATCGGGGTTGCGAGGCGGGCCGTCGGCGGGTTAAATCGGCCGGACCCTTTGGTGGGAGAGAAGCGATGAACGAGGCGACACCGTGGGTCGATCCGGAGCTGCTGGCGGCCGGGGCCTTGTTGCAGCGCAACGGCTTGGTTGCCCCCGACCGCACTCAGGCGCCGCTCTCCGAGGTGCGCGCCGCGCAGGACCGGATCGGCGCATTTCTCGGCGAAGGCTCGGTGCCGCTCGAGCGTGAGCGCGATCTCTCGCTGCCGGGTCCGCACGGCCAAGTGCCGTGCCGGCTCTATCTGCCCGACGGCGTCGAGCGGCCGCCGCTGCTGGTCTATGCCCATGGCGGCGGCTTCATGCAGGGGAGCCTGCCCTCGTGGGATGCGATGCTGCGCGAGCTGGTGCGCCGCTCGGGCGTGGCCGCTCTCTCGGTCGATTATAAGCTCTCGCCCGAGCATCGGTTCCCCAAGGCGTTCGAGGAAATGGCCGCGGTCGCCCGGCTCGCCGCGCGCGAGGGTGCCGGCCTCGGCATCGACCCGTCCCGGATCGCCGTCGGCGGCGATTCGGCAGGCGCCAATCTGGCGCTCGCCGCGGCCATCGCATTGCGCGACGAGGGGGTCCGCGCGTTGCGCTTCATGCTGCTGATCTACGGCGTCTATTCGGCCGACAGCGAGAGCCCGTCATGGCAGCGCTTCGGTCAGGGCGCCGGTCTGTCGCAGACCCAGATGCGGTGGATCTGGGAGACCTATCTCGAAACGCCGGAGCAGCAGGCCGACTGGCGCGCCGTCCCGATCCTCGGCCGGCTCGCCGGTCTGCCGCCGGCGCATCTGATCGTCGGCAGCCTCGATCCGCTGCAAGACGACAGCCAGCGCCTGGCGGGTGCGCTGAAAGAAGCGGATGTCCCGTGTGCGCTCACCGTCTATGACGGGATCAACCACGGATTTATCCGCTATGGCCGGCTGATCGCCGTCGCCCGCCGGGCGCTCGGCGATTGCGCCGCGGCCTTGCGCCAAGGGCTCGTCACAACGGCGCCGTAGCCGCGCGCCTGCGGGCCTTGGGCGCACCTTCGGCGGGTTTGCCGTCGCGGGCGGCGCGCTGCGCCGCCGGGCCTTCGCTGCGGGTCAGGTTGAAGGCGGTGTTGACCAGCGCCACATGCGAAAACGCCTGCGGGAAATTCCCGAGCTGGCGTTTCGCCTTGGGGTCGTATTCCTCGGCCAAGAGCCCGACATCGTTGCTGAGCGCCAACAGGCGCTCGAACAGCGCCCGCGCCTCGGCGATGCGGCCCTGCAGGATGTAATTGTCGGCGAGCCAGAAGCTGCAAGCGAGAAACGCCCCTTCGCCGGGCGGCAGCCCGTCGACGCCCTTGCCGGTGTCGTAGCGCAGCACGAACCCGTCGACGAGGAGGCGCTGTTCGATCGCCTTGACCGTGCCGATCATGCGCGGGTCGGAGGGCGGCAGAAAGCCGACCAAGGGCAGCAGCAACAGGCTCGCGTCGAGCGCCTTCGACCCGTAGGCCTGGACAAAGCTGCCGAGTTTGGGATCGAACGCCTTGGCGCAGACATCGGCATGGATCCGGTCGCGGATCTTGCGCCAATGCTCGGCCGAGTCGCCGTCGCCGAGCCGCTCGGAGATCTTGATCGCCCGGTCGAAGGCGACCCAGGCCATCGCCTTGGAATGGGTGAAATGTTGCGGCGGCCCGCGCACCTCCCAGATGCCCTCGTCGGGCTGATCCCAGATCTCGGCAAGATGCCCGAGGATGGCCTGGCCGATCGCGGGAGCGCGTTTGGCCGGGGCCAGGCCGTGCAGATCGGTGTGGTAGAACGCGTCGAAGAGCTCGCCATAAATGTCGAGCTGGATCTGGGTGGCGGCGTCGTTGCCGATGCGCACCGGGTGCGAGCCCTCATACCCCGGCAGCCACGGCACCTCCCATTCGGTCAGCCGCCGCTCGCCGCCGAGCCCGTACATGATCTGGATCTGGTCGGGACTGCCGGCGACCGCGCAAAATAGCCAGTCGCGCCACGCCCGCGCTTCATCGGAATAGCCGGCGTTCATCAACGCCAATAGGGTAAAGGTGGCGTCGCGCAGCCAGCAATAGCGATAATCCCAGTTGCGCGGGCCGCCCACCTGCTCGGGCAAGGAGGTGGTCGGTGCCGCGACGATGCCGCCGGTCGGGGCAAAGGTCAGCCCCTTCAGCACCACCAGCGAGCGCTTGACTGTATCGGTCCACGGCCCCGCCGGGGCGCATTGATCGGACCATTGCCGCCAGAACGACAAAGCATTGTGCAAGGCGCGCTCGGCATCGACCGGCCGCGGCGGCGGCTGGTGCGAGGGCCCATAGGTCAGCACGAACGGGATAGTCTCGCCGGCGCCGATCTCGAACTCGCCGACCGTTTTGAGGTCCTCGCCGCGCAATGCGACCGGGGTGCGCAGCACCACCCGCTCCGGCCCGCCGATTGCCGAAATACCGCCCTCCGGGAGCTGCTCGACCCACGGCACCAGCGAGCCGTAGTCGAACCGCAGCACGAACTCGACGCACATCGCGACCCGCCCGCGCACGCCGCGCACCAGCCGCACCAGGTCGAGCGGCCCATGCCGCGGCCGGAAAAAGTCGATCAGCTCGACCGCGCCGGTTGCGGTTTCGAAGGTTGTCGCCAGCACCAGCGAGTGGTCGATGTAGCGCCGCTCGACCCGGGGGGCGGGATCGGCCGGTGCGATCAGCCAGCGGCCATGCTCGGGTGTGCCCAAGAGCGCCGCGAAACAGGCCGGCGAGTCGAAGCGCGGCAGGCACAGCCAATCGATCGAGCCATCGCGCCCGACCAGCGCCGCGGTGGCGCAATCGCCGATCAGCGCGTAATCCTCGATCCGCAAATTGGAGCTCATCCCATATCCTTTGACCCGATCCCCATACGCGATCCCTGGAAGGCCGCGGACGGCGGCGGCCGACCCGCAATCTGATCAGTGCATCGGCGTCGCCGCCGGGGTCGCGATGCGCGCGGGCCTGCGGAAGAAAAAGATCAGCGGCAGAGCGCCGAGCGTCAAGATCATCAGCAGCTTGAAATCGTCGATATAGGCGATGATCTGCGCCTGCGAGGTGACCGCGGCGTCGAGTGCCGCGCGCCCCGCCGCGGTGAACGGGCTCCACAGATGGGCGATGCTCGGGTTGGCGAACTGGCGGTTGACCGCGGTGACGTACTGCCCGATGTCGGCATGGTTTACCTGGGTATTGGAAACCAGCAGAGCCGAGACCACTGAGGTTCCCATGCTCTGGCCGATATTGCGCGACAAATTGTAAAAGCCGGCCCCCTCGGTCCGTCGCTCCGGCCGCAAGGTCGCCAGAGTGGTCACGCTGAGCGGCACGAACAAAAAGCCCATGCCGGCGCCCTGGATGATGCCGTTGATGCCGACCGTCCACTCCGAGACGTCGGGGGTCCATCCACTCATATCCCACATCGCCCAGCCGCACAGCCCAAGGCCGATCGCCAGCAGCAGACGGGTATCGAGGCGTCCGACCAGCCGGCCCACCACCATCATCGCGATCAAGGTGCCGACGCCGCGCGGCGCCAGGGCGAAGCCTGCAGTCAGGATCGGATAGCCCATCAAATCCTGCAAATACAACGGCAACAGGGCCAGCGGGGCAAAATAGGTCACGCCGATGATGAAGACGAAGAGCATGCCGGCGGCAAAGTTGCGGTCGCGGAACAGGCCAGGGTCGACGAACGGCTTCCTCGTGGTGAAGGTATGCCCCAGGAAGAGCCAAAACGCCCCGGCGCTGATCACCCCCTCGATCAGGATCTCGAAGGAGCCGAGCCAGTCGAGCTCCTCGCCCCGATCGAGCAGGATCTGCAAAGCGCCGATCGCCACGCTCAGCGCGGCAAAGCCGAACCAGTCGAGCTTGGCCAAATTCTTTTTGGTTTCGGTAAGGAAGAACCACATCCCGACAAACGCCAGAATGCCGATCGGCACGTTGATGTAAAAGTCCCACCGCCAGCTGTAGTTTTCGGTTAGCCAGCCGCCGAGAACCGGCCCGATGATCGGGCCGATCATAATCGCCATGCCCCAATACGACATCGCCGTGCCCTGGCGCTCCGGCGGGTAGGTGTCCATCAGCACTGATTGCGACAGCGGCACCAAGGCCGCGCCAAAGGCGCCCTGGATCAGCCGGAAGACGACGATCTGGTCGATCGACGTGGCCATGCCGCACAGCATCGATCCGAGTGTGAAGCCGACGATCGAGGTCATGAACAGGCGCTTGAGGCCAAATCGCTCGGCAAGATAGCCGGTCGGCGGCGTCATGATCGCGGCGGCGACGATGTACGAGGTCAGCACCCACTCGACCTCGTCCTGGTTGGCCGCGAGGTTGCCCTGGATATAGGGCAGCGAAACGTTGGCGATCGTGGTGTCGAGCGCCTGCATGATTGTCGCCAGCCCGACCACCGCGGTGATCGCGACCCGGTTGACCGCGGCCGGCGCGGCCGCCGCATTATCGGGGCTGGCCATCAGCCGTTCCCGGTTCTTCGGCCAAAGAGCCAGGCGAATGCGTGCGGCACTCCATGAACCGTGCCGGTGTCGACCTTGACCTCGGCGCTCATGCCCGAGCGCAGCATCGGCTGGCCCGGCTCTACGTCGATTTCCGCCCGCAGCGGAATGCGCTGGACGACCTTGACCCAATTGCCGCTGGTGTCCTGCGCCGGCAGTAGCGAAAACTGGGATTGCGCCGCCGGGGCAAGGCTGGCGACGATGCCGTGCCAGACGCGGCCGGGATAGGTGTCGACCGTGACGGTTACCGGCTGGCCCGGCCGCACATAGGTCAGCTCGGTTTCCTTGGGCTGCGCCTCGACCCAGACACGAGGCGTGCGGACCAGGTAGAAGCCGGTGGTCGAGGCCGGCAGGCAGGTCCCCAGCGCCAACGACGGGACGTTGGTGACATAGCCGGCATAGGGCGCTCTGACCACGGTGTCCCGCAGCTCGCGGGCGTCCTCGTCGCGCTGGGCCAAAGCTTGTCGATATTGCGAATATTGGGTAACCGGGAGATTGGGGTTGCCGTCGAGATTGGCGGCGGTCGCGGCCAGCTGCGCCTGTAGCGACGCCAAGGTCTGCTGCGCCGTGTGCGAGTTCAACCAGGCCTGGTCGAGCGCCGTTTGCGGCGCGAACTGCTCGTGCGCGAGGGTCGCTTGCCTGGCGTATTGGCGCTGGTCGAAAACGATCTGGTCGTGCGCCTGCACGATCTGGGCTTGCAGGTTTTGATAATTGGCCTTCAGCGCGTCGACATTGTCGCGGATGACGCCGAGTTGCGCCTGGGCCTGGTCGAGCTTGAGCCGGAACGGCAGCGGGTCGAGGCTGAACAGGGGCTGGCCGGCGGTGACGCGCTGGTTCTCGCGGACGTCGATCTGTTCGACCAGACCCGACACGTCGGTCGAGAGGGCGACTTGGTCGGCTTGGATCAGGGCGTCGTCGGTCGACATATACCGGCTGCTGCGCAGGTAAAAATAAGCGCCGGCGAGCAGCACGAGCGGCAGCAGCAGAAACAATCCCCAGCGCAGCAGCCGCCGGCGGCGTCGTTTGCCGGCATCGTCTGGCAGCGGCGCTTCGGGCGCTGGCCGCGCCGCCCGCACCCGCTCCTTGACCGCGGGCTCGGTGGCTCGCGCCGCGGGCTCGGCAGCGCGCGGGGCGGGCTCCAGCCCGGTCAATCCGCCATCAGCCATGGCCCGAACCGCTTTTGATCGAACGGGAACTCACCGCGGCATCCTTTTTCGTGCAGATTGCCAGGATCGAGCGCCTGGCGACCATTGATATATGAGAGAAACCTCACAAATGTCCCATATGAGGATAGCCTCGCAAATTTCAACACCGGCCGCGTCGGTGATCAGCCGCACACCCCAGCGTCATCGCGGCCGGCTGCGCGTCGCCGCCCTGATGCGGGCCGCAACGAGCGCTTTCGCCGAAAAAGGGTTCGACGCGGCGACGATGACCGAAATCGCCGGCTTGGCCGGGGCCTCGATCGGTTCGCTCTATCAATTCTTCCCGAGCAAGGAGGCTCTGGCTGACGCGCTGCTTTCGGGATATGGCGAGCTTGTCGCCGCGGCGCTGGACGAGGTCGAAGCACGCGCCGCCGAGCTCTCGGCGACGGCGCTCGCCGATGCGCTCCTCGACCTTCTGGTCGGGCTGCGCCAGGAAACCAGCGCCGCGGTAGCGCTGCTCGACGCCCGTTCCGAGTGGTCCGCCCGCCGCGCCGAGCTTCGTCAACTGATCCGCCGGCATATCGCCCGGATCCTGCTCGGCCGCAGCCCCCGGCTTTCGCCGGATCTGGTCGAGAGCATGGCCGCTATCCTGCTCCAGAACATGCGGGTGATGGCCATGCTGATCGCCGAGCAGGCGCAGGGCGACCCGCCTGGCGCGCTGGTCGAATTGCGCGATATGACGCGGTTGTACCTGGCTAACAGGCTTGGCGAAGCCGGCGGGGAAGCGGGAGCCTAGTGCGACTTTGCGCGGTCATTGCAAGAACGCCCCGAGTGCGCCGGCCGCGCGACCGGATCGCATCTCAGTCGCCGTGGCCGCTCGCCTTCGGTCCGGCATTGTCCGAATACGGACGTGACCCGACATAGGGGTCCCAGAACGCCTTCGGCGTCGCGTAGGGCCGACCCATATACCAGCCGGATGCCGGCAGTCCCGAATTATAATATGCCCCAGGATGGTAAGCGGGATAGCTGTAGGCGTAGGCGGGCGGGGTTTGGTAGGCGGTCCCTGGATAGCCGCCGATACTCTGGGCATGCGCGGTTGCTGCGGCGGCGGTCAGCATGCCGGCGGCAAATGCCGATGTTCGAGCGAATTTCAGCATCGCAGTATCTCCGACTTCCAACCGATCCCATTGTCTTCAAACAGGGCGGGGTCGGAATGGTTCACCGCGGCGCGCTGCCGATTCGGGCACGCCGGCGATTTGCGGTGCCCTTACGGCGTTTTGCGGGCGGCCAGCCGCCGGCCGCGAAATCGATCGATGACAATTTTGTCGCGGGCGGCATCATGCGGCCAGGTCCTACGTGCTGCCGGTCAAAGGAGGCCCGCGGTTGCAAGCGAGCAAGGAGACTAAGGAATGATTACCCGGGCGCCCAGAACCCGGTTGGGCAAAGTTTTAGCGCTCTGCCTGGTCGTTGCCGGCGGGGTCCTTGCCCGCCAGGCGGCGGCGGTTCCGATGAGTCCGCAGGCGAGCGTGCGCAGCTTTTACGACGTTTTGCTGACGACGATGAAGAACGGTCCGGAGCTCGGCCAAAGCGGGCGTTATGCGACTTTGGCCCCGGTTGTTCATGATGTGTTCGATGTGCCGTTCATGACCCGGCTGGCCGTCGGTCCTTACTGGATCAACCTGACCCAGACCCAGCAGCAGCAGCTGATCGATGCCTTCGGGCGTTATGTGTCGGCGACCTACGCCTATCGCTTCGACAGCTATTCGGGTCAGCAGCTCGAGATCACCGGCGATCAGCCCTATGGCGGCGAAGTCATCGTCAAGACCAGGATCGTGCAGTCCGGCACCGATCCCGTGACCCTCAACTACCTGATGCGGCAGAACGGCGAGTCCTGGCAGATTTCCGACGTCTATCTCGACGGCACGATCAGCCAGCTGGCGACGCAGCGATCGGAGTTCCAGTCGATCCTGCGACGCAAAGGGGTCGCTGGCTTGATCGGCGCCCTCAATCACAAGGTCGATCTGTTGACGAGCGGCCCGGCCGAGTAGCAACGGCGGCCCAGCGGCGGCGGCCCAGCGGCGGCGTGGTCCTAGCTAATTGGCGGCGGCGGTCGAGTGGTGCA
This sequence comes from Allostellaceae bacterium, assembly GCA_036008325.1. Classification (GTDB taxonomy): domain Bacteria; phylum Pseudomonadota; class Alphaproteobacteria; order ATCC43930; family CGMCC-115725; genus AP-15. The sequence goes on from DASYNW010000016.1 coordinate 14,869, forward strand.
GCGCGTCAGACAATTTCGCTTGCCGCCGCCCGCTCGCCGCCGATGTCGCGGCGGCGTCCGGCGATCGGAGCAGCGGCTCGAGCTGCGGCTCGAGCGCCTTCAACAGATGCACCGCGAGCGCGCTGGTGAAATCGTACCGCGCCGCGATCGCCCCCGGCACATAAGCGGTGATCGTACCGAAAAACCGGTTGCCGAGAAAGAACGCAAAGGTCGCGGTGCGGTCGACCACCCGCTGCCCGATCACCCGGCCGCCGCTGCCGAAATGGTCGAACCGGTTGTCGCCGGTTCCGGTCTTGCCGCCGACCGCCAGCAGGCTTCCATCAGCCGCCCGATAGGTGCCGCGCACCGCGGTCCCGGTGCCGCGCGCCACCACCGCGAGCAACGCCTGCCGCACCGTCCGGGCCACCGCCGGATCGAGCACGAGCTTGGGCTTGGGAGCGGCGACGAGATCGGTCTCATAGGGCGTGCCCTCGGCGAAATCGAGCCGCTCGAGATCGACGGTCGGCTGCCGCACACCGTTGTCGACGATGATCCCGATCAAGCTGGCGAGCGCGTCGGGGCGATCGCCCGAGCTGCCCAGCACGGTCCCCAAGGATGGGACCAGGCGGTCGAACGGGTAGCCCTGCCGCCGCCAGTCCTGAAGGATGCGGTCAAACGCTTGCTGTTCGAGCAGGGTGCGGATCCGCAAATTCTGCAAATGCGCGCTGCGCCGCCTGAACAGCCAGGCATAGACCTCCTGGCGCGCCCGCTCGCTGGCCCGCAGCATGTCGGCGCGCGAGGCGTCGGGGTGGGTTTGCAGATAGCCGACGAGCCATAATTCGAGCGGGTGAACCCCGGCGATAGTGCCGCGATCCCGCAGCGAAACCGTGCGTGGGCTCGATTGGCGATAGAGGTCCCAGAGCCGGTCGTCGCTGATCGCGGCGTGCGGCAATTGCCGGGCCAGAAACGCCGCCAGCGCATCCTTGCTGGCGTCCGGGTCGACACTCCGGAATACCGCGGCCAGCCGTTGCGCGTCCGGCCGGGTGCGGCTCGCCAGCAGGTCCAATGCCTGCTGCTGCGTGCGAGCGTGATAATCGTGCCAGAACCGGTCGAGATAATCGCGCCCCTCCTGATCGGCAAAGCGCCACAAATAAATCATGCGCTCCGGATCGTCGGGATTGCGCAGCAGCTCGGCCGTGCTTTGGTCGTCGGCCGCGATGTAATGGTCGACCACCTCGCGCATCAGCCGGACAAAGGCGAGATTGATCGAATTCGCAAACGCCTCGGCCACGGTCGGCCGTTCGCGATTCTCCCATTTGGCGAAATTGACAAAGCTCTGCAGCCCGCCTCCGGTAAAGAACGTGCCCGGGCTCGCCGAGTAGGTCCGCTGCATTGCCGCCGCGAGCATCGGTTCGAGGCCGCGGTCCTTGGCGTCGCTGAGGTAATCGGCCGCCCATTTGCCGATCGGATCGTCGCTGGCCGCGGCGGAAGCGGCGAGCAGCTGGCTGTGCGGCAACGGTGCGAGCTTGTGGTGCAGTGCGGCGACGATGTCGAGATAGGTAATCAAGGTGCGCAGCTTTGCCGTCGAGCCCAGCATCAGCTTGGCCCCGGCATTGATGTCGAACGGCTGGTTCAGGCTGTCGGCGCGAATCCGCACATAATTGGCGCCGGCGCCGCGCTCGTAGAGGACGACGCTCCAGGCGAGCCGCGCCGGGCTGGCGCCGCCCAGCAGCTGACGCCCGTAGAGCCCCAGCGATCGGTCATACCCAGGATCGCCGAGCTGCGATAACACGGTGCCGACGCGCCGTTGGGAACCCTGGTCGATGCTCGACCAGCCGCTGAGGTCGAGGTGGTCGAGCGCATAATAATTTGGGAGATCGAGCTGCGAGACGAGCTCGTCGCGCAGCTGGTCGCTCGCCTTGTCGGCGACATAGGAGTGCGCCGCGGACGCTGCCGGTTCGGCGGTAAAGCCGAGCGAGCCGGCGAGAGCAGCGTCGCGCAGCGCAGGATCGATGATCCCGGCTGCGCTCAGCGCGTACAAATACCGGTCGGTCAGGGCGGCGAGCGCGCGATGGTCGGTGTTCAGGTAGTAGGCCGGGCGGCGGCCGGCCAGCAACAGGCTCAAGACCTGCCGATAGATCTCCCCCTTGCGGGCGAGCTCGGCTGGGGTTGCCGCGGGCGTGGTCAGCACCCGGCGGGCGGCGCTCGGATCGGTCCCGTACCAGCGCCACAGCGCCTCGGGTAGGCCGATGATTTCGCCATAACCCTTGCGCGAGCCGAGCGGCTCGGAATCGAGATAGGCGGCGACGATCCGCTGCCGCGCCACAATCGTCTCGGGCCCGTGCCGGTAGGCGTGGATTGCCGCCGTGACCATCTGCCGCAACTTCTCGCGGTCATCCGGCGTGCGGCCCTGTGGAGAATGGCGAAACTTGACGGTCTGGGTCGCCAAAGTGCTGGCCCCGCCCTCGCGCCACCGCCGATCGATCAGGCCGGCGAGGCGGCCGCCGATGGCCAGCAAAAAGCGGTGCCAGTCGATCGCCGGATCGCGTTCGGGATCGTTCGCCGCCAAGAGGTCGCGGTCCTCGATGAACAGCAGGCTGTCGACCACCAGCGGCGGGATCGAGGCAAAATCACGATAGGTGCGTGCCGGGTAGCGCGCCCGGTAGAGGGCGGCACCGTTGCGATCGAACAGCTCGAGCCCGGCCCGCGATTTTTCATGATAGATCGCGTAGCCGCCATTCTCGACAAAGCGTTCGAGCGCCGGCGACCAGCGCGCCTGGCGAGCGACGAGGTAACGGTCCTTGCCGAGCGCGCCGATAAACCGCGGCAGCTCGGCATAGCCGAGGCGCTGATCGTAAGGCCCACCCCTGGGATAGATAATGGTGCGGCTGGCCCCCGGCTCGACCGTGTAGGTCATTTTCCGGGCCAAGGCCGAAAAGATCCGGGACTGCAGGAAGGAAGTGCGGATCTCGGCGGCAATTCCCCAGCCGAGCAGCGCCAGCGCCGCGAGCGCCGTCGCCCAGCGCAGCACGACCACAATGTGCCCGAACAACCGGCTGCGATCGCCGCGGGGGCGCCGGCGCCGGCCCGAAAGCAAACGCCCCCAGACAACCTCGACCATAGACGCCGCCCCGACCTCCTGCTGCAGCCATAGGCTAACGCTCAAGGGTCTACGGGCGATCCTTCGTTTCCGTTAAAGGCGAGCAGATGCTCTGGCTCAAGCACGGCCATGACGAGAGTGCTCCATCCGTACGTCACCGCCATGCTCGCCTTCACCGAGGCCGACAAAGGCGTGGATCACCGGGTCGCGTCTCACGGCTGTTTGACATCGCACGCCAACTGGCGGGCAGCCCAAGGCCCCTAGTCTCAGTCGTCGTCACCGGGCTCGTCCCGGTGATCCACTGCTTTCTTCGACCCCGATCGGGGCACGTGGATGGCCAGAACAAGTCCGGCCATGACGGCTCACGGGAATGGCAGCGCTTTTGTTTTCATTGCGGGCTCCGCGCCGGCGTTGCGAGCCAATGCGGCAGGTCAGCCGCCGCCGATCTTCGGGATCAGGTAGATTTCGCTGTCGGGGGCGAGCGGAGCCAGATAGGCGTCCTGATAGATCTCGCCGTTGATCGCCACCGCCATTCCCTCCTCGACCTGATGGCCGAGGCCGGGGAAACGGCGGTCGAGCTCAAGGATCAGCCGACGGAAATTGTCCGCTTCCACGTCGAACTCGGAGAGCCCGCCGGTAAACCGGCGCGCCGCCGAGCCCGAGATCACGACGTGCGGCATGGTCGGTCCTTCCGTCTCGTCAAGCCGGCGAAGACGAGCAGCGAGGAGGGCGTCTGCCGTCATTGCGAGCGCAGCGAAGCAATCCCGTTCCACCTGGCCCGAACTGTCGAGATTGCTTCGTCGCTTCGCTCCTCGCAATGACGCCCGACACGTTACTCCGCCGCCTTGCGCACCGGTTCTTGCGCGTCGAGTGCGGCGCGCAGCCGCGGCGGCGACATCGGCAGGTCGCGCAGCCGAATCCCGGTGGCGGCGGCGATCGCGTTGGCGACCGCAGCCATCGGCGGCACGATCGGCACCTCGCCGACGCCGCGCGCGCCGAACGGATGGCGCGGGTTCGGCACCTCGACCATGACCGCCTCGATCATCGGCATGTCGGAGGCGACCGGGCAGCGATAGTCGAGAAAGCCCGGGTTTTCGAGGCGCCCATCCTTGTCGTAGATGTACTCCTCGTTGAGCGCCCAGCCGACCCCCTGGGTGACGCCGCCCTGGATCTGGCCCTCGACATAGGAGGGGTGGATCGCGCGCCCGACATCCTGCACCGCGGTGTAGCGCAGGATCTTGACGTGGCCGGTCTCCGGATCGACCTCGACGTCGCAGATATGGGTGGCGAAGCCCGGCCCCGCCCCTTGCGCGTTGAGCGACACCTCGGCGCTGATCGGCCCGCCGGTCCGCCCCGATTTGAGCGCGATCTCGGCCAACGGCAAGGGCTCGAAGCTGCCGGCGTTGGCGCCGGCCGGGTACGCCTTGCCGTCCTTCCACTCGACCGCGTCGGGGGCGATGTCCCAGATCATCGCGGCGCGCTGCTTCAGCTGCTCGACGACCTTTTCGGCAGCCTGGGTCGCCGCCATGCCGGTGGCGAAAGTGACGCGGCTGCCGCCGGTCAGGAACGAAAACCCGATCGAGCTGGTGTCGCCGACGATCGGCCGGACCTTTTCGACCGGGATGCCGAGCACCTCGGCCGCCATCATCGCGATCGAGGCGCGCGAGCCGCCGATGTCCGGGTTGCCGGAGACGACGACCGCGGTGCCGTCTTCGTTGATGTGCACCGCCGCACTCGACTCGCCGCCGATGTTGAACCAGAACCCGGAGGCGACGCCGCGGCCCTGGTTGGGGCCGAGCTTGTGCTGCAGATGCGGGTGGTTCTTGGCCGCGTCGACGGTCTCGGCATAGCCGATATTGACATAGGTCGGCCCGTGCGCCGCCTTGGTGCCGTCCTTGGCCGCGTTCTTCTCGCGCAGCGCCAGCGGGTCGATGTCGAGCTGGGCCGCCAGTTCGTCCATGCAGCTTTCGACGCCGAACGAGGAGATCGGCGCGCCCGGGGCCCGATAGGCCGCGACCTTCGGCCGGTTCGAGACCACGTCGTAGCCGACGATGTTGACATTGGGGATGTCGTACATGGCAAAGCCGCACATGCAGCCCGGCCCGACTGGCGAGCCCGGAAACGCGCCGGCCTGGTATTTGAGCGCGAGGTCGGCGGCGACGATCCGGCCGTCCCTCTTGGCCCCGATCTTGACCTCGATGACCCCGCCCGAGGTCGGGCCGGTGCCGCGGAACACCTCTTCCCGGCTCATCACCATCTTGACCGGCCGGCCCGATTTCTTGGCCATCGCCAGGGCCAGCGGCTCGAGATAAACCAGCGTCTTGCCGCCGAACCCGCCGCCGATCTCGGCCGGGATCGCGCGAATATCGGAGATGTCGAGACCGAGCAATTTGGCGCAATAGGCGCGGACCATGAACTGGCCCTGGCTCGAGCTCCAGATCGTGCACTGCCCGTCGCTGGCATAGGAGACGACGCAGGCGTGCGGCTCGATATAGCCCTGGTGCACCGGCTTTGTCGTGTAGCGCCGCTCGATCGTGACATCGGCCTCGCGGAACCCGGCTTCGATGTCGCCCTTGGCGAACGCCACCCGCTTGGCGATGTTCGAGGGCCGGGTCGGCTTGGGCTCGACCCCCTGGGTATAAAGGTCGTCGTGCAACAGCGGCGCGTCGGGCTTCATCGCCTCTTCGACGTCGATGACGTGCGGCAATACGTGGTAATCGACCTCGATCAATTCGCAGGCCTGCTCGGCGATCGCCGGCGAGATCGCGGCGACCGCGGCCACCGCGTGCCCGTCATAGAGCGCCCGCTCGCGGGCCATGCAATTGCGCGACAGGTCGCGGAAGTTCATCGGCCCTTCGCCGACAAACGCCTCCTCCGACGCAATCGCCGGGAAGTCCTCCCAGGTGATCACCGCCTTGACCCCAGGCAGGGCCTTGGCCTTTTCGGTGTTGATCGACAGGATCCGGGCGTGCGCGTGCGGGCTGCGCTTGACCTTGCCCCACAGCATTCCCGGCATCACCATGTCGGCGCCGAAATTGGCCCGCCCGGTGACCTTGTCGACGCCGTCGGGGCGGATCGGGCGGGTCCCGACGACCTTTTGGAATTCCTTGGCGATGAACGTCATGAAACCTCACTCCCACTCTACCGTTGCCCGGACAGCAGCGGATTCCGGGGAAAAAATTGCACCGTCATTGCGAGCGCAGCAAAGCAATCTCGCGCCGGGTGGGCGCACTGCGTTCGGGATTGCTTCGTCGCTTCGCTCCTCGCAAGAACAACGTTATTCGGCGCCGGCTACTCCGCCGCTTGCCGCATCGGCGCCACCCGGTCGAGCGCCGCCAGCAGCCGCGGCGGCGACATCGGCAGGTCGCGCAGCCGGATGCCGGTGGCGTCGGCGATGGCGTTGGCGACCGCAGCCATCGGCGGCACGATCGGCACCTCGCCGACCCCGCGCGCGCCGAACGGATGGCGCGGGTTGGGCACCTCGACCATGATCGTCTCGATCATCGGCATGTCCGAGGCGACCGGCACCCGGTAGTCGAGAAACCCGGCGTTTTCGAGCTTGCCGTCCTTGTCGTAGATGTATTCCTCGTTGAGCGCCCAGCCCACCCCTTGCGCGACACCACCCTGCATCTGCCCCTCGACATAGGAGGGGTGGATCGCCCGGCCGACATCCTGGATCGCGGTGTAGCGCAGGATCTTGACGTGGCCGGTCTCGCGATCGACCTCGACATCGCAGATATGGGTGGCGAAGCCCGGCCCCTGGCCCTGCGCGTTGATCTGCACCTCGGCGCTGATCGGGCCACCGGTGCGCGCAGATTTGGCCGCCAGCTCCTCCAATGGCAGCGGCTCGAAGCCGCCGGCATTCGGCCCGGCCGGGAACGCCTTGCCGTCCTTCCACTCGACCGCTTCGGGGCTGATGTCCCAGGTCACCGCAGCGCGCTTCTTCAATTCCTCGACGACCTTTTGCGTCGCCTGGGTCACCGCCATGCCGCCGGCAAAGGTGACGCGGCTGCCGCCGGTCGAGGCGCTGAAGCCGATCGCCGTGGTGTCGCCGACCACCGGGCGCACGCTGGCGAACGGCACCCCCAAAACCTCGGCTACCATCATCGCCATCGAGGCGCGCGAGCCGCCGATGTCGGGATGGCCCTCGGTCACGGTGACCGTGCCGTCCTCGTTGACATGCACCGCGGCACTCGATTCGCCGCCGGCATTGTGCCAGAAGCCGCAGGCGACGCCGCGCCCCTGGTTGGGGCCGAGCTTCGCGTTCAGATGCTCGGTGCCGCGCGCGGCTTCGAGCGTCTTCAGATAGCCGATATTGACCCACGTCGGGCCGTGCGCCGCCTTGGTGCCGTCCTTGGCGCCGTTCATCTCGCGCAGCGCCAGCGGGTCGATGCCGAGCTCGCCGGCCAGCTCGTTGAGGCAGCTTTCGACCCCGAAGGCCGAGATCGGCGAGCCCGGCGCGCGATAGGCCGCGACCTTGGGCCGGTTGCTCAAGACGTCATAGCCGACGGTTTCGACATTCGGCAGATCGTACGAGGCAAAGGCGCACATGCAGCCCTGGTTGACCGGCGAGCCGGGGAACGCGCCCGATTGGTATTTGAGCACGGCCTTGGCGGCGGTCAGCCGGCCGTCTTTCTTGGCGCCGAGCTTGACCTCGACGACGGCGCCCGAGGTCGGGCCGGTCGCCCGGAACACCTCCTCGCGGCTCATCACGATCTTGACCGCCCGTCCCGATTTCTTCGACAGCATGTAGGCGATCGGCTCGAGATAGACGATGGTCTTGCCGCCAAAGCCGCCGCCGATCTCGGCCGGTATCGCCCGGATGTCGGCAATGTCGGCGCCGACGATGCGCGCGGTGTAGCCGCGGACCATGAACTGGCCCTGGCTCGAGCTCCAGATCGTGCACTGGCCGTCCGGCCCGACCGAAACCACGCAGGCATGAGGCTCGATATAGGCCTGGTGCACCGGCTGCGTCGTATAGCGCCGCTCGACCACGACATCGGCCTCGGCGAACCCGGCCTCGACATCGCCCTTGGCAAAGCGGACCATCTTCGCGACGTTGGATGCCTTGGTCGGCTTCGGCTCGACGCCGGAGGTGAAGATGTCGTCGAGCAATACCGGCGCATCGGGCGCCATCGCCGCCTCGACGTCCATCACATGCGGCAATACCTCGTATTCGACCTCGATCAGCTCGAGCGCCTGCTCGGCGATCGCCGGCGAGACCGCGGCGACCGCGGCCACCGCGTGGCCCTCATAGAGCGCCTTGCCCTTGGCCATGCAGTTGCGCGACAGGTCGCGCAGATTGGCCGGGGCGGCGCCGATGAACGCCCGCGACGGCGCGATATCCGGGAAATCGGCGCGCGTCGTCACCGCCTTGACGCCGGCCAAGGCCATCGCCCTGTCGGTATTGATCGACACGATGCGCGCATGTGCGTGCGGGCTGCGCTTGATCTTGCCCCACAGCATCCCCGGCATCGTCATGTCGGCGCCGAAATTGGCCCGTCCGGTGACCTTGTCGACGCCGTCGGGGCGAATGGGGCGGGTGCCGACGACCTTCAGATCGGCTTTGTCGAGGAAACTCATCGCCCGGCCTCCTGTCTCATCACGGAAGCGGCGTCGAGCACGGCGCGGATGATCTTGTCATAGCCGGTGCAGCGGCACAAATTGCCGGCGAGCCAGTAGCGGGTTTCCTCCTCGGTCGGGTCCGGGTTCTCGTCGAGCAACGCCTTGGCCGCGACGATAAAGCCCGGTGTGCAGAACCCGCATTGCAGTGCCGCGTGCTCGAGGAATTTCTGCTGCACCGGGTGCAGGTGATCGCCCTGGGCGATGCCCTCGACGGTCTGGATCTTGCGGCCTTCGGCCTCGGCCCCCAGCATCAGGCACGAGCAGGCGATCTTGCCGTCGACGATGACGGTGCAGGCGCCGCAATCGCCCGAGCTGCAGCCTTCCTTGCTGCCGGTCAGATTGAGCTCGTCGCGCAGCACGTCGAGCAGGGTCTGCTGCGGCTCGCACAGAAATTCGACCGGCTCGCCGTTGATGATAGTCGATACGTGGTGTTTGGCCATTAGCGTGCTCCAGCGCGTTCAAAGGCAATGGCGGCCGCGCGGCGTGCGAGCACGCCCGCGACCTTGATCCGGTATTCGATGGTGCCGCGTTTGTCGCTGATCGGGTTGCAGGCCTTGCCGGCCGCGGCGTCGAGCGCGGCGAGGGTCGCCTCGTCGAGCCGGTGCCCGATCAGCGCCTTGGCCGACGCCTCGCAAATGATCTGGGTCGGCGCCACCGCGCCGAGCACGACGCGCGCGTCGGTGCACTGGCCGCTCGTATCGAGGGTGACGTTGACCGCGCAGCCGACCACCGCGATGTCCATCTCGGTGCGCGGGATGAAGCGCAGATAGGCGTCGGCCTGGTGCGGCTTTGGCTTCGGCACATGAAACGCCACGAGGAACTCGCCCTTGGCGAGCGAGGTGCGGCCCGGCCCGGTGACGATCGCCTCGACCGGCGCCTCGCGCCGCCCGCCGGGGCCGGCGATGACGCAGGTGGCGCGCGCCGCGATCAGCGCCGGCACGCTGTCGGCCGCCGGCGAGGCGTTGCACAGATTGCCGGCGAGCGAGGCCCGCCCCTGGATCTGCTCCGAGCCGATCAAATCCATGCCCTCGACGATGCCCGGCCACGCCTGGGTCAGCGCTTTGTTCTCGAACAGCATGGTTCCGGGGGTGGACGCGCCGATGACGAACCGACCGGCTTCCTCGCGGATGCCGATCATCTCCGGGATTCGTTTGGTGTCGACGATCACATCCGGCCGGGTGCGGCCCGAGCGCAGCTGCACCAGGAGATCGGTGCCGCCGGCCAATACCTTGGCCATGCCGGAACTTCCGGCCAAGATCTTGACCGCCTCGTCCACCGTCGTCGGCGCGGTAAAGTTCAGAGTGGGCATGTTCGCTCCTGAATGACGCGGGCCTCGAAACGCGATGATCCGGCCCGCCAAAACACACTGACGCGGTGCGGCTGCATCGGGGGGCACGCGCCGGGCACCGCGTCGTCCTCGATTACACTACCATCCCATGCCGCGGAAAGCGCTATGTTCCGAACTCCCCGCCGCAGCGCACCCCGCACCGCAGCATGATCCCGATCATAGGCGATATCGTGCTCGATGACAGCCGGATCGAGGAAAACTTTATCCGCGCCTCCGGCCCGGGCGGCCAAAACGTCAACAAGGTCGCGACCGCGGTGCAGCTGCGCCTCAACCTCACCGGCGCCCTGAGCCTGCCGCCCGCGGTGCGCGAGCGGGCCGCCCGCCTCGCCGGCCGCCGCCTGACCCAGGACGGCGTCCTGGTCATCACCGCTCGCCGCTTCCGCACCCAGGAGCGCAACCGCCAGGACGCGCTCGACCGCCTCGTCGCCCTGCTCCGCCGCGCCGCCACGCCGCCCGACCCGCGCCGCCCGACCCGACCCACCGCCGCCGCCCGCCGCCGCCGCCTCGCCGCCAAATCCCACCGCGCCGCCCTCAAACAACAGCGCCGCCCCGGAGGCGACGACGACCCCGGCGGCTGATGGCTCGCATCGCTGCCAGCCACGCCTGCTGACTGCTCCCTCGCCCCGCAAGCGGGAGAGGGCATGGGCGGGCTGCGCGGAAGGAGGATCAGATTGACCGTGTGCTGTCCGACAAAAAATCAGCTCTGAAGGACTGGTTCCGAGCCCACGGCCTCACCCCCGGTTACTTAATGGGCGCGTCGGTCTGGAATATGATGGGGCGACCTGGCTGCGCCGGGCACGGTAGGAATCGGGGCGGAAATCCGAGCCCTTCAGGACGGTTGGGCAGGAATGGAGAAATCCGGGGGTTGATCCGGAGCGATCAGGACGAGGGAGGAAGCCATGGATGTGACCCGTCGTAATTTGGCGATCGTGGGCGCGGTTGCGCTCGGCACGGCGAGCTGGGTGGGCAGTTCTGCGGTGGTTGCCGACGCTTCCGACGAGGCGGCGGTCAAAGAGAATGTCGAGGCGCTGCGCAAGGCGCTGCTGTCGGCGGACAAGGGCCAGTTGCAGCAGCTGACCGCCACTCAGCTGAGCTACGGCCATTCGAGTGGCAAGCTTCAGAGCAAGGCCCAGTTTGTCGAGGGCGTTATGACTAGGAAGGCGGTCGTCAAGTCGCTGACCTTCCCGGATCTCACCGTCGCGGTGGTCGGCGATGCCGCGATCGCGCGTCACCTCTACGTCTCCGAATCTGAAATCGACGGCAAGCCGCATAGTGTCAGGATCGGCGTGCTCGCGGTCTGGCAAAAGCAGGACCGAAGCTGGAAACTGTTGGCACGCCAAGCCTACGACCTGCGCTGACCCACCGCTCGGTGTCTTCCGTAGGCCTTCGCGACGCTCGGCCTTCCGACTGACGCTTCGGAAGATCGCGACGCTTATTGCGAATACAGCGACCCTAAAATCACCGATATCGTATGACATGCTCCCGCCGATCGCGTCGCCTGTGCGGGCGTCGCGGCAGGAAGCGAGGAGATGCCGATGGTCGATGGAGTCTTCGTCCGGTCACTCGAGACCAGCGACCCGGCGCGTGACCGAGGTCGAAGCCGGCCACGCCGCCAACCCGCCCGGCTGGCGCTAAACCTTTAGATGAAAGTTCGCTGCTGATCTGCTGCTGATGCAGCCGACAGCCGAATGATGCCGCAACCAGAGGTGGCAGGCTATCGAGCCGCCGAGCTGGCCATGGCGCGGCGCGTTACGAAGCACAATTTCGCACCCCGCGCGCCGAACGAAGCTGCTATCGTCGGCCAGGCCCTTTGCATCGATAACAGGAGACGGCGCTATGAACTCGAACGGGAAGGTCGCCCTCGTCACCGGCGGCGGCAGCGGCATCGGCAAGGCCTCGGTCTTGGCGCTGGCCAGGGAAGGGTTCGCGGTGGTTGTCGCCGGTCGCCGGCCCGAGCCGCTGCAGGCGGTGGTCGGCGAGATCGAAAGCATGCAAGGCAAGGCGCTCGGCGTGCCGACCGATGTCGGCGATCCCGACTCGGTCAAGGCGCTCTTCGCCAAGGCCAAGGCGACCTATGGCCGGCTCGACGTGCTGTTCAACAACGCCGGTTTCGGGGCCGCGGCGCCGATCGAGGAATTGGCGTTCGAGCGCTGGCAGGCGGTGGTCAGCTCGATCCTGACCGGGTCGTTCCTGTGCACCCAGGAAGCCTTCAAGATCATGAAGGAGCAGAAGCCGATGGGCGGCCGGATCATCAACAACGGCTCGATCTCGGCGCATGTGCCCAGGCCCAATTCGGTCGCCTACACCTCGTGCAAGCACGCGATCACCGGGCTCACCAAATCGACCTCGCTCGACGGCCGCAAATACGACATCTCCTGCGGCCAGATCGATGTCGGCAACGCCTTGACCGAGATGACCCAGCGCATGCAGCGCGGCGTGCAGCAGGCCAACGGCGCGGTCATCGAGGAGCCGACCATGGATGTGGGCAACGTCGCCCGCGCGATCGTCTTCATGTCGACCGTGACCCCCGAGGCCAACGTCCAGTTTCTGACCGTGATGGCGACCAAGATGCCGTTCGTCGGCCGCGGCTAGCCGCGAAGCCGGCCGGGCGCGCCGGCAGACCCCGCGATCAGCGCGGGCCGAGATCGGTCATGGTCGGCAGATATTGCATCGCGGTCTGCGGCGACATCGCCAGGAGGGCAAAGCTGCCGCCGCCGACCGAGGAGCCCAATTGCCAGTTCGGCACCCCCATGACCTGCAGGTAGGTCTGCGTTTCGGGCACCAGCTGATAGGTGTCGCCGAGCCCGGTCGGGGTGCCGTAGGCCTGCACCGTGAAGCGGTAGGTTCCGGGCGCGAAATCGCGATAGTAGGCGGTGCCGGCCGCGCTCGGCGCGATCGGCGTGCCGTTGACGTAGACCATCGGGTCGGCGGCCTCGACATTGCCGCCCGGCGCGTTTGCCTGGCGCAGGATCCACACCCGCGCCATCCCCGGCGCAAGCGCGTGAATCTGTGCCGGCGAGGCCGGCCCCGTCGACGGCGGGGCACACCCGGCCAAAACCAACAGCCACAGGCCGAGCCAGAGCGGCGTCGAGAGAAGGCGGTTGCGCATGATCATCCTCCCTGGAAGCGCCCCAGCTTATCCCTATCGTAGCGCCGCGGCGATGTTGCCGCCATCGACGGTGGTGACGTCGGCGGTGGTTTTGAGGGCCAGCGCCTGGTGCAGGAAGGCCTGGGCGACGTCCTCGGCCATCACCTCGCGGCCGAGCAGATTGCCGGCGAGGTAGTCGTGCTCGCTGAGGCCGCGGGCCTTGGCGCGGGCGGCGATCATCGGCGGGGTCAACAGCCCGCTCCGGATGCGGTCGGCGTTGACCGCGTTGGCGCGGATGCCGTCGGCGCCGTAATCGAGCGCGTATTGCCGCATCAGCGCCAGGGTCGCGGCCTTGGGCACGCCGTAGGGACCGAAATTCGGACCGGGGTTGACCGCCTGCTTCGACACGTTGAACAGCAGAACGCCGCCGGTCCCCTGCGCCAGCATGATCCGCACCGCGTTTTGCGCCACATGCTGGTGGGCGAAAAAGTTCAATTCGAAGCTCTGGCGCAGCACCCGGTTTTCGACCTCGCCGATCCGGCCCTGCCAGGCTGCCCCGGCATTGGAGACGACGATGTCGAGCCCGCCGAACCGGGTCGCGATCCGGTCGAATGCCAGGCGCACCGACGCCGGATCGGTCACGTCGCAGGCGAGGCCGAGGGCGGCGCCGCCGAGCTTTTTCGCGGCCGCCTCGACCGCCGGGCCGTCGATGTCGAGGAGCGCCAGCTCGGCCCCGGCCCGGCTTATCGCCCTGGCGGTCGCCCAGCCGATCGCGCCGGCTGCGCCGGTCACCACCGCGATCTGGCCGGCGAGCGGCGCTTCGGCTGCCTGACCGAGCTTCGCTTGTTCGAGCGACCAGTATTCGATGTCGAACAGATCGGCCTCGCTGATCGATTGGAACCGGCCGACCGCCTCGGCGTCGGTGACGGTCTCGATCGTCGACAGCGCGAGGTCGGCGGCGACCCGCGCGTCCTTAGCGTTGCCGCCGAGCCCGAACAGCCCCAGCCCGGGCACGAGGATCACCCGCGGCGCCGCATCGAGCTCGTGCTTTGGCGTCGCCTGGCGGGCGTTGTGGCGGGCGAAATAGGCGTGGTAGTCGGCGGCGAACCGGGCGACCGCGGCGCCGACCGCCTGCTTGAACCGGTCGAGACTGCCCGCCTCGGGCGCCGGCACGGTCAGCGGGTAGTTCTTGGTGCGGATCGTGTGATCGGGCGTGGCTACCCCCTCCTGACTATAGCGGCCGAGATCGACGCCGTTGACGTAGTTCAGCACCGCCGGGCCGGTGCGGAAATCGAGGATGAACCGCTTATACGCCCCGGCCTCGGTCGCCGACGGGATCGCGCAGGCGCCGCGCAGGATCGGCGCTATCTCGGCTGCGCCGGCGATCGCGGCGGGCAGGCGGGCAGCGGCGAACACGGTTTTGCGGCTTGCGGCGAGGCGCTCCTCGGCCATCGAGACCGCGGCGATCATCCGCTCGTAGGCGTCCCGCGCGGTGTCGCCAAAGCTGAAGATGCCGTGCTTCAGCAGCACCAACCCCTCGACCGCGGGATCGGCCTCGAAAGCCTCGGCCGCCACCTTGGCCAGCAGAAAGCCTGGCATGATGTAGGGCACGAGCCCCATCCGCCCGCCGTAGAGATCGGCGCAGCGCTCGGCCGCGTCGGGCTGGTCGGCGAGGCTCAGGACCGCGCTCGAATGCGTGTGGTCGACGTATTTGTGCGGTAGAAAGGCGTGCAGCAGGGTTTCGACCGAGGGGTTGGGCGCATTCGGGTCGATCAGATTGGCGCGCTGCACCCGCACCATCTCCTCGTCCGACAGGCTGTCGCGGGCGCGCAGCTTGCGCAGCGGCGCCAGCCGCACCGCCGGGAGCCCGGCCGGCTCGATCGCCGCCATGTCCCAGCCGCTGCCTTTGACGCACAGCACCTCGGCGGGCTCGCCGAGCAGATCCTCGACCACGGTCTTGACCGAGGTGTTGCCACCGCCGTGCAGCACCAGCTTCGGATCCTGCCCCAGCAGCCGCGAGGTATAGACGCGCAAGGCGAGATCGCGCCCGACCCCGCGATCGGCATGGAGGCGGGCCAGCCGCTCGGCTGCCGCATCCGACCATTGGCTCAACATCGCGGCCCCTCGGCTCCGCTGCAGACTGGACATCATCAATGCAACGGCCCGGTCGCGGACACAAGAACGCGATCCCTACCCCCGCGCCGCGGATGGGTAGAGATCGCCGAAATCGGATCAGAGCGTGAGCACGCGCAGCGTCGCCCCGCTGAAGGTCGCGCAGACCAGAAGCAGACCAAAGCAATGAACTCTTCGGCTGGGACCGCGAAAAAGACGATCTCGCCGGCCATGTGGTTGGCCGCCTTGGCCTCGGTCAGCGCGATTGCCGCGCCGAGCATCCCGGCGATCTGCGCGTTGTGCCCGCAGTTGTGCGCCGCCCCGGTCCGGGGATCGGTCAGCGGATGCTCCGAGGTGCGCAGGCTGTCGAGCTCGCCGACGAGCGCGAGCCGCGGCCCCGGCAGCCGCCCCGAAAGCCGGCCTTGACCCCGGACAAAGCGAGCCCGGTGCGCGGCGCCAGGCCGAGGGCCGCCATCCGGCCGGCGACGAGTGCTGCGATCCTGACCTCGTTGAACCCGGTTTCCGGGCTGCGCAGGATGGTCTCGCCGAGATCGATGATCGCGTCGGCATGGCGGTCGACCGCCGCGCAGGCCGCGCGTTTCAGCTCATCCTTGCTGGTCATCGAGGCTCCCCATGGATTCGCTTCGGCTCAACCGACATGCCGTCTGAAGCAATCGGACCTTTTACGGGCTCTGCTGCGCCGTGCGCGGCGCGGTGCCGGCGAGGTTGATCTTTGGCACGATCCATGGTCGTTCGCGACGTCGCCCGCGAGGGCGGCCGATTGCGCCCCCGTGCGCAACCCGATCGAACCAGACCGCCGCCATGGCGAGATTGGCCGCTTCGGCAAGGCGATCGCCGACGGCGCGGATTTGATGGTTGACGCCGCAGATCTCGCGGCCGAAGGCCGCCCCGCCCAGTGCCTGCTACGGTGGGCTCGGCCTGGTAGCCACCAAGCTCAACGCCGGCCGCTGCGCCGACATCTGATCCCGGTGCCCATTATCACCTCGTCGGCTGTCTCGAGTGGCTGGTGCGCCGGATTATCCGGTCAACCCGCGCGCCGCGCAACGTGGTTGCACAACCTTGGACCCAACGCCACCGATGCCGGATCACAAACGCGATCGGGCGGTGCGACCGAGGGCGCAATGGAGTCGGCGCGATTCGGGCCGGTGCCCCAGAGATCCGAGTGGCTTGGCTGCGGTTTGGACCAGGTGCCAATTCGCGCTGTTTTCGTCAAAAAATCGTCCGCACCGTCTCGATCGTCGCCCGTCACCACGCAACGTGTCAGCATAATGTCAAATCATCGTCAGCATCGGCAATCGGTAGACGTGCCGTTTACCATAGCTAGAGCCGCCTTGACTGGCAATCAGACTAATGACTGTAATTTTGTATTGACATTCAACTAAAACGGTACTAATGTTTCATTAATCTTAGGGAGATTTCCGGCAATCGGCTGATCAGCCGTAAAGCGTCGGCATCAAGGTTAAGGAGCTTCGAGATGAGTCTGATCTATCCCAACATCGTCCCCGACAATAATTTGCGCCTGCCGGACGCGCTGACAATCAAGCACGGCCCGACCCGATTGCTGTCAACATTCGTGCTCGAGGGCGACAAGGCGATGCGGCAATTGGGTATTCGCTTGCGGCTTCGCCACGATTTCGACGAATTACTTTACTTGAACAAACAGAGAGTTGTGGACGGAACTTGGTATCCTCTAATGAAAATGTTCAACCCAGAATACTCCGATCTACGACCGGAGAATTCATACTGGATCTCCGGAGAAGACAGCGATGGCGAGATCGCAGTGACTCATGCCGGCCGCATCCATTACTGGCCTGAGACGACATTGGAACAGGAAGCCAATGCGATGCTATATGAAGGGAACGACGAGGGGCAGCCTTGCGTCGTCACCGCCCCGGATGCGAAGTTGATAACCGGAGTTGTTGCTTACGGCGGATCGGTCTGGGTGCGGCCTGATTTTCGCGGCCTACGGCTGTCGCGCCTCCCAGGGCGCCTCGGAAGGGCGTATGCCGCCTCCCGCTGGCCTCTTGACTGGGGCATTTCGATCGTCGCACCCGTGCTTGTCGAAAAGGGGGTCGCCGCCGGTTATGGCTTCAAGCATGCGAGCCGGAGCATAATTTTCCCCGGAGCACCTACGGGCGCCCTGGAAAACGTGCTCGTCAGCGTTTCCGCCGACGAGGCCTACGCGGATTTCGCGGAAATCCTGCTCAGGCGATCTTTGGACTCGGCGGCGTCGGGCTCGGCCGCGTCCTCGTCGACCAACCTCTTCGACATCATCGACACGAACACCTCGTCCGAAGATGTTTTCCAGGGCAGCAGCAACCGCTCATAACGGGCTATAAATAAATTTGGTTGCGCCGGATCGACCCGGATTGCCGCTGTCACATGGTCGTAGCGTGGCTGGCCGGTACTGGCCACGCTTTTATAAAATTCTGAAACCCATCCTCCGTAATCCTTGTCGGGCTGGTTCTCAACTTTTTCGCCGATCCCCACCAACGAATAATCGTTATCAAGGAATAAAAATCCATCGCCGATAAACCGGAACACCGGATCGGTCCTGCGTGGCTTGACCCCAAAGATCATCATGCGTGAGAGAAGTTGCTGCTCGATCGCGAAGGAGATTATGCTAGGGCTGAAATGACCGAACGACATCCGCCATTTTTGCGCCATCCGCCGAAGTGAACTTGCTTCATCCGCCAGCAGACTCGAATAGTCTGCTGGTTCGACAAGGAACTTATGACTAGGCGGGGGAGCGAATGCCGGCGTACACAATTCCGATAGTCGCGACACCGCTCCCTCGGCCGATGGAGTAATCTCGGAGCGCCACGAAGTATCGAAATATCTGATCCGAAATAATCTGACTCGAGACGACAGGATCTGTTGCTGGACCGCGAGCAATGCCGGCAGCTCGACATTGCGCGGATGCAGCTCGACCTCGATGACTGCATCGCCCAACATCTGGAATTTGATGAAGCCGAGGTTCTTCACCGCGAAAGCTGCGGCATCGTAATCGGGGTTGGGGTCATTCAGGGCGGCGAGAAACTCGGCGCTGTC
>DASYNW010000017.1:0-46482 GCA_036008325.1 Allostellaceae bacterium
CGGCCGGGCGAACGACGATCGCCGCGACAACGACAATCGGCGGCGCGCCGAGGTCGCCGCCGTAGCCGATCGGCCGAGCCCATGCCCGGACCATCCGTCTTTGGGGCTGCTTCGGCGGGAGAGGGACATGGACGATGCCGGCGCCCTGAAGGGGAGTGTGCTGCGCGCGGTCGGCTGGGCCGGCGCTACCCGCCTGGTCGGTCAGCTGGCCAATTGGGCAATGACCCTGGCCACCGTCCGAATCCTGGACCCGCGCGATTACGGGCTGATGGCAATCGCCATGGCCGTCACCAACTTTCTGGGGTCGGTGAGCTCGGTCGGCTTTGCCAATGTGATCGTGCAGAACCGGCAGATCAGCGACGACGCTTTGCGCAGCGTGTTCGGGTTCGTATTGATCATGAACGCGGCCAGCATCGCGCTGTTGTGCGGGCTTGCCTATGCCGCCGCCTGGTTCTACGGCGAGCCCCGCCTGGTCGCCCTGCTGCAGGTCTCCAGCCTGATTTTCATTGCCATTGCATTCCAGGCGATCCCGCGGGCGGCCTTGGAAAAGAGGCTCGATCTGAAGACCGTGTCGCGGATCGATCTGGTGTCGAATGTCACCGGCGGTGCGGTTGTCCTGATCCTTGCCTGGCACGGTGCCGGCGTGTGGTCGCTGATCACCGGCGCATTGATTTCCGCCTTCGTGCGGACGATCGGCCTGTCTCTGGCCGCGCCCTATTTCCGGCGGCCACGCTTCACTTTGCGCAACCTGTCCGAGATCTTGCGCTTCGGCAGTCTGCGGACCGTCGAAAATCTGCTTTGGACGATCTATTCGAGCGCCGACGTCTTTATCATCGGCAAGCTGCTCGGCCCGCAGATTCTCGGGGTCTATTCGGTCAGCCGCTATCTCGCGGCGTTGCCGGCGGAAAAGCTGGCACTGGTGATCGGCCCGGTGGTCCTCCCCGCTTTCTCGCGGGTGCAGGGCGACCGTGCCGAGGCGCTGGGGTATTTGCGGAAGGCGATCCGGATCCTCGCCCTATTGTCGCTTCCGATGTTCTTCGGCATGGCTGCGACATCGCCCGAGCTCGTCGCACTCGTGCTCGGGGTGAGATGGTCGCAAGCGACGACGCCGATGGCGATCCTGGCGTTCGGCATGGCGTTGCATCCGATTGGGGTGCTCCTCCCGTCGTTCCTGGTCGGCCTCGGCGAGTACGTCGCGAGCTTCAAGAACACGCTTTTCGCAACAATCCTGTTCCCGGCGGCCTTTATCGCCGGCAGCCATTGGGGGCTTTACGGCGTGTGCAGCGCCTGGCTGGTCGCCTATCCGTTGCTATTGCTCGCTCGGTTTCATAGCGTCGCCCTGGCCACCAGATCATCGACGTTGGGGCAGATGCTGCCGCTGTTGCCGCCGCTCGCCGGGTCGCTCGTCATGTACATCGCCGTGCGCGTGGCCGCCGGGGCGTTGCCGGCGGGCCTGGAACGCTGGGGCAGCCTGCTGTGGCTGGTCGCCATCGGCGTCATCGTCTATCTGGGTTATGCGGCGCTGTTCCTGCGTCCGGTGCTGGCCGAGCTGGTCAACCTCTTCCGGCGCTAGCGGGTTGCTGCTAGGGCGCCTGCGCCTGCCGGTGCAGCGCCTGCCGCATGCCGCTGACCGCGCCGGCCGAAATGGCGGACGCGGCGTTGCCCCAGCTATTGCGGATATAGGTGACGACCGCCGCCACCTCGGCGTCGGACAGCCGCCACGCGAAGGACGGCATCGCCGGGCCGGTGGGAGCCCCGTCGGTAGCGACAGCGCGCGAGCCTTCCAGCACCACGCGGATCAGGCTGGTGGCCTGCGCCTGCTGCACCAGCGGCGCCCCGCTGAGGCGCGGGAAGAGGCCTACAATGCCCTCTCCTCCCGTCGTATGGCAGGCGGCGCATTGGTTATTGTAGATCATCTGCCCGCGCTGCATCGCGGGATCCCGCGTGGAGACTGGCTGTGGTGCTGCGCCGCCATCAGACGGCAGGTCCTTCAAATAGACGGCGATGGCGCGCAGGTCGGCATCGGTCAGATGCGAGGTCGAGTGCGTGACCGCGTCCGCCATTGGTCCGGAGGCAAGGCCATAGCGGTTGCGCCCGGTTTTGAGGTAGAGCGCAATGTCGTCGACCGTCCAGTTGCCAATGCCGATGCGGCGGCTGCCGGTCAGGTTCGGCGCGTACCAGCTCTGCAGCACCGAGCCCTGCATTGCATGGCCGTTCTCGTCGCCGCCCAGTGCGTTCTTCGGCGTGTGGCACAAGCCGCAATGTTCGGCGCCCTCGACCAGATAGGCGCCGCGGTTCCATTCGGCCGACTTACTGGGATCGGGCTTGAGCTCGCCCGGCGTGAAATAGAGCTCGTTCCAGCCCACCATCGTCTCCCGCTGATTGAACGGGAACGGCAGCTGGTTCGCCCGCACCAGGTTGCGCACCGGCTGCACCGTGTCGAGATAGGCGCGGATCGCGATCACGTCCTCGCGCGTCAGCTTCGTATAATAGGTGTAGGGCATCGCCGGGTAGAGATGGATGCCGCCGTGCCCTGTGCCGGCGCGCACTGCATTGACAAATTGGTCGTCGCTCCAGCCGCCGATCCCGGTTGCGACGTCCGGTGTGATGTTCGGCGCGAGCAGGGTGCCGAACGGGGTTTCGAGAGCGCCTCCGCCGGCGAAGGGTTGACCCCCCTTCGCGGTGTGGCAGGCGGCGCAGTCGGCAGCGGTCGCCATGTAGAGACCGTGCTCGATGACCTCGAACGACTGCGGATCCGGGTTCTGCGCGCGCACCGCCGCATTGCCGGCCAGCAGCAGCGCACCGGCGAGAACAATGGATTGCCTGATGCGGCGCCTCATGCGTGCACCAGCGGTCCCGGGTTTTTCAGGTATTGCTTGTGGATCGCGTCGAGCGACCAGTAAGTCAGCGCCGCGACGGTGCCGGTCGGATTATAGCCGGCATTCTGCGGAAAGTTGGTGGCGCCCGTGACGAACAGATTGTGCACGTCCCAGCTCTGCAAATAGCGATTGAGCGCGCTGGTCTTGGGGTCGGCGCCGATGATCGCGCCGCCGCAGGTGTGCGTGGTCTGGTACGGCACGATATTGAAATGGCCCGTGCGCGGCAGCTTGACGATCTGCCGCGGCCCCATCCGCTGGACGATTTCGGCGAGGCGGTCGGTCAGGAATCGCGACATTTTATGTTCGTTTTCATGGAAGTCGAAGGTCAGCCGCATCAGCGGCCGGCCAAACCGATCCTTATAGGTCGGGTCCAAATCGAGATAACAGTCGCGATAGCTGTAGCAGCTGCCGTGCGTCGACGGCAGGATCGTGCTGAGATAATTGTCCTGGACCGCCTTCTTCCATGCCGCACCCCATTGCGGCGTGCCCGGTGGCGTCGGGGTCGTCTCTATCGGGCGGCCGTTCGTCTGCACCATTCCCATGTAGCCGCCGCCGACAAAACCATGCGGCGCGTGGTCGAAATTATCGCCGTTGAACTCGTCGATGCACATCCCGATCGAGCCGCTGGCGATGAAAGGACTGAAGATCTTGCTGTCAAAAAATGCCTGCACGCTAGAGGTGACCTGGTACGAAAAATTCCGGCCGATCACGCCCTGGCCGCTGCTCACGTCATAAGGCTGGCCAATTCCCGAAAGCAGCAACAACTGCACATTGAACATCTGGAAGGCGCAGAGAAAGACCATCTCGGCCGGCTGCTCCCATTCGCGGCCCTCGGTATCTACATAGGTGACGCCGGTAGCCCGCTTTCCGGTATTGTCGAGATTGATCCGCGTGACCTCGCATTCGGTACGAGCCTCGAAATTTGTGCGCCGCATCAACAGCGGCAGGATCGTCGTCTGCGGGCTCGCCTTCGAGTAGTTGCCGCAGCCGAACCGCTCGCAGAAGCCGCAATAAGTGCACGGCCCGAGGGTGACGCCGAGCGGGTTGGTGTAGGCCTGGGACAGATTGCCGGAGGGCTGCGGGAACGCGCTGTAGCCCATCTCTTTCGCTGCCTCGGCCCACAGCACTGGGCCATAAGGCTGCTTCTGGGCCGGCGTCGGATAGGGACGCGACCGCGGTCCCTCGAACGGATTGCCGTGCGGCTGCTTCTGCCCCTTCAGGTTGCCGGCGGTACCCGAGGTGCCGCATAAATATTCGAACGTGTCGTAGTGCGGCTCCAGCTCGTCGTAGGTGACGCCCCAGTCCTGGATCGTCATATCCTCGGGCAGGAACTTCGCGCCGTAACGCTGGGTCAGGTGCGTTCTCAAGACGAAGTCGCTCGGCAGAAAGCGCCAGGTCTCCGCGTTCCAGTGCACGCCCGCGCCGCCGACGCCATTGGGCAGCAGAAATGCGCCCCAGCTGCGGATCGGCAGCGCCGTCTGACTGGTATTGTTGCGAAATGTGAGCGTGGTCTGGGTCGGCCGCAGGAAGAGGTCGTGCCGCATGGCATAGCGCAGCTCGTCGGGCGAATAGGTCGGGGGAAAGTCGGTTGCCGTGTCGCGCCACGGCCCGCGCTCGATCGCGACCACATTAAAGCCCGCATCGGTCATCGACTTGGCGACGATCGAGCCGGTCCAGCCCAGGCCGATGATGACGATGTCGGTCGCCGGCAGCTTTGTCGCCATCGCCTCACTCCTCGTCCGGTGCCGTTTTCACGGTTGCGGCGGAGATCATGGATTGCGCCCGGCGATGCTGATCGGCGGATGCGGGTAGCGCTCGTTGTGCCGCTCGACCCAGTCGCGATAATCATAGCGGGCGCCGGGGAAGCCGATCATCTTCCATGCCGCCATGTCGCGGTTGCCGCCATAGATCGGGTCGGCGAAGAAGCCGTAGCGCGTATCCTGCAGCAATGTCTCGAAGAACGGCGTGGCGCTGGTTCCCTGCAAGCGCAGCGACCCGCTCTCCATGCCTGTGATGACCTTATCCTTTTCGCCGTCTGGAAGCTGCGCGAACGTCCTGTTCGCATAGGCATTGCGACAGTGTGCGTCGAGGGCCGCGAGCATCCGCCGATAGAGCTGCGCCGGCGTCGACGGCGCCTGCTGACCCTGCTCCGGTGTCGCCGGCAGAAACGGGGGGCTCATATAGAGGCCTTGAGCGCGGCCATAAGCGCCGGCCAACTGGCGATCGATAAAGACGGCGCACCCGCACTCCTTGCCGCCGGGGGTTTCCCGATCGGGTGGGATCAGCCGATCGACCATCGCCTCGACCGTGGCTCCTTCCTCGGACGTAAAGAAGACCCACGGTCCCGGCTCGACCGCGCGCGGAGGGTCGCCGGCGAACGGCCGCCACGGCATTCCGGCCCCGCCCGACAATGTCGCGGCGCCCGCCGCTCGCGTGACCAGCAGCAATGCGGTCGAGGCCAACAGCGCGCGTCGCGTTGGCAGACCCGGCAGCGGTTCGGCGCCCGGTTCGGCGGAGGCCTGCGATGTGGGATTGACCGGCGCCAAGCTCGCGGACATGGCGTTCCCCTCGTTATCAGCCGCCGCCGTCATTGTCGGGCCACGCGATCAGGGGGCCGCGGCCTTGAAACAAGATCAGCGGCGAACTGGCGCCCAAACCCGAGTAAACGACCGATCTCGAAGTGGATACAGTAAATTTTTGTCAATTTCACTCAAGGTGGGAAGAACACCGCCGCGTCAAGGCTCCCCTCCGCGACAACGATGCCTGGCCACACGCGGCTCACGAGCTCATCCTTGGTGACGAGCGATCCGTCGGCTTCCAGCAAGATCAGGAGGAGATCGAAGGCACGAGTTCCCAACTCTAGCGGTGCGCCGGCCATCAATTGGCACCGGCGCAGCAGGACGCGGAAGCTGCCGAATTCGGCCTGGTGCGCAAAACCCCAGACCCGCTCGAATCCCGGTATCTCATCGCAATACAGCACGCGAAAACGCGGCGAGATTGCCTAACCAGCCAAGAGCTTTGTAGCATAGCCGCATCCGAGGCGCAGGCACCTCGGCCTCATTGAAGCGTCATGGGCGCGAGCCCTGCCCGATATGTGGCTTCGACGACTGTCCCGCCGGCGCTGTTGGGGGGCCGAAGCCGGAAAAACCGCACCGTTGCAGAAATGCTTCGTTCGCAGCACCGATTCTTGCATAGCTACCGCCGGACTCGCCGCGTGAATTCGGGGGAGTATTTGACATTGCCGAACACCGCTCTCTATGCTGAGCCGCGTCGATTCGGGGTGTGGAAGTCGGTGAAAGCCCGGCACGGTCGCGCCACTGTAATCCGCTCGGAATTTAAAGCGCCGGGCCGAGAGTCAGACCCCCCTTGCGATCGGGCAGGCCTTTAACGGGACGCGAAATCCCAGGAGATTCAATGATGACCACTACCGCCTTTGCCCCGATTGTCCGGCCGGTCGCCATTCCGGTCCGAGAAGTGCTGCCCTGGGCGATCTTCGGCGGCCTGCTGCTGATGCTCGCGATCTATTTCGTCGGCGCCGAAGAGGGTGCCACCTCCATCGTCCCCGGGCTGTATGTGCACGAATTCGTGCACGATGGGCGTCATCTGCTCGGCTTCCCCTGCCACTAAGCGGGAGCCGCCCCATGGCGGGAACCCTGCTGCTGCGCGGGATGCTGGTCGGCATTGTCGCAGGACTCCTCTGTTTCAGCTTTTTGAAGATCGTCGGCGAGCCGCAGGTCGACCGCGCCATCGCGCTCGAAACCCGGCTGGACCAGGCCAAGGCCGAGGCTAAGGCTCAAGCCCTGATGGCTCAGGGCATCGCCGTGCCGAAGGAAGAGCCGCAGCCCGAGCTGGTCAGCCGGCGGGTTCAGGCGGGTATCGGCCTGTTCACCGGCGTCATGGTCTATAATGCGGCCTTCGGCGGCCTGTTCGCCCTGGTTTTCGCCTTTGTTTATGGCCGCGTGGGCGACTTCGGACCGCGAGCGACATCGGCCTTGCTGGCGGCTGCGGGCCTTATCGCCGTTTATGTCGTTCCAAACCTCAAATACCCAGCCAACCCGCCCTCGGTCGGCGATCCCGCCACGATCGGCACGCGCACGGCGTTGTACTTCGCCATGATAGCGATCTCGCTCGCGGCGATGATCGCCTCGGTGGTGCTGCGTCGCCGGCTTCTCGCCCGCCGCGGCGCCTGGAATGCGTCTCTGATCGCCGGTGCTGCTTATCTAAGTGTCATGATCGCCGTGGGTCTGCGATTGCCGGCGATCAACGAGGTGCCCAAGCTATTCCCGGCCGTCGTGCTCTGGCAGTTCAGAATTGCCTCGTTAGGGGCGCAGCTGATCATGTGGGCGACCATCGGCCTGCTTTTCGGCGCGGTGACCGAGCGTGCGCATCGGCATTATCGGCTGCCGAGGCCAGATACCCCGGAACGTGTGTTTCGAGCGCCTCGACCGTCGGCTCATTGATCGCGTCCGAGGGTCCGGCTGGCCCGCTCCGCGTGCCGATAACCTGATCACCAGTTCGTTCTTTCCGAGCTCTGAGCTATGCACGCCCAGCCCGCCCGGCGATTCGAAGCGTACTCCCGTTCCGCAGCGAACTGTGGAGTTCAGCCCCTCGGCGTTCTGGCGGCGATCGGCCTCTTGTGCTGGCCGACGATATGCGGCGCCCAAATGGTCGGCCCGACGCCGCAGCCCCAGGGCATACCGGTCGCGCCGGAACAGGCGGAGCAGGTGCAGCCGGAGAGCTGGGCGGTGCACGGCCAGGGAACGGTCACCTGGGAGCTGCAACCTGCCTTCCGGTCGCCGTATCAGGGACCCCAGAGCCTCAGCCCTGATGCCAATGGCCGCGAATCGGTCGATGTGACGCTCTATGCCGGCATCCGGCCGTGGCCGGGCGCCGAGATCTGGATCAATCCGGAGGTCGATCAGGGGTTCGGGCTCAGCGACACCTTTGGCGTCGCCGGATATCCGAGCGGCGAAGCCTACAAGCTCGGCCAGGGCAATCCTTACATCCTGGTCCAGCGCGGGTTCCTGCGCCAGACCGTGGATCTGGGCGGCGAGACCGAAAAGCTCGATCCCGACCTGAACCAGCTCGGCGGCACTCAGACCGCCGACCGCCTGGTGTTCACCATCGGCAAATACTCGATTGTCGACATCTTCGACACCAACAGCTACGCGCACGACCCGCGCAGCGACTTTCTCAACTGGTCGATCATCGATCAGGGTGCATTCGATTACGCGGCCAATTCATGGGGCTACAGCTATGGCGGTGCCGCCGAATGGTATCAGGAATGGTGGACCGCCCGGGCCGGCGTCTTCGACATGTCGCAGGCGCCGAACAGCTCGGCGCTTTCCAACGGCTTCGGCCAGGGGCAGTTCGTCGCCGAGCTGGAGGAGCGGCACCGGCTGTGGGATCGGCCGGGCAAGCTCAAGCTTTTGTACTGGCTCACCCGCGGCAATCTCGGGACCTATCTCGACGCGATCTCGCTGGGCGAGTCCACCGGTCAGACGCCGTCGACCGGCGCGGTGCGCAGCTTTCGCACCAAGGACGGCATCGGGCTCAATCTCGAGCAGCAGATTGCCGCCGATCTTGGCGTCTTTGCCCGAGCCAGCGTGTCGCAAGGCACCGTGGAGGAGGTCGATTTCACCGACATCAACCAGTCGATCTCGGCGGGCTTCTCGCTCGCCGGCTCGCGCTGGGGCCGGCCCGACGACACGGTGGGACTGGCTGGTGCCGTCAACCGGATCTCGCACCAGGGCAAGCTCTATCTCGCCGCCGGCGGTCTCGGCGGGATTATCGGCGACGGCCAATTGCCGAATGCCGGCCCCGAGCAGATCCTCGAAGCCTACTACCGGGTCGCAGCATTCAGCTTCGCCCACATCACCGCCGACTACCAGTTCATCAACAACCCGGCCTACAACCGCGACCGCGGCCCGGTGTCGGTTTTCGCCCTGCAGCTGCATCTGCAGTACTGATCGGCGTTCGGGGTTGCGGCGCGGAGTTCCGATGCGTCCGGCGGCGGCATTGCCTTCCGTCGCGTTTTAGGCTAGTGCAGCCACGCCAACGCCCGAAAGCGGTTGCCGACCGCGCGCCGACGGCGGGGGAATGCCCGGTTCCGATCCCATCCGCCCGCGTGTTGGTCATGACGAATGCGTCGCCGCCGTCTGAGCCTCAGGGGCTATCGCCGCGCGCGCAAGGGGCGCTCGTCGCGGTCATCGCACTCGTTGCCCTGATCGGCGGGTTCGGCGTCCGCCTCGTCGTTGCACCCTGGGCCAACCAGCCGGAGAATGCGGCCACCCGGACGCAACCCGGCACGTTCCGGCCGACCAAGGAGCAATGGGCCGGGATCAATGTCGCGACCGTGCGCGCGATGACGTTCCGCCCCGAACGGGTGACCGAGGGCAATATCGCGGTCGACGACGATCTGACGACCCCGGTGTTCTCGCCGTATTCGGGGCGGGTCATCAAGCTGATCGCCAAGCTCGGCGATCATGTCGAGCGCGGGGCGCCGCTGATGGCGGTCGAAGCGACCGAGTTCGTTCAGGCGCAGAACGACCTGATCACCGCCGCCTCGACCCTGAAGACTGCACGCTCTCAGCTCAGCCTGGCGCAGGCTGCCGAACAGCGCCAGCACCTTCTCTTTCTCGGCAAGGGCGCCGCGCTCAAAGACTGGCAGCAGAGCCAGGCCGACCTCGCCGCCGCCCAGGACACTCTGCGCGCTCAGCAGACCGCGCTGTCGGCGGTGCGCAACCGGCTGCGCATCCTCGGCAAGAGCGACGCGGAGATCGCCCGGATCGAGACCGGCGCGGCGCAGAACATGGAGCCGGTCGCCTATGTCGTGGCGCCGATCAGCGGCACGGTGACCCAGCGCCAGGTCGGCCTCGGCCAGAACATCCTCTCGGTCCAGTCGGGCGCGTCGACCCCGGTCTACACGATCGGCAATCTGTCGACGGTGTGGCTCGTGGCCAACGTGCGCGAGGCCGACGCCCCGCTGATCCGGGTCGGCGAGCCGCTCGAAGTGCGGGTGCTGGCGTTTCCGGGCCGGGTCTTCAAGGCGCGGATTTCGTGGGTCGCTCCGTCGATCGACGCCAATACCCACCGGCTGCCGGTGCGCGCCGATGTCGAGAACCCCGATGGCGCCCTGAAGCCGTTGATGTTCGCGCGCTTCAGCATCATCACCGGGCCGGCCGGCAGGGCGCCCGCCGTGCCCGAGGACGCGATCGTCTACGAGGGCGACACCGCTCGGGTGTGGGTCGTGCGCGACAACGGCGCCATCGGCTCGCGCGTCATCCGCGTCGGCGAGGCCAGCGGCGGCATGGTCGAAGTGCTGGACGGGCTCGCCGCCGGGGAAAAGATCGTGACCAGCGGCACCTTGTTCATCGACCGCGCCGCCAACGGCGATTGACCGGCTCAGCTTCGGGCCGGCCCGCATGAACCACATCGTCGCCTTTGCGCTGAAGCAGCGGGTGCTGATGGTTCTGCTGCTGCTGTTTTTGTTCGCGGCCGGGATCAGCAGCTTTGCCAGGCTCAACATCGAGGCTTACCCCGACCCGGTGCCGCCGCTCGTCGACATCGTCACCCAGAACCCGGGCCAGTCGGCCGAGGAGATCGAGCGCTACATCACGATCCCGATCGAGATCGAGATGACCGGCATCCCGCAGGTTACCGCGCTGCGGACGATCTCGCTGTTCGGCCTGTCCGACGTCAAGGTGCAGTTCACCTACGACTTTACTTACGACGAGGCCGAGCAATGGGTGATCAACCGGCTCTCGCAGCTGTCGCCGCTGCCCAATGGGGTTAGCGCGCAAATCTCGCCGGAGAGCCCGATCGGCGAGATCTATCGCTACCGGGTGGTCGGCCCGCCCGGCTACAGCGTCACCGATCTGAAGACCATCGAGGACTGGTATCTGGAGCGCCGCTTCAAGGCGGTGCCGGGTGTCATCGACGTCACCGGCTGGGGCGGCAAGACCAAGACCTATCAGATCACCGTCGACCTCGACCGCCTGCTCGAATACGGGATCAGCCTGCAGCAGGTGCTTCAAGTCCTCAACAACAGCAACATCAACGTCGGCGGCCAGACCGTGAATTTCGGGCCGCAGGCGGCGATCGTCCGCGGCGTCGGCCTGATCCATTCGATGGCCCAGATCCGCGACACGATGGTCAGCGCCAATAACGGCTCGCCGGTGCGGATCGGCGACATCGCCACGGTCACGGTCGGCCATCTGCCGCGGCTCGGCATCGCCGGCCAGGACAATGACGACGACATCGTCCAGGGGATCGTCTTGATGAGGCGCGGCGAGCAGAGCCTGCCGACCATCCGCCGCGTCGAGGCCGAAGTCGCCAATATCAACAGCTCGAACATTCTGCCGCCCGGCGTCCATATCGAAAAGATCTACGACCGCACCGAGCTGATCGACGTCACGACCCACACCGTGCTGCACAACATGATCCTCGGCATCGTGTTGATCTTTTTTGTGCAGTGGCTGTTCCTCGGCGATCTGCGCAGCGCGGTCATCGTCGCCGCCACCATTCCGTTCGCCTTGTTCTTTGCGGTCACGATCCTGGTTCTGCGCGGCGAGTCGGCCAATCTGCTATCGGTCGGGGCGATCGATTTCGGGCTCATCGTCGACGCCACGGTAATCCTGGTCGAGAACGTCTTTCGCCATCTGCGCGCCGGCCCGGCGGAAGAGGCCCTGGCGCCCGCCGGAATTGCCCGCGCGGCCGGGCTCGCCGGCAAGCTGCGCACGATTTTCCGCGCCGCGGTCGAGGTCAACCAGGCGATCTTTTTCTCCGCCGCGATCATCATCGCCGCGTTTGTGCCGCTCTTCACGCTCTCCGGGGTCGAGGGCCACATTTTCGGCCCGATGGCGCGGACCTACGCCTATGCGATCCTCGGCGGGCTGATCGCGACCTTTACCGTTTCCCCGGCCTTGAGCGCGCTGTTGCTGCCCGACCGGGTCAGCGAGGTCGAAACCTTTATCGTGCGCGGGTTGCGACGGGCCTATCGGCCGGTCCTCGGCTTTGCGCTCGCCAACCGGATCGTGACCCTCGGCTGCGCCGCGCTGGTGCTCGGCCTGGCGTTGCTCGCGGTGCGCGGCCTCGGGCTCGAATTCCTGCCGCACCTCGAAGAGGGGAATCTGTGGATCCGCGCCACGATGCCGCCCTCGATCTCGCTCGAGGAAGGGAACGGCTACGTCAACCGCATGCGCCGCGTGATCAAGAGCTTTCCCGAGGTCGTGACCGTCGTCTCGCAGCACGGCAGGCCCGACGACGGCACCGACGCCACCGGGTTTTTCAACGCCGAGTTCTTCGTGCCGCTGAAGCCGTTCGACCAATGGCCGGCCGGGGTCGACAAGGCGACCCTGACGCGTCGGGTGAACCAGGCGCTCGAAGCGCAATTTCCCGGGGTCGAATTCAATTTCTCTCAGTACATCGAGGACAATGTCGAAGAGGCGGCTTCCGGCGTCAAAGGCGAAAACTCGGTCAAGCTGTTCGGCAACAATCTCGCCGCCCTCGAAAAGACCGCCGACAGAATCAAGGACGTGATGAGCACGGTGCCGGGGATCACCGACCTCGCGGTGTTCAATTCCTTGGGTCAGCCGACCGTGCGCATCGACATCGACCGGATGCGGGCCGGGCGCTACGGTCTCAGTCCAGGCGACATCAACGCCACGATCGCCGCCGCGATCGGCGGCCAGGCGGCCGGCAACCTTTATGAAGAAGGCAGCGACCGCAACTTTCCGATGATGGTCCGGCTGGCGCCGCGCTACCGCGAGAGCCTGTCGGCAATCCGTCGTATCACGATCAGCGCGCCGAACCCGAATGGCAGCGGCATCGTGCCGATCCCGCTGACCGACGTCGCCGAAGTCAGGCTCGTCTCCGGCGCCTCGTTCATCTATCGCGAAAACGAGGAGCGCTACATCCCGATCAAGTTCAGCGTGCGCGGCCGCGATCTCGGCGGCGCGGTGGAGGAGGCCCAGCGCAAGATCGCCCGAGAGGTCCGGCTGCCCGCCGGCTATCGGCTCGAATGGGTCGGCGAGTTCGGCGAGCTCGAGGACGCGATCGAGCGCCTGGCGATCGTGGTGCCGGTGAGCCTCGGCCTGATCGGGGTGCTGCTGTTCGTCAATTTCGGGTCGCTGACCGATACCGTGCTCGCGGCGAGCGTGATGCCGATGGCGCTGGTCGGCGGCATCTTTGCCCTGTTCCTCACCGGCACGCCGTTCAGCGTGTCGGCGGCGATCGGCTTTGTCGCGCTGTTCGGCATCTCGGCGATGGACGGGATCATCGTCCTTTCCTACTACAACAAGCTGATCTTCGACAGGATGGCGCGCGCGGCGGCGGTGCGCCGCGCCTGCGAGGTGCAGATGCGCCCGGTGGTGATGACCTGCGTCGCCGCCTGCGTCGGCCTGTTTCCGGCGGCGGTCTCGACCGGCATCGGCAGCCAGGTGCAAAAGCCGCTGGCGCTGGTCGTCGTCGGCGGGATTCTGCTGGCGCCGGTGCTGATCCTGATCGTGCTGCCGGTGCTGATCGACATGTTCTCGCGACGCCGACAGCCGGTCGCAGCGGCGCAGCCGCAACAACCCGCGCCCGCCGAATAGGCGATCATGATAGCCGGCCCGGGTCTGCTGCGTCCGCTCGCCTGGCTCGCCGCGGCATTGTTGCTCGCCGGCTGCGAGGTCGGGCCGCATTTCGCGCGCCCCGCACCTCCGGCGGTGACCGGCTATACCCCCGAGCCGCTCGCCGCGCGGACCGCATCGGCGCCGGTCGAGGGCGGCGAGGCGCAGCGCTTTGTGCAGGGTCTCGACATCCCCGGGCAATGGTGGGCCTTGTTCCATTCGCCGGCGCTCAACGCGCTGGTCGCGCAGGCGATCGCAGCCAACCCCACCCTGCCGGCGGCGCAGGCAGCACTGCGCCAAGCCTGGGAAAACGTCTACGCGGAAGAGGGCTCGTTGTTCCCGACCGTCATCGCCGGGTTCTCGCCCTCCCGCAACAAGACCGCGACCGGCGCGCTCTCGCCGGCTTCCGCCTCGGGCAACCCCTATTACAGCCTCTACGCCGGCCAATTGAATGTGAGCTATGCGCCGGACGTGTTCGGCGGCACTCGGCGCCAGATCGAATCCCTGGCGGCACAGGCCCAGGTGCTACGCTTTCAGCTCGAGGCGACTTATTTGACCTTGACCTCGAACGTCGTCGCCGCGGCGGTGCAGGAGGCCTCTCTGCGCGGCCAGATCGCGGCGACCGAGGCGATCGTCGAGACCGACGGCCAGGCGCTGGCAATCTTCGACCGCCAGTTTCAGTTGGGTCAGATCGCCGGCGCCGACGTCGCGGCGCAGCAGGCGGCACTGGCCCAGGCGCAGGCGTTGCTGCCGCCCCTGCAAAAGCAATTGGCGATCGAGCGCGATCTGTTGACCGCTCTGCTCGGCCGGCTTCCCAATCAGCAACCGGCGCAGAAATTCGACCTTGCCTCGCTTCAGCTGCCGCGCGACCTGCCGGTCAGCCTGCCATCAGCGCTCGTCGACCAGCGCCCGGACGTGCGCGCGGCCGAGGCGCAATTGCATTCGGCGAGCGCCGAGATCGGCGTCGCCATCGCCAACCGGCTGCCGCAATTCACCCTCACCGCCGGCGCGGGCAGCGCCTCCAACCTGATCAGCCAGTTCGTGACCGGGCCGGGGACCGCCTTTTGGACCATCGGCGGGAACGCGGCTCAGACCTTGTTCGACGCCGGGACCCTTCTCCACAAGCAACGCGCCGCCGAAGCCGGCTTCGAACAGGCCGCGGCGCAATATCGCAGCACGGTCATCGCCGCGTTTCAGAACGTCGCCGACAGCTTGCGCGCGCTGCAAGCCGACGCCGATACGCTGAAAGCCGCGGCCGCCGCGCAGGAAGCCGCCGCCGCCAGCCTCGAGATCACCCGCCGCCAGCTCGAGCTCGGCGCCGTCAACTATCTGGCCTTGCTGACCGCGCAGAGCACCTATCAGCTGGCATTGATGAGCGTGGTGCAGGCGCAGGCCAGCCGCTATGCCGACACCGCGGCCTTGTTCCAGGCGCTGGGCGGCGGTTGGTGGAACCGCGCCGACGATCGCTCCGCGGGGGCCAAGGCCGGCGCCGGCTTTCCCTGGTCGTTTTGAGAGCGCCAGCCAAGCGAGGACGGCGCCGTATGCCCGGCGTACGATTTGCGCTGGAATAGAGCAGCCTTGGCGTGCTTCGCCCATTCGGGTTAGAAGGCGATGTGCGGCGCCTTGCGTTTGGCGGCCAACCCGCCGGAGCCCGTCGGCAAAACTGGAAGTTGGGGAGGAAGCGATGTCGCGGCATAGGGTGCGAACAAACCGGCTCAGACCGGCGGGCGCGGCGCTGGCGGCGGTGCTCGCGGTGCTGCTGATCAATTCGGCGGCGGCGCTGGCGGCCCAGGCGGCGGCGCCCGCGGGCAAGCCGATCACGATCGGCTTCAGCATGGCCTTGACCGGCGGGCTCGCGGTCAACGGCACCTCGGGCCTGCTGGCGATGCAGATCTGGGCCGACGACATCAACAAAAAGGGCGGGCTGCTGGGCCGCCCGGTCAAGCTCGATTATTATGACGATCAAAGCAACCCGTCGCTGGTCCCCGGCATCTACACGAAGCTGCTCGATGTCGACAAGGTCGATCTGGTGGTGTCCGGCTACGGCACCAATATCGCCGCACCGGCGATGCCGGTGGTGATCGCCCACAACATGACCTTTATCGGGCTGTTCGCGCTCGACATCAACAAGGAGTTCCAATACCCGAAATACTTCTCGATGCTGCCGGTCGGCCCCGACCCGCGCCCGGCGATCTCGGAAGGGTTTTTCCACATCGTCAAGGCGGAGCAGCAAAAGCTCGGGCTGAAGACGATCGCGCTTGCGGTCGATGACGGCGAGGCCACCCGAAACGCCGCCGACGGCGCCCGGGTCAACCTCAAAAAGCTCGGGCTCAAGGTGGTCTACGACCGCACCTACCCGCCCGACACGACCGATTTCAGCCCGATCATCCGCGCCATCCAGGCGGCGAGCCCGGATATCGTCTACATCTCCTCCTACCCGCCGGACAGCGTCGGCATCATCAGGAGCGTCCACGAGTTGGGCCTCGACACCAAGATCTTCGGCGGCAATTTCACCGGCCCGCAGAGCACCTCGATCAAGACTTCGCTCGGGCCGATGCTGAACGGCATCATCACCTTCGACTGGTGGCTGCCGTCGCCGGCCTTGCGCTTTCCCGGGGTCATGGAGTTCCTGGCCGAATACCAGAAGGAGGCGAAGGGCAAGGGCGTCGACCCGCTCGGCTATTATCTGGCCCCCTGGGCTTATGCCGATCTGCAGGTGCTGGGCGCCGCGGTCGAGGGCGCCAAGAGCCTCGACCAGGACAAGATCGCGCAATGGATGCGCAGCCACACCTTTAAAACAGTGGTTGGCGACGTGACCTTCGGCAAGAACGGCGAATGGGCCAAGCCCCGGATCATGACCGTCCAGTTCCAGAACATCACCAGCACCAATCTCGACGATTTCCGCGGCGGCAAGGGCGAAACCGTGCTGTGGCCCGAACAATACAAAACCGGCGACCCGATATTGCCATACTCCAAGATCAAGCATTGAGTGTTTTGACTAGCGGAGCAAATCTGAGGAATGATACGCAACTAACGTGTCATACCTGCGGACCGGCCGGGTCCATGGTTGGCATGGGTCCCGGCCCTCGCCGGGATGACGAGAATGGACAGGCTATGGCCTTGAACCTTCGCGTTATATCGCAACAAGCTCGGAACTGAATTGCCAAATCCCTGATTTGCGGGCCGGTGAGTTCAAGTTGGAGAGCCTGGAATGAGCGTGGAAAGCTTGGCAGGTGCGATCCGGCATATTTGGTATTTGGTAATATCACCCTTGCTTAATCTCTTATTTCTTAGCGTAATTGCCGCTCAGTTCACTACTAATACGCCGGCAACCCTTATGGCGCACACATTTAATACCATTGTAAAAGAATTTCCAGGAGTGTGTGGTAAGAAGCAGACTGACAATCCTACTGTTAACGTGTCGTCAGGTATAAAGGTCGGGAAAACGAACCGGTTATCACCTGCAAGTACGACAAAATCCCAGCCTTTAATCCCAGTATCTGGCAACGTCCCAGGTGTCGCGCACGCCGAGGAAAGACCAATTATCGTAAATACATCCTCGCCAAATCACGTGGCGTGTGACAAAAGCCGAATATTTGATGATGTAAAAACTGGAGAGATTTTTATTCATCAATTATTCAATGACAACGATGCCAAGAATGTTATAAATTCTATAGCAGAGACCATCAGAGGGCTAGCAAAGATTAGCGCCATAACTTTTTTGGTAATATTGTTAATATTTTCCCTTTTTTTGGATTATATCACATTGTTTTGTGCTGAGCTGATCGAGGTAGGCGCCAAGTGGATCTCGAATAGAAGGATACTTAGTGGCATCAAAAACCTAGTTACTCAATTCCGAACCGGCCGGAGTGCCCAAAATCTTGATAATATTGCATGCATTGATTTTGCGCGTCGTTGTTTGGATAATCGAATTTTTCCTCATGATATGGACGAATATCAGATCCAGGAAGCGTCGCTTGCGTGGCTTTCTCAGAATGCAAAAGAGGGGCATTGGAAAATTGTCAGATCGGCATTAGTGGAAAGGCAGCAGTTTTGGAGATATGTGAATCAGCATGTCGGAATTTACATCGTGTTGTGGGTTATTTTAGCGGTCTCTAACCAACCAATAGAAGAAGTAGAATGGATTGCGGTAGCAGTCCTGCTGCCCACATGGCTGCTCGGTCTTTATAACACGTTAACAGTTGAAACCGAGCTGAGGGAACACGACATCGGATCCTTTTGTTATTACAGAATGGCGGGCGGCTCTATAGAAGGCCAAGAGCTCAGCGGCGTCAACCAACCATCATGACATCTCGACCTGTCAACCCAGGCGGCAGGATGACCCGAGACACGCGAAAACCCATCACACGATCTTTGCGATTTTGCGCCTGCGGGAGTGTTGGGCAAAGCGACTGCCCCAGCGTGCTGCCTTGCGGCAACGACGGCTAGGCTGCGAACGCACTATGCCGGGCGGCGTGGGCGGAGCAGGAATGGCGGGGGGTGGTCGGGCTGGGTGGTGACGATGGCGCGCGGAGTGACCGGCAGGTCGTCGGCGCGCTCGACGTGGAAGGCCTGGACCAGGGTGGCCAGCACCAGGGTGGCCTCGGTCAGCGCGAATTGGGCGCCGATGCACACCCGCGGGCCGATGCCGAACGGCAGATAGGCGAAACGGCCGGGCGGCGGCGCATCGGGCATGAACCGCTCGGGGTCGAAGGTGTCGGGCGCGCTCCATAGGAGGCGGTGGCGGTGCAGCACCCAGGGGGCGATCAGCACCACGGTGCGCGCCGCGATCGGGATGCCGCCCGCGGTGTCGGCGGCGAGCGCCTGGCGGGCCAGGGTGAAGGCCGGCGGATAAAGCCGCAACGCCTCGTGCACGACGGCGCGGGTGTAGACGAGCCTCGGCAACGATTCGGCGGCGTGGCCGGGGCCGAGATCGGCGCCGGCGACCTCGGCGGCGAGCCGCTCCTGGATCAGGGGCGCGCCGGCCAGCAGGTAGAGCGACCAGAACAAGGCGACCGCGGTGGTCTCGTGGCCGGCAACGATCATCGTCGCCACCTGGTCGGCGAGCCGCTCGGGCGGGAAGAGCGCGCCGCTCTCCGGGTCGCGCGCGGTCGACATCAGGTCGAACAGGTCGCGCGGCGTCCCGGCCGCATCTCCGGTCGAAACCTGGGCGCGGCGGGCGGCGATGATGCGCCGGATCAGCCGCAGCCAGCGGCGGCGAAAGCGCCAGCGCAAGACGTCGCGCGGGCTCGGGACCCTCGGCGGCAGCATGAAGTCGAGCAAGCTCGGCCGGCCGAGACGGGCGGCGTAGGCCTTGATCAGCCCGCGCAATTCGGCGCCGTAGCGCTCCATCTCCAAGGAAAACATCGAGGCGCCGGCGATCTCCAACGCCAGAAACTGCATCGCCGCCAAGAGGTCGACCGGGCCAGCGGCGGCAGCCTCGAGCGAGGCGGTGGCGGCGGCGGCGGCGCGGGCCACGTGACCGCAGAGGATCGGCATCGTGCGCGGGGCAAAGGCCGGCGCCAGGGTCCGGCGCTGATGGCGCCAACCCTCGCCCCGGCTCAACAGCAGGCCGCGGCCCAGCAGCGGGCGCAGGATGCGGATGCCGGCGGCGGTGCGCCGGTAATTCTCGGGGTTGTCGACCAGGATGCGCTGGATCGCGGCCGGCCGGCTGACGATGATCTGGCGGCGGCCGAAGACTTTGCGGAAGACGACATCCTGCTCGAAAGCCTGCGGCGGGAAGATGCCGATCGCGTTGTCGCGCAGCGAGCGGGCAAAGCCGCGCGACGAGGGGGCACCAGCTCGGTCGGCCGACGGCGCCGCGGCGAGAGGCTTGGTTTCGCTCACATCCCCATCCTGATCCTGGCGATCGCTTCGGGTCTAGAAATCGGCATCGCGCCGGCTCGTTCCAACCGGCTCGATCACGCCGGGCGCGATGCCGCGGCGGCGGGCGCGCAGCAGCAGCGGCAGCAGCAGCAACGATAAGAGGATGAGCCCGCCCAGCCAGCGCCAGGCATCGTCGAAGGCGGCGACCAGCCCGGCGCGCTCGACCAAGGGCGCGACGAAGTCGCGGGTGGCCTGGTCGATGGGCCCGAGCGGCACGCCGGTAAAGCGCCCGGTCGGGAGGCCGACGAGGCGGGCGGCCGCCGGGTCGCCGGCCTGCAGGCGCCTGACCAATGCCGCGACATGGGCCGGTGCCCGCTCTTCGAGGATGGTGTCGATCGCGGCCAGCCCGATCGCGCCGCCGAGGTTGCGCATCAGGTTGAAGAGGCCGCTGGCGTTGGCGACCTGGCCGGGCTCGAAGCCGCCGAGCGCCAGGGCGGTGGTCGGCAACAGGCACAGCATGACCGCCGCACCGCGCGCCAGCTGCTGCCAGAACAGGCCCCAGAAATCGGTCTCGTAGGTCATGAAGCCGTTGCCGAGCCAGCCGAGCGCCAGGAGCGCATAGCCGGCCGCGATCAGGAGGCGCGGATCGAGGCGGCGTTCGAGCATGGTCGCCACCGGCGCCATCAGCAGCTGGGCCGCGCCGGTCACCATCATGATCTCGCCGATCGGCAGCGCGTCGTAATTGCGCACCAGGCCGAGAAACACCGGCAACAGATATGTGGCGCCGTAGAGCCCGATGCCGAGGACAAAGCTGAACCAGCAGCCGATGGCGAAATTGCGGTCGCGAAAGGCGGCGAGGTCGATCAGCGGCGAGGGATGATTGAGCGAGCGCCGGATCAGGCCACCGCCGCTGGCCAGGCAAAGGGCGGCGAGCAGCAGCATCGAGGCGCTGTCCCAGCCGCGCTGCGGCGCCTCCTTCAGGAGGAGCTCGAGGCCGGCGAGGAAGATCGCGAGCAACGGCAGTGCCAAGAGATCGACCGAGCCGCCGAGGCGGCGGTCGGCACGATCGCCATCGACGGCCCAGGCGACCACGAAGGCCACGGCGATGCCGGGCGGCACATTGATCAGAAACAGCCAGTGCCAGGAGAACCGGTCGGTGATAAAGCCGCCGATGCCGGGGCCGAGCGCCGGGGCCAGCATCGCCAAGAGGCCGGCGACCAGGGTGGCGCGGTTGCGCGCCGCCCGCTCGAACATCAGGAAGATCGCGGAGAACACCAGCGGGATCAGGGCACCACCGCAAAATCCCTGGACCACCCGCGCCGGGATCAGCTGCCAGAACCCGGTGGACAGGGCGCAGGCGAGGCTCGCGGCGGTAAAGCCGCATACGCACGCGACAAAGGCGCCGCGGGTCGACAGCATCCGGGTCAGCCAGCCGCTGAGCGGGATCGCCACGATCTCGGCCATCAGATAGGCGGTCTGCACCCAGCTCAGCCGGTCGAGCGGGATGCCGAGCCCGGACTGGATCTCGGGCAACGAACTGGCGACGATCTGGATGTCGAGGATCGCCATGAACATGCCGACGGCCATGGCGACAAAGCCGATCCAGGTCTTGGCGCCGCCGGCGGTGCTGCGGGCGGCGGCGAGGTTCGCCTCGGGCGTCACAATTGGCGGGTCACAGGGCACGGCGGGGGGCCAGCGCGCGCTCCTCGATGGCGATGCGGCGGAGGACGAGCCGCAGGTTCAGCGCCGAAAATACGATGGCGACCGCGACCGCGCCAAAGGCCAGCGGCAGCACTGCCAGCTCGGCCGCGACCAGCAGATAATTCGGGTGGCGCAGCCAGCGATAGGGGCCGACTTTGACCAGCGGCGCGCCGGGCAGGCTGAGGATGCGTGTCGTCCACCACCGCCCGAGGCTGAGGACGATCCACACCCGGCCGAGCTGGAGCAGCGCGAACAGCCCGAGCAATGGCCAATAGGGGCGGGTCGCGGCCGGCACCGCCAGCACCAGGCTGGCGAGCCAGAGGGCGTGCAGCAAAACGAACAGCGGATAGCCCGCGGCATCGGCTTCGACCGCACCCAGCCAGCGCAGCCGCGCGGTGTTGGAAGCCGCCCAGGCGAGCTCGAGGAGACGCTGCGCGGCGACGAGGGCCAGCGTCCAGTAGAGCGCGGTCACCGGTTGTCGAGCACCAGGAACCCGGCGGTGAAGCCTGGGCCGAGCGCGTTCATCAGCGCGCGGCGCCACGGCCGGGCCTCGGCCAGCATCCGCTCGAGCACGAACATCACGGTAACGGCCGACATGTTGCCGTGGTCGCGCAGCACCGCGCGGGCCAGCGCGAGCGCTCCCTCGCCGAGGCCGAAGGCGCCTTCGAGCGCCGCGATCACCTTGGTCCCGCCGGGGTGGCAGACAAACCGGTCGATGTCGCCGATCGCCAGACCGTGGCCGGCGAGAAACCCGTCGAGGACCGCGCGGAAGCGGGTGGTCACCAGCTGGGGGATGTCGCGGGAAAAGATCGCGCTCAACCCGTCATCGGCGACCTCCCAGCCCATCACCCCGAGGGTGCCGGGCCAGGTGTGCTCGCCGATGGCGACGATCGCCGGCCCCTCCGCTTCGGTCGACAAGAGCGCGCCGGCGGCGCCGTCGCCGAACAACGCGGTGGCGACGATGTTGCTCTTTGAGAAATCGTCGCGGCGAAACGACAGGGCGCACAATTCGACGACCAGAAACAGAACGGTTTCGCCGGGTGCGGCCATCGCCTGGGCGGCGGCGCGGCTGAGGCCGACGACCCCGCCGGCGCAGCCGAGCCCGAAGATCGGCAGCCGCCGCACATCGGCGCGCAGACCCATCCGCTCGATCAACAGCGCATCGAGGCTCGGCGTGGCGATGCCGGTGGTCGAGACCACGACGATCTGGTCGATCTCGTGCTTGTCGAGGCCGGCGCGGTCGAGCAGCTGGATCGTCGTCGCTTCGAGCAGGTCGAGCGCGCTCTCGAGATAGATGCGGTTGCGCTCGGTCCAGCCGTGCGGGCGGTCGTACCATTCGATCGGCACGCAGGAATAGCGGGTGCGGATGCCGGTGTTGGTGAAGACCGGCAACAGCCGGTCGAGCGCCTCGGCCCCGCCGAACAGCCGCCGGACCCGCTCGATCACGGCGTCCTGGTCGAGCGGATAGGGCGGCACCGCGGTGGCGACGGCGAGGAGACGCGGGGCTGCTGGCATCGCCGGGGGCTTCCTTGCTGCGCGGCACCGTCCGCGGGGTTCGCAGTATGACAGCACACGGCCCGGCGGTATTCCTCCGCGCACCCGGATGTGAACGCATCCATGCCGGATCTGCACCCCGGTTTT
Organism: Allostellaceae bacterium; assembly: GCA_036008325.1. Lineage (GTDB taxonomy): Bacteria > Pseudomonadota > Alphaproteobacteria > ATCC43930 > CGMCC-115725 > AP-15. The sequence goes on from DASYNW010000017.1 coordinate 22,658, forward strand.
CCAAAGCTGCCCCGGGCGGCCGAGTGGAGAAACTGTCTAGCCTGGGCTTCGGACGATTTCCACCGAAGAGGCGGGGCGAGGCCAAGCTCACTGCGTCGCCAGATAGACGGTGACTTCGCTGATCTGCGCTGCGGTCAAATTTTTTGAGTTCTGATGCATGATCACGTTAGCCCGCGCATTTGACGCGAACGCCTCCAGCTGCCGGGCGAGATAGGCCGGATGCTGTCCCGCCAGCCGCGGGATCGGACCATTGCCCTGCGCCTTGTCGCCGTGGCAGGCCATGCAGGCGGGCACGCTTTGCGACGGTATGCCCGCGGTGAAGATCTTCTTGCCGGCGGTAATCTCGGGCGAAGATGCGGGCTCGCCGGCAACCGGCGTCTGGGTCGCATAATAAGCCGCGATCGCCTCGATGGTCGGATCGCTCAACCGCGCGGCCATGCCCCACATGTAGGTCTTGGCGTGCGGATCGGCGCGGGTGTGATCGCGAAAGGCCTTGAGCTGCGCCTCGATATAGTCCTTTTGCTGGCCGGCCAGCCGCGGAAAGGTCGATGAGATGCTGCGCCCTCCGGGGCCGTGGCAGGACGAGCAGACATGCACCGTGCCGGCCACCACCGAGCTGGCGCTCTCGCCCTTGAGCGGCGGAGCCGTAGTGTTGCACGCCGCGAGGGCCAGCGCCGCAAGCCCAAGCCCGACTATTGGCGTTCTTGCGGGATAACGCGCGGGAACGGCACCGGGGCAGCGGTCCCGCGCCTCGCTCCGAACCATCTTTCTCTCCACGCAAGCCCCTGTCTCGGCGGCCTGGCCAGCGCACATCAGAATGCGAACCAGGCAAAAGCAAACAGCGTGTCATTATCGCCGGCGTTGCGCCCGGCGCCGTCGTAATTGCTGCTGGCCCCGTCAAACTTATTGTAGTGCACGTATTGCAGGCCGAGCTTCATGTTGAGCCACGGCCAGAAGGATGGACCCCCGTAATTGAACGGAATGTAGTCGAGTTCCGCAGTGTAGCCGCTGGAGTTGGGGTTGTTGTTGGCCGACACGCCGCTGTAGAGAAGCGAGTCGCTGGAGCCGTTGATATAAAAGTAGCCCATGGTCAAGCCGACCATCTGCTTATAAAAATAGGTTGCCTTGATCGTACTGCTGTCCAGGTGATTGTAGGAATTGGTGGAAAGTCCGAGCGCCTGGCTCGCGGCCATATCCTGGTATTCCCTGATGAAGCGGGCTTGCAGCGAGATGCTGTCGCGCGCGCCAAGGAATTGGTATTGCGTATCAAAGGCGACATCCGTCAGGTGATCGGTGCCGCTGCCGCTGATCCGGTCGGGTAGCAGGGTAGCCGCCATCCCAAAGGTGCCGAATTCCCAGGTGTTCTGCCCCCAGGCCGGCTCTACGGCGAGCCGCCAATAGGGTGCGAGGCCGCTGATGGCGCTGGTTCCTTCCGGGTTGATGCCGAGCGCGCTTAAGGGTGACGGTCCCAGTGTCTGATACCCGCCGACCTCCGCGTAAACCAGCCGGTTCCAGTATATATAAGGGACGACCCCAACAACCTGTTGCGCGAGATTATTTTCGATCAACGGATGAGCGACCGGCGTCGGCGCCAGTTCGGAGGAGACATACGGGTAACCCCAGGCCGGCGTCGAGTTCCAGACGTCGCTCACCGTCGGGTTGTTGTTGAGGCTTGTGCCGAAAATCGTCTCATAGCCCAACAGCGTCGTCGGTTTCGCGAGCCGGATGTCGGTGTTGTCCCAATGGAAATCGCGGGTATTCTCGTCATAGGTCCCTTGTATGAAGGCGCCGAGATTGTCCGCGATCTTGCCGCCGTAAAAGAGACTCCCGGTGAAAGCGACGTTGTTGTTAGCTCCGAAATAGGGCGCAGCGCCGCCCGGCTGACCGGCAGCGGTATGGGTAAAGGACGGGATTGCCATGGCGGCGAACGGCGGCAGGTTCGAGGTGCCCCCGGTAAACGTGTAGCCGTTGAGCTTGAACAGCCGGCCGTAAGGCGTCAGCTCGGGAAAGCCGTCATGGCAGGCGGCGCATTGCTGCCCGGTCTGGCGGGCGTAGCTTGGCAAGGCTTGCACCGGCTTGGCGGCGAAGATGCATATCGCGGCGACCGCGGGCGCCAGCAGGACGGCGAGCGTGATGGCGGCGACGTGGGCAACCCCGGATACTGGCTCGGGTGCGGGCTCCGTTCCGGACAATACGGCCTCCCAGTATCCTCGAATTGGGACAGGGACTACTACCCTCAGCGAAGCTTATTTATTTTTTTGACTTGTATCAACCTTAGATTATGCGGATAGTCGCGACCGCGAAATGTCGTGCCACCCTAAGCTTGTCTGTGGACGGTGCGGCGGCAGCGTGGTGACGACGCCCGACGGAGAGAACCATGGCAGACGAATCGAACGACCGGTCAGCACGGCTTTCGCGCCGTTCCCTATTGCGGAATGTGACGCTTGCCGCTGGCGGCGCTGCCGTCTTTGCTACGGCTGCCACGGCGAATCGCGCGGACGCGGCCGACACCAAGGTGGCGCAGAAGGCGGTCGCCTACCAGGACACGCCAAAAGGCCCACAGCGTTGCGACAATTGCACGTATTTCGAGCCGCCCTCGTCGTGCAAAGTCGTCGCCGGCACGATCAGCCCCGCCGGCTGGTGCCAGCTCTACGCGAAGAAGCCGACCGCCGGATAGCGTCTGCGCAAGATTGAAATCGCGGAGCACCAGCAGGTCCGCTGCTGCCTTGGCAAAGCCTCATTAGATTTCCTGGTCCTCGGCATGGTCGCGGAAGACGGGGCCGGTGATGGAGCCTCGCCGATGACGCCCAAATACCACATCAATCTGTTTTGGTCGGAAGCGGATAGTGCCTGGCTCGCCGACGTGCCGGATCTGAAATCCTGTTCGGCATTTGGCGACACCCCGGCCGAAGCTCTTGCCGAGGTCGAGACCGCGATGGAAGCCTGGCTCGCGATTGCGCGTGAAGACAAGCTGCCGGTTCCGGAGCCGCTCTATCACGTGACAAGACGCGCCGCGGGCTAAATGCCACAATGGGCAGCGGCGCAGCGAGCGTGAATGTGCCGACCACAGCCGGAGGGGGAAGGGATCGATGAACGGCGCGGAAAGCCTGGTGCGCACTCTGGTCGGCGGCGAGGTCGACGTGTGCTTTGCCAACCCCGGCACCTCGGAGATGCACTTTGTCGCCGCCCTCGACCGGGTCGAGGGCATGCGCTGCGTCTTGGGCCTGTTCGAGGGGGTGGTCACCGGTGCGGCCGACGGCTATGCCCGGATGAGCGAAAAGCCGGCCGCGACCCTCTTACATCTCGGCCCCGGCATGGCCAACGGGCTCGCCAACATCCACAACGCCAACAAAGCGTCCTCAGCGATGGTCAACATTGTCGGCGACCACGCGACCTACCACCGTAAATACGATGCGCCGCTGACCACCGACATCGAGAGCGCGGCCAAGCCGTTTTCGCGCTGGGTCAAAACCTCGCCCGACGCGCGCTCGGTGGCCGCCGACGGTGCGGCCGCGATCGCCGCGGCGCGGATGCCGCCGGGCCGGATCGCGACCCTGATCCTGCCGGCCGACACCGCCTGGAACGAGGGCTCCGGCCCGGCCGAGGTGCCGCCGCCGACTGCCCCCAAGCCGGTATCGCCCGAGGCGGTGGCCGAGGCGGCGCGGGCGTTGCGCTCGGGCGAGCCGTGCCTCTTGCTGGTGACCGGGCGCGCTCTGCGGCAAGAGGGTCTCGATCTCGCCGGCCGCATCGCCGCCAAGACCGGGGCCCGGCTGATCGCCCAAGGCTCGAACGCGCGCACCCAGCGCGGGCGCGGCCGCGTCTTTGTCGAGCGGGTGCCTTACGTCGTCGATCAGGCGGTCAAGGTTTTGGCCGGGCTCAAGCACATCATCCTGGTCGGCGCCAAGATGCCGGTCGCGTTTTTCGCCTATCCCGACAAGCCGAGCCTGTTGGCCCCGCCCGACGCGCAGGGCCACGTGCTGGCCCGGCCCGAGGAGGATCTGATCGGCGCGCTCGAGGCGCTGGCCGAGGAGGTCGGCGCGCGCGCGACCCCGGCGCCGGTGGTCGACGACCCGCCGCCGGCGATGGCCAGCGGCAAGATCACCCCGGAGGCGCTCGGCGCCTCGCTCGGCGCGCTGTTGCCGGAGAACGCGATCGTGGTCGATGAGGCGGTGACCACCGGCCGCGGCTTTTTCGCCCCGACCCGCTCGGCCCGGCCGCACGACTGGCTCTCCAACATGGGCGGGTCGATCGGCATGGGCATGCCGGTGGCGACCGGGGCCGCAATCGCCTGCCCGGACCGCAAGGTCGTCACCCTCGAGGGCGACGGCAGTGCCATGTACACGTTGCAATCATTGTGGACCCAGGCGCGCGAGGGGCTCGACGTCACCACCCTCTTATTCGCCAACCGCAGCTATGCGATCCTCAAGGGCGAGCTCGCCAATGTCGGCGCCGGCAACCCCGGCAGAAAGGCGCTCGACATGCTCGACCTCGGCCACCCGGACCTCGATTTCGTGACCTTGGCCCAAGGCATGGGCGTCCCCGGCGCGCGGGTCGCGACAATGGAGGAGTTCAACCGACGCCTCGCCGAGGGGATCGCGGCCTCCGGCCCCTATCTGGTCGAAGTTTTGCTGTGAGCGACGTCGGAATGAAGTGCGTCCTTCGAGACAGCCGCTTCGCGGCTTCCTCAGGATAAGGCGTTTTTTCAATGACTAGCGCACCTCATGCCGAGGAGCGTCCTGGGGCGCGTCTCGAAGCACGCACGGTATTGCTGTAAGCTTTCCGGATCAGGTTGCGAACCGCTGAGGGTCAGATCGCGGTGTAGCCGCCGTCGACCAAGAGGTCGCTGCCGGTGATGAAGCTGGCGCCGTCGCCGGCGAGGAACACCGCCGCCGCGGCAATTTCGGGCGGCCGGCCGAGACGGCCGAGCACATGCTTGGGGCCGAGCGCTTCGCCCGCTGCCTGAAACGTTTGGTAGCGGCGTAAGAGCCGCTCGGTCTCGACCGCGCCCGGCGACAGGGTATTGACCCGGACGTTGTCCCCGGCGTGGTCGATGGCCATGACCTTGGCGAGCTGGATCAAGGCGCCCTTGGTCGCGCAATAGGCGGCGCGCCCGGCGCTGCCGACCCGCCCGAGCTGCGAGGCGATCAGGATGATCGAGCCGCCGCCACTGGCGATCATCGACGGCAATGCCGCGCGGCACAGCAGAAACGAGCCGGTCAGATTGACCGCCAATACCTGCTGCCAATCGGCAAGGCTGGTCTCCAGCACGGTGCCGGCGGCATCGTGCGGTGCGGCACCGCTGACCAGGATGTCGAGCCGGCCAAAGGCGTCGTGTGTCGCTTTGGCGGCGGCCCGCGTCTCGCTCTCGCTGGCGACGTCGCAATGGAGGGCGAGCGCCTGCCCGCCCGCCGCTTCGACGAGCCGCACGGTCTCGGCCGTCCCGGCCAGATCGATGTCGCAGCAGGCGACCGCCGCTCCGGCCTCGGCGAACGCAAGCGAAATCGCCCGCCCGATGCCGCCCGCCGCACCGCTGACCAGCGCCGCCCTGCCGCCGAGGGTCATTCAGCCGCCTTTCTGCGCCGGGCGCCGGGTCAGACCACCAGCTCGGTCTGCGGATCGATCAGATGCATCCGGTTGAGGTCGGCGGCAAGCGGCATTGCCTCGCCGACGGGACCCGCCGAGGTCGGATTGACCCGGCCGCACACCTCGACCCCGTCGACGATGAAATAGACCATCGTCTCCATGCCCATCGGCTCGACCACGTCGAGCCGGGCCGAGAACGGCACGACCCCGGGCAGCATCTCGCCGCGCGCCTCGGTGATGTGCTCGGGGCGCAATCCGAACAGCAGCTCGTCGCCGGCGCGCGCGCGGTAATGCGCCTCGCGCGAGGGCGGCACCGGGAAGGAGAGCCAGTCGCACAGCCGCACCGTCAGCCCGCTGCCGTTCTCGACCACGCGGCAGGGCAACAGGTTCATCGTCGGCGAGCCGATGAACCCGGCGACGAAGCGGGTGCGCGGATGATGATAGACCTCGTACGGCGTGCCGATCTGGTCGATCCGCCCGGCATTCATAACCACGACCCGGTCGGCCAGGGTCATCGCCTCGACCTGGTCGTGGGTCACGTAAATCGTCGTCGTCGTGACCTTTTGATGCACCTTTTTGATCTCGGTGCGCATCTGCACCCGCAATTTGGCGTCGAGATTGGACAGCGGCTCGTCGAACAGGAAGACCTTGGGGTTGCGCACGATCGCCCGGCCCATCGCCACGCGCTGACGCTGCCCGCCGGAGAGCGCCTTTGGCCGGCGGTCGAGCAGCGTGGTGATGTCGAGGATGCGCGCCGCGGCCTCGACCCGCTCCTTGATCTCCGCTTTGGGGAATTTCTTCAGCCGCAACCCGAACGACATGTTTTCGAACACCGTCATATGCGGGTAGAGCGCGTAGTTCTGGAACACCATGGCGATGTCGCGGTCCTTGGGCGGCACGTCGTTGACCAGCCGGTCGCCGATGTAAATCTCGCCCGAGGTACATTCCTCGAGCCCGGCGATCATCCGCAGCGTGGTGCTCTTGCCGCAGCCCGACGGGCCGACCAGGACGATAAACTCGCGGTCGGCGATCTCGAGGTCGATGCCCTGCACCGCCGGCGTCTTATCGAAATTCTTGACGATGTTACGAAGCGCGACTTGCGCCATGCCCAATCCCTCTTTCCTTTGACGCCAGTCGGCGGTGCCGGGGTCGATCAAGTTAAATGCGGTGTTCGCCCGCCCCGCATCACAACCGCGTGAGGGAACGGCGAGCTCTGCCCGTCTTTACGCCCGCCGGTCTCGGTCCGACCGCCAGCTTGCGAACGCGGGCCGCGGCAGCGTTGCGCCTATTGTAGCGCAGCCATGCGCAAATGTGCCATCGAATTTGCGCCCGCCTCTGGCCAAGCACACCCCCTTCAGCTGGTCGGCTCGCGCTGGCCGGTCGTGGCGTCGCCGGCGCTGGGGCTGAAGATGCCGGCGTCGTCCTGCTGGGCGCCGCGGTGGCGTTCGAGCTCGTGGGCATAGCGCCGCAGCGCGTAGGCTTCGCTCAGATAGCCGAGAACCCGGCGGCTGTCCGGGTTGTCGATCACCGGAAGGGTCTCCTGCGCCGCTTGGCTGAAGCGATCGAGCGCGGTGCGCAGATCATCGCCCGGCAACAGGTACGATGGCGGCCCGGCGACCAGATCGCCAACGGTCTTGGTTTCTGCGGCGCCGTCGGGACCCTGCGCCTCGGTCGGATCGATGATGCCGGAGAGGCGGCCGTCGCCATCGACGACAAACACTTGCTTGGCGCTGCCCGCCGGAAAACGGGTGCGCAGCTCCTCGATCGGCTGGTCGGCGGCGATCACCGCCGGGTCGCGCCGCATCATCGGCCCGATCAATAGCTCGTTGATCCAGCCGACGTCCTCGGGGCTGCGGATCGCCAGTCCGCGCAAATGAAAGCGCCAGGTCGCAAACGAATAGCCGAACCAGTGGCGCACCGCGATCCCGGCGGTGACGACCCCGACCATGACCCCGATCGTCGCCGAAAAGTCGCCGGTGGTTTCCAGCACCAGCATGATCATCGTCATCGGCGCGCCGACGATCGCGGCGGCGACGGCACCCATCCCAACGAGCGCATAGATCAGCGGGTCGGCGGCGAGGCCCGGCCCCAGCCGCGCCAGCGCTTCGCCGATCAGGCTGCCGAACAGGCTGCCGAGAAACAGCGATGAGCTGAACAGCCCGCCGCGAAACCCGGAGCCGATCGACACCGCCGAAGCGATGATCTTGGCGATCACCAGCCCGGTGAGAAACGGCAGCGCGTAGCCCGAATGCAGCGCGTGCAGGATGCCGCCATGGCCGCTGCCCAGCACCTGCGGGAACGGCAGCGCGATCAGGCCGATGACCAAGCCGCCGAGCGCCGGGCGCGCCCAGCGCGGCACGGCCTGGATCCGGAACAGGGTTTCGGTCGAGGTCACCCCTTTCATGGTCAGGATGCCGAGCCCGGCCGAAGCGAGCCCGACCCCGAAAAACGCCAGATAGTCCGATCCCGACAGGGCGATGTCGTGCCACACGACAAAGATCGGATTGGAGCCGACCAGCCCGCGCACGACCAGGGTCCCGGTCAAGGCGGCGATGCCGACCGGGGCCAAAGCCTGCAGGGTATAGCTGCCGATGATCAGCTCGAAAGCATAGAAGGCGCCGGTCAAGGGCGCGTTGAACGCCGCGGCGATGGCCCCGGCGGCGCCGCAGCCAACGAGGGTGCGCATGTCGTCGCGGCGCAGCTCGACCATGCGCCCGAGCCGCGAGGCCAGCGCCGCGCCGAGCTGGGTATAGGCCGCTTCGAGCCCGACCGATGCGCCGAACCCGCCCGAAAGGATCGTCACCCAAACGAGGCCGAGGCTGTCGCCGAGCGACATCCGGCCGCCGAACAGCGCGTTCGCCTCGATCGCGTCGACCACCTCGCGCGGGCGCCAACGGCGCAGCAGAGCCGAAAACAGGCCGACCAGCAGGCCGCCGGCAACCGGCACCAGCACCAGGCGGACCGGGGCCAAGGTCGCGGCGTCGCTCAGATGGCCGCCCTCCGGGATGGCGAAGGCATAGTGCCGGATCAGGTTGAGCAGCAGGTCGATGAAGACGACGCCGAGCCCGGCGGCGATGCCGGCACCGAGCGCCAGCACCAAGAGGAACAGCTCGCTGTCGCGCAGCCGCGCCTCGGCGCGGCGGGTGCCGACAGCCGCGGCATCGATCTCCTCTCTACCCTCCGCGGGTGCGATCTCGGCCACGCGCCTGCGCATAGGCGAGTTGGCCGCGGCTGGCAAGAGCACCTTGCGGCAATGCCTGCCCCGGGACCTCGATCGGGCGTTCGTGCGACGATTTTGCCCGGCCGAGGTCGGGCCGGCTGCGCCGGAATTAATCCCCTGGAATTTAATGGCGCTGGAAATAGACGCGGTAAAGCTGGTCGCGGAAGCTGGGGCTGGCCTCGATCGCCGCCTGGAAATCGTCCTTGCCGAGGACGAAGGTTTCGAGCGGCTCGGCGGCGATGATCGTGGCGTTGCGCAGTTCGCCGCTGAGCAGCGCCACCTCGCCGAAGAAATCGCCGCGACCCAGGCGCGCCACCTCGTTTTCGGCGCGGACCACCTCGACCTCGCCGTCGGAGATCAGGAAAAATTCGGTGGCCGCCTCGCCCTCGCGGATGATCGTCTCGCCGCTCGAGAAATGGCGCTTGGTCATCTTCTCGGCGACATGGGTCAGCTGGTTCGGGGTCAAGGCGCGGAACAGGTCGATCGGGCGCAGGAACTCGCAGATTCTGAGCGCGTCGTGCAGCACCACGTCGGAAACGATCCGCCCGTCGACCATGTGGACCAGCCGGTCGGCGCATTCGATGATGCGGTAATCGTGGGTGACCATGATCACCGCCGCTTGCTGCGCGACCGTCGTTTCCTTGAGCAGCTCGATGACCACCCGCGTCGCATCCTTGTCGAGGGCCGCGGTCGGCTCGTCGGCGAGGACCAGGCGGGGGTGATTGACCAGGGCGCGCGCGATCGCCACCCGCTGGCGCTCGCCGCCCGAGAGCAGCCGCGGCTTGTAGTCGATCCGATGGCCGAGGCCGAGCCGCTCCAGGAGCTCCAGGCAGTGCCGGCGCCCGGTCTCCGGCGGCTCGTGACCAAGCTGCTCCGCCATCTTGACATTTTCGTAGGCGGTCAGCGCCTCGAACAGGTTGTGCATCTGAAAGATGAAGCCGATCTCGCGGCGCACCGCGACCAGATCGTGCGGCGGCAACCGCCCCAGGTCGCGACCCAGCACCGCGATCCGGCCCTCGTGCACCGAGCGCAACGCGCCGACCAGGGTTAAGAGGGTGGTCTTGCCGGCGCCCGAGGGGCCGGTCATCACTACGAGCTGACCCGGCGGGATCTCGATGCGGTTGTCGAACAGGACCTGATTGCGCGCCACCCCCTCGCCGTAATAGTGGTTGAGCCCATCGACAGACACGACCGGCGCCGATGCGGGCGCGGCCTCGGCCGGGATCGGGGCCGGTCTCTCGGCGACCATCGCGCACATCAGAACACCTCCGCCGGGTCGGCCGCGACCACCCGGCGCACCGCGATCGCCGCCGAAATCAGGCACATGCCGAGGGTGAGCCCGAGGCTCAACAGGGTTATCCCCAGGCTCATTCGCATCGGCAGCAGCGCCAATTCGCCGATGACCCGAAACAGCAGGATACTCGCCAGCCACGCCGGAACCCAGCCTGCGAGCCCGTTCAGCGCCGCCTGCTCGAGCACCACGCGCAGCAGAAAAAGGGTCGGATAGCCGATCGCCTTCAACGTCGCATATTGCGGCAGCTGGTCGGCGACGTCGGTATAGGTGATCTGATAGGAGATCAGCATGCCGACGACAAAGCCGACCACGGTGCCGATCGCAAATATCGGCCCGGCCGAAGACACCTCGGCCTGAAATTTGCGCTCGAACGCGATCAGCTGATCCTTGGTCATGACCGAAAGCCCCACCGGCAGCGTCTTTTTGAGCGCGGCCTGCACGCGGGCGGGGTCGGCCCCCGGCGCCAGCTTGATCACCCCGGCCTCGATCCCCGGCGGGTTTCCGGCGGCGCCATGCAGCACATCGGCAAAGGTGCGGGCACTCATGACCACCGTGCCGTCGCTCATGAAATCGGGGCCGAGCGCGAAATTGCCGACGATTTTGACCGTGACGCCGTTCAATTGCGATTGCCCGGCCGTGCGGTCCATCCCGAGAAAGGGGCGTCCGCGCCGGTCGACGAGCACCGTATCCGGCGATTTCAGCCGCCCACGCTCGGCGTTTATCTGGGCGAACGAAAAGACCGGCTGGTCAGGGTCGAAGGCGAAGGCCCGGATCAGGAAAATCTTGCCGTCAGCCGGGTTCTTCCAGAACATGTCGAACCAGTCGGCGTAGAACGGGCGGGCGCTGGCGACACCCGGGATCTGCCGCGCCGCATCGAGCTCGGCCGCGGGGAACGGGTCCTGCGTGGCGAACTGGTATTTGTGCGCGCTTTGCACAAAGAGATCGCCGTCGAGCCCGCGGATCACCATCAAGGAGCTGTCGAAAAAGGCGCGCTCGAAGCCGAGCTGCATCAGCATCAGCAGCACCGCAAAGCCGATGCCACCGCTGGAGCGCAGCAGCCTGCGCTTGTTTGCGGTGAGGTTGCGCCAGGCGAGCGGAACCGGATGCAGCGCGGCCCGGCCGGGGAGGGAGGTGGCGATCGACACGGGCCGTGCCTCGCTCAGAACACGTCGGCCGGATCGGCGCGGCGCAGGCCGCCGAGCGCCAAGAGCGCCGATACCGCCGCCATGCCGAGTGCCGCACCCAGCACCGCCGCGACATGGCCGAGCGTCATCGTCACCGGCAGCATCGTGCGCTGCTGGATCAGCCGATAGAGCCAGGCTGCCGCGCCCAGCGCCGGGACGAAGCCGGCGGCGACGATCAGCAGGGACATCGTCGCCACCGTGGCGGCGAGCGCGCCGTCGCCGTAGCCGATCGCCTTCAAGGTCGCAAATTGCGGCATTTGCCGGTTCACCTGGGTGGAAACGATCTGGTAGACGACCATGATCCCGACCACGATCGAAATCAGCAAGCCCGAGCCGAAAATCAGCCCGACCGAGGTCCGGGTCGTCCAATAGGTCTCCTCGTGATCGGCGAGTGCGGCGCGGGTGAAGATCTGCGTGCCGGGGCCGGCGAGCCGGCGCAACGTCGCCGCCGCGGCGGCGGGATCGATCCCCGGCTTCAGCTCGATCGGGCCGAGATTGACCTGGCCCGGGCCGCGGCCCGGAAACAGCCGGCCGAAACTCGCGGTGCTGGCGAGGGCGACGCCCAAACCCATAAAGCCGGTGCCGAGCCGGTAATGGCCGCCGATCGTCACCGCCCGGTCGCCGAGGTCGACGACCCGGCCCGTATCGAGCGGGCCGAAGATCGAGCGCGATGCGCTGTCGACGAGGATCGTGTCGGGCCGTTCGAGCGCCGCGCGCTGCCGCTCGATGCTGCGCGGCAGGAACACCCGGCTTTTCGGATCGACGCCGATCACGAACAGGTCCGGCCAGGCGCCGCCGGCGCCGCCTTTCCATTTTGCCACACCGAAATAGAGCGCGGTCGCGGCGGCGACCTCGGGCGAGGCGCGCACCCGGTCGAGGCGGCCGAGCGGGAACGCCCCCGGCTGCGCCTGATACTCGTACTGGTCGGACACCAGCAAGAGATCGAAGCGCAAATTGTCGTAGAGCAGCATTCCCCCCTGCGGCACCGCATAGAACAGGCCGAGCTGGATGAACACTAAGAGGATCGCCATGAACATCCCGACCAGCGCCAGGAGGGTGCGCCCCTTGCGATGGGTCAGAATGCGCCAGGCCAGCGAAACCATCACTTGCGGCCGAACTCCCGACAAAACCGCTGCTGGAGCACGATCAGATCCATCGATACCGTGCGTGCTTCGAGACGCGCCCCAGGGCGCTCCTCAGCATGAGGTGCGCTATTGATGGCAGTAAAGCGCCACCTCATCCTGAGGAAGCCGCAAAGCGGCTGTCTCGAAGAGCCTGCCCTCGCGAATGCGGGGGACGCCCGACCCTGATCCCGCCCATATTCGATTTCTTCACACGATCCTTGGGCCGCGGCACACCCGCATAATCGCCGATTATGGGGCGGCGAGGTCAATCCGATTGTTCGAATCCGCGCTATCGGCCGGCGTCGCGATTGTCGAGCGCGGGGACTTCGCCCTCAATCGCCGCGATCGTGTAGTGCTTGACCTCGAGCGTCCACGGCGAATCGATCGCCGGCTGCGGCACTCCGGCATAGGGCAGATACAATGCCAGGTTGGACACGTAGAGGGTCTTGCCGTCGGGGCTGAACGCCGGGCTCGCTGGGAACAGCAGGCCCTCGATCGCGCCATCTTCGCCGATGCCGTCGAAATCGCCGCGCTTGGCCACGACCTTCGCCAGGGCGCCGCCCAAGGCGTCGACCGCGTTCGGGTCGATCACGTCGATCTCGTCCTCCTGATTGGCGACGACCCAGATCCGGTCGCGCCGGTCGATGGCGATGCCGTCGGGCGCATTGATGCCGGTGGTCAGCACCGCCGCCGGGCCTTTCACCGAGACCGACCCGTCAAGATTCAAGGTCATCGGCACCGCTACGATCGAGTGATAGGCGGTGTTCGCCACATACATTTCCGAATATTCGTTGTTGAACTCGACGCCGTTGGCGCCGAACGGCGGCACCAGGATCACCCCCGAGGCCGCCTGCGGCGACAAGGTCTGCGAGCTGACAAAGACTGTTGGTGTCCCGCCATCGGGACCGGTCTTCCAGATCACGCCTTGAAACGAGTCCGAGACATAGACATTCCCGGCCTTGTCGAAGGTGATCCCGTTGAGGCCGGAGGCGGCGCCCAGCCCGGTTGCCATGAACACGCTCGACCGGCCGGTGGCGGGATCTGCCAGCCAGACGATCCCTTGCGCGAGGTCGCAGATCAGCAGGCTCTTCGACGACGGCTGAAACACCAGCCCCAGCAAGGTGGCGCTGGGCTGCGGGGCGGGGGTCGGGACCGGGTTGACGAGGGCGACGTCGTTGCGCAGGCGGCCGTCGGGCCTGAACGAGAACAGATGCGGCGGCCCGGCGACCGGACCCTTGGCGTTGACCCCGAAAGAGGGCGTATAGACCGTGCCGTCCGGGCCCACGGTCAGTCCTTCGGTATCGACCGGCACGCGGCCTGGCAGGTTGGGCACCACCGCGAAGGTGCGGGTCTGGCCGCGATCCCAGGCGCTGGCCGGTCCGGCTATCAGCACAGCGCCGCCAAAAAACGGCAGCAGCACCAGAGCCGCTCGAACCAAAGATGTTGGGCGCATCAGCTCCTCCCCATGGCGTTATGGTTAATTCTTCTTTTACGTCGAGAACAAAGTTCGCGATCGAGCGAAGCAATGCTTGTCGCGACGAGCCTGTCAAGCGCGCACCGCCTCTTGGGCGCTCCGGCGAGACCTCCTTTGCCGGGTCTGCACGGTCGCTGCGCCGCCGCGGGACGCGGTGGAACTCCGGTGCCTACATATCGTTGCGCCAATGGCCGGCGTGTCGGCGAGGGAGCTTGGAACGTTGCGCCGGGGACAAACGATCGCTCTTAGCCTCGTTGCTGCGTTGGCGGCGGGGTTGGTCTGCTGGAAGCTCGTCGGTCTCGCGGCGGCCCGCGCTCCCGCCGCGCCGACCCCGACGGTGGTGCCGGTGACGGCGGCTGCGGCCAAGCAAGAGAACGTGCCGGCGATCGTGCCGGCGCTCGGCACCGTGTTGTCGCAGGACATCGTCAACGTCATGCCGCGGGTCAACGGCCAGATCACCCAGATCTATTTCAAGCAAGGCGACCAGGTAACCGCAAACCAGCCGCTGTTCCTGATCGATCCGCGGCCCTATCAGGCGGCGCTCGAGCAGGCCCAGGGTCAGCTCGCTCACGATCAGGCGGTGCTGGCCGAGGCCAGGATGGACCTCGCGCGCTATCGGCGGCTCGAGGCGCAAAACTCGATCGCGACGCAGACCGAGCAGGATCAGGCCTTTGTCGTCGGGCAGGATGCGGGGACCGTGAAGCTCGACGAGGCCAACCTCGCCACCGCCGCGCTCAATCTCGCCTATTGCCATATCGATGCGCCGATTGCCGGCCTGACCGGTGCGCTCCAGGTCGATCTGGGCAATTATGTGACGGCATCGAGCAGCGCCTTGTCGACGAGCAGCACGCAATCGGTGGGCAGCGCCCAGGCCGCGGCGACCGGCACGACAAGCTCTGCGGGCGTGACGCCGCTGGTGACGATCACCCAGATGCATCCGATCTTCGTCAGCTTCAGCGTGCCGGAGGGCGAGCTCGATACGATCCTTGAAAACCAGGCCAAGGGCGCGCTCACCGTCGAGGCTTATTCGCAGGCCGGCAAGCTGCTCGCCAGCGGCAAGCTGACCCTGATCAACAACCAGGTCGCCACGACGACCGGCACGATCTTGCTCGAAGGCACGTTCGCCAACCGGCGCGAGCGGCTGTGGCCAGGCGAATTCGTGGCGGTGCGCCTCGTCGAGTTCATTCGGCGAAACGCGATCACGGTTCCGGCCGAGGCGGTCATGACCGGCCCGACCGGGCCCTATGTCTACGTCGTCGGGGCCGCCAACAAGGTGAGCCGGGTCAACGTGCAGGTGACCGCGACCCAGGCGAACATCGCGGTCATCGGCAAGGGCCTGCAAGCCGGCGAAGAGGTTGTCACCAACGGCCAGTACCGGCTCGATGACGGGGTCGCGGTAAAGGTCCAGACGCCCAAGGCCGCGGCAGCCAGCTGATCCTTTCATGAGCCTATCGGAACCCTTTATCCGGCGGCCGATCGCGACCGCGCTGTTGATGGCGGCGCTGCTCGGTTTCGGCATCATCTGCTACAAGCTGCTGCCGGTCTCGGCGCTGCCCAATGTGGAATTCCCGACGATCTCGGTGTCGGCGCAGCTGCCGGGGGCGAGCCCGGCGACGATGGCCGATACCGTGGCGACCCCGCTCGAGGAGGAGTTCACGGCGATCCCGGGCCTCGCCTTCATGTCGTCTTCCAGCGGGCTCGGCTCGACCTCGATCACCTTGCAGTTCGCGCTGACCACCGACATCAACGCCGACGCGCAATTCGTGCAGACCGCGATCAACGAGGCGGGAGGGGTGCTGCCGAAGACCCTGCCGACCCCGCCGACTTATCGCGAGACCAATCCGGCACAGACGCCGGTGCTGATCTACGCGATCCATTCGGGGGCGATGCCTCTCTATCAAATCGACCAATACGCCAATGTGATGCTGGCCGAGCAGCTCTCGACGGTCAGCGGGGTCGGGCAGGTCATCATCGCCGGGCAGCAGCAGCCGGCGGTGCATATCGAGGTGAACCCGCAGGCGCTGGCCGAGCGCGGCATCGGCCTCAGCCAGGTGGCGACCGCGCTGTCGGACGCAACCGTCGACGCGGCCAAGGGCAATCTCGAAGGCCCTCGCACCGAATACCCGCTCGACGCCAACGACCAGCTGTTCGACGCGGCGCAATTCCGCAATGTGATCGTCGCCTACAGCAACGGCGCGCCGGTCGAGCTGAAGGACATCGGCCGGGTGATCAACTCCTCGGTCAGCCCGCGGACCGGCAGCTGGTTCGGCACCATACCTAGCGAGCTGTTGCTGATCGAGCTCCAGCCGGGGGCGAATACGATCCAGGTGGTCGACCAGATCGAGGCGATGCTGCCCAAGCTCGAAGCATCGATCCCGCGCGCCGTAAAAGTCGATCTGGTTTCCGACCGCTCCGCCAACATCCGCGCCTCGGTCTCGGATGTCGAATTCACCCTGGCGCTGACCGTCGGGCTGGTGGTCCTGGTGATCTTCGCCTTCCTGCGCAAGCTGTGGGCGACGATCATTCCGAGCATCACCTTGCCGCTGGTCATCATCGCGACGTTCAGCGGGATGTATTTCCTCGGCTACAGCGTCGACAATCTATCGCTGATGGCGCTCACCATCTCGGTCGGCTTTCTCGTCGACGATGCGATCGTGATGATCGAAAACATCGTGCGCTTCATCGAGGCGGGCGATCCGCCGCTCGAGGCGGCGCTCAAGGGCGCCGGGCAGATCGGCTTCACGATCATCTCGATGACGTTGTCGCTGATCGCGGTGTTCATCCCGCTGCTGTTCATGTCGGGGGTGGTGGGCCTGCTGTTCCACGAATTCGCGATGACAGTGACCTTGACCCTGATCTTTTCGGCGGTGGTGTCGCTAACCCTGACGCCGATGATGTGCGCGCTGTTTCTGACGCGCGAGAACGAGACGGAAAAGCGCCGGCGCAACCTGTTCGAGCGCGGCTTCGAGCGGCTGCGCGACGGCTATGACCGCGGGCTGCAATGGACGTTCCGCCACCGCTTGCCGATGCTGTTGCTGACGCTCGGCCTGATGGTGCTGACCGGGGTCTTGTTTGTGATGATCCCGAAGGGATTTCTTCCCGAGCAGGATACCGGGTTCATTTTTGCCGCGGTCCAGGCGCGCCAGGATACCGCGTTTGCCGCGATGACCAAGATCGAGAACCAGTGCGCGCAGATTTTCCTGCACGACCCGGCGGTTTCGGGGGTGGTCGGCTTCGCCGGGGCGACCGGCCCCAATGCCAGCGAAAGCACCGCGCGGATATTCGTCCAGCTGAAGCCGTTCGCGCAGCGCCCCGCGGTGCAGCAGGTCATGGCGCGGCTGCGGCCTCAATTCAACGCGGTCATCGGCGCCGACGTCTTTATGCAGGCCGGGCAGGACATCAACATCGGCGGGCGGCTCGAACAGGCGCAATATCAATATACCTTGACCGACGCCAGCATGACCGAGCTGGACCACTGGGCGCCGATCCTGCTCGCCGATATGCAGAAGAGCAAAATCCTGACCGATGTGGCCTCCGACCTCGAGATCGCCTCGCCGAACGTCGAGGTCGAGGTCGACCGCAACACCGCCTCAGAGCTCGGGCTCTCGATGTCGGCGGTCGATGCGACCCTCGGCGAGGCGTTCGGCCAGACCCAGGTGACGACGATCTATTCGCCGACCTACCAGTCGAAGGTCATTTTGGAGGTCGAGCCGCGGTTTCTGTCGCAGCCGACGAACTTGGCGGACGTCTACGTGCAGAGCAGCACCGGCGCCGAAGTGCCGCTGTCGGCGGTGGCGCGCTTCACCACCAAGGCCGAGCCGCTGACGGTCAATCACCAGGGATTGTTCCCGGCGGTGACCCTGTCGTTCAACCTGGCGCCGGGTGCCGCGTTGAGCCAGGCGGTCGCCGCGATCGACGCATCGCGCACCCAGATCGGCGCCCCGGCAACCTTGAACGGCGCGTTCGAGGGCACCGCCCAGGCCTATCAGCAATCCCTGGTCACGATCCCGCTCCTGATCCTCGCCGCGATTGCCGCGATCTACGTGATCATGGGGGTGCTGTACGAGAGCTTTGTTCACCCGATCACGATCCTGTCGTCCTTGCCGGCGGCCGGGGTCGGCTCGCTGGCGATCTTGATGCTGTTCGGCTACGAGCTGACCCTGATCGCGATCATCGGCATCATCCTGTTGATGGGCATCGTCAAGAAGAACGCGATCATGATGATCGACTTCGCTATCGAGGCCGAGCGGGTCGAAGGCAAGAGCCCGCAGGATGCGATCCACGAGGCCTGCCTGTTGCGCTTCCGGCCGATCCTGATGACCACCGTATGCGCGCTGGTCGCCGGCCTGCCATTGGCGCTCGAATCGGGCGCCGGGTCGGAATTGCGCCGGCCGCTCGGGGTGGCGATCGTCGGCGGGCTCCTGGTCTCGCAGTGGCTGACACTCTATACGACCCCGGTCGTCTATCTCTACCTCGACGAGGTCGGTGGATGGTTGGCCAGGCGTCGCCCGGCCGCGCCCGCTTTGCCGCACCATCCAGCGCAATGAGCTGCCTGAGATGAACCGCCAGGCGAAACGAGCGGCCGGGGGGACGCTGCGGCTGGCGACGCCGGCTGACGTGGGGGCGATCGAGTGCATCGTGCGCACTGCGTATGCCGGATACCTCGATCGGATCGGCAAGCCCCCGGGGCCGATGCTGGACGATTATGCGGCGCTCGTGGCCGAAGGTGTTGTGCGGGTGCTGGAAGATGCGCATGGGCTTGTCGGCATCCTGGTATTGCTGGCGCGGCCGGGATACCTGCTGCTCGACAATGTCGCGGTCGCCCCCGAGCGGCAGGGCCAGGGTATCGGCCGCCGTCTGCTCGAAGCTGCGGAAGCCGAGGCAATGCAGCGCGGCTTTGACGAGCTTCGCCTCTATACCAACGCCGCGATGCACGAGAACCTGGCGATGTACCCGAGGCTCGGCTGGGAGGAATATGGCCGGGCCGAAGAGGCCGGTTATCAGCGCGTGTTCTTTCGCAAGAGGCTGAGCCTGTCCTAACCTTCCGAGGCCCGGTTACGATCGCAGGATCAGTGCGATGGCTGAATTTCTGACCAGCGTGTCGGATGGGATTGTAGCGGCGGGCGAGGGGTATCTCGCCGACACGCCGGTGCTGAGCGCGCATGCCGGGACCCAGCCGGATTTGTTCCTGCGCTGGAACCGGATCCCGCTCGACGCCGCGGCGGTCGATGTCGTCGTTCATCTGCATGGCTTCTCGCGCGCCGGTGCGGCGATGGCGCTCGCCGAAAAAGTGCCGCGCAGCGGGCTCGACCTGTCGCGCCGGGCGCGGCCGACCCTCGCCATATTGCCGCGCGGCAACTGGCTGCGCTACAGCTGGTACGATCACCCGGCACTGCTCGCGGGCGGGCTCGACCGGCTGACCGAATATGGTCTGGCGCAGTTCGCCGCGGCATTGCCGGCGGCGCCGACGGGGCTCGAAATCGACCGCCTGGTTCTGACCGCGCATTCGGGCGGCGGCATGCCGGCCATCGACGCGATCGCCGACGCCCGCCGGGCACCCGACGAATTGCACGTCTTCGACGGGCTCTATGGCCGCGATCCGGCGACCGGCGACCCGATGCGCGGCATCGAGACGATCGAGGACTGGCTCGGCCAGCGGCTGGCACGCGAGCCCGAACGCCCGGGCGCGCTGCGGGTCGTCTTTATCGAGCAGCAGACCGGCCCGTTCTCGCGCCGGGTCGGCGAGGGGATCGCGCGCGGCCTGAGTGCGGTGGAACCGGAACGCGCGGCGGATCTGCTCCGGCGCTACCGGGTCGAGCCCTCGACCTGGCCGCATGCACGCATCGCCGAGCGCTGCGGGCCCGACCTCCTGGCCGCGGCCGACGCCGAATTCGACCGGTCACGCTAGCCCCGCAGGCGGGGGATGATGTCGCGGGCGATGATTTCGACCTGCTCGGGCTGGTAGCGGTACGGGACGAAGATCAGCTTTTGCACGCCCACCGCGAGCTGGGCGCGCAATTGGGCGACGCATTCGTCGACCGTGCCGATCACCGCGGAATCTTTGGTCGATTGGCTCCAGGCGGCGTAATCCCACTCCTGGCCGAGCCATTCCATCATCGCCGGCTCGACCGCCGCCCGCGAGCTGCCGACATAAACCGCCAATTGGTTGGCGTTGAGGAGGCTCGCCGGGTCCCGTCCGGCTTCGCCGGCGAACGCGCAAACCTTGGCCCAGGATTGGGCGAACCCGTCGGGCGTGTAGAAATAGGTCAGCCAGCCGCCGTTCAGCGCCGCGCGCTTCAACACGCGGTCGACATAGCCGCCGATCAGGATCGGCGGCAGCTGCGCCGGCTTCGGCGACATGTTCGAGCCGCGCAAAACGTGCGGCGGGTACTCGGCGTTGACCTGATCCTCGGTCAACAGCCGGCGCAGAATTTCGAGGTTGCGGTCCATGATCCGGCCGCGCTCGCGGAACGGCACGCCGACCGCGTCGAATTCGCGCTTGTACCAGCCCGAAGCCATGCCGAGCAGCAGCCGGCCCCCGGCAAGGAGGTCGAGGCTCGACAATTCCTTGGCCAGCACCACCGGGTTGCGCAGCGGCAGCACCAGGACCCCGGTGCCGAGCTTGATTCTGGCGGTGCGCGCCGCCACCGCGCTCAACAGGGTCAGCGAGTCGATGACCGGGAACGGCGGGTCGACCCCGAGCAGGATGTGGTCCCACACCCAAACCGAGTCGAAGCCCAGCGCCTCGGCCCTGATCGCGTAATCGATCAGCGCCCGCGGGTCCGGCGTTTGCGGCCAAGCGGTGAAATTCCGCATCGCCAGCCCGAAGGTGTTCGAGAAGATCGTCATCGTCAGTCTCTCTTCCTGGCCCTCACCCGCCTCGCTGCGCTCGCCCCCACCCTAACCCTCCCCCGCGTGCGGGGGAGGGAATGGGTGGGGGCTGGATGGGCGAGGGCAGAGGGACGGATCTGGCCAAAGCTCCATCGCTACGCGGTGTAGAGGCGGTCGGGGTCGAGGTGGCGCAGCACCGCGAGCTCGTTTTCAGTCGGCGGCTCGGTGACGGAAAGATCGGCGGCGACCGCCACCGCGAAGCTGGTGTTTTCTTGCACCTGCGCCACCGTGGCGCCGGGGTGCAGCGCCAGCAGGGTCATCCGTTTCGACGACTCCTCGAAACCGAACAGGCCCAGATCGGTCACCACCCGATACATGCCGCCGGCGACGAGCCCGGCCTCGCGGCGGCTGTCGCCGCCCTTGAGGAACCCCGGGCTGGTGACGAAATCGACCCGTTCGACAAAGCGCCGCTTTTCGTGCTTCATCGCCACGATCATCTGGGTCAGGCTGGCGATGTCGTTGCCGCCGCCAGTGCCCGGCAGCCGCGTCGCCGGCCGCCCGTTGCCGCCGCCGATCGATGAGCTGTTCAGGTTGCCATATTGGTCGATCTGGGCGCCGCCCATAAACCCGACATCGACATAGCCGCGCTGCAGCAGCAGCAGCACGTCGGTGCTGCCCAGCACCATGTTGGCGCGCCTGGTGCAGCGCTGCTCATTGGTCGAAGGCGGCAATTTGCCGGGCTCGACAAAGGCGCCGATGGTGCCGCCCTCGAACAGGATGGTCAGCCCCGGCCCGTGCAGCCGCTGCGCCAATGTCGCCGCCAACAGCGGGATGCCGACCCCGGCGAACACGGTCTGCCCGTCGCGCAGCAGCCGCGCGCTCATCACCGCGAGCAGCTCGCTGGCGCTATAGGCGGCGGCGCCGCTCGTCATATCAGTCGTCATAGATGCTGGCCCCGCGGCGGGCGGCGTCGAGCAGGTCTTCGAGGCCCAACAGCTCGAGATACTCGGCCCAGGATTTCGGGCCGTAGAAATAGCGCTCCAGATAATCGCGGATGCCGGCTTCGGCATCGGGCTTCAGCTGGGCGGCGTAGCCGTCGAGATGGCGGAACAGCGGCTCGTAGAGGCCGTAGCATTCGTGCGGGGCCGCGCCGAACGGCACCTCGACCACGGCGTCGACTGCGAAAAACGGGATCTTGGTGTGATCGGGCCAGCGCCGGATCTGGTCGTTCGAGACGATGCGCTCGGTGGTCAGGATCACCCGGTTCGCGGCCAATGCCAGATCGAGGTCCATGAACGGCAGCCCATCGATCTGCGCGTTGCCAAAGGCGTCGCAACGCTGCACGTGGATCAGCGCCACATCGGGATTCAAGGCCGGCACCAGCACCAATTTGTCGCCGGTGAACGGGCAGTCGATCACCCTCGTATCGGGCAGCTGCGCGATCACGTCCGAGCCCAGCATCGAGCGCATCGGCAGGAACGGCACGCCCATGGCACCGGCGCGAAAGCGCATGCCGATGGCGAGGTGGCTCCATTCCTCGAACCGGGCGCGGCCCGATTCGACATAGGCGCGCATGATCCGCGACACGCCCCAGACGATGCCGAGGCTGAACCAGCTGGTTAAGAGGTGCCGGCTCGCTCCGGCGGCGAACAGCAATTCCCCCTCGCTCGAGCTGATGCTGCGCACGCAATGGAGGTCGCGGCGGCCGGCGCGGATCAAGGCCCAGATCATCGCCAACGGCGTGCGCGACAAGGTGCTGCCGCCGATGCCGACCGAGGCGCCGTCGGCGACCAGCGCCGCCGCCGCTTCGAGCGAGGTGACCTTTTCGCGCAGGCTGCGGTCGCGCTCGCGAGTCCGCCCCAAAAGCTCGCTGTAGGCGATGGTCAACCAGGGTCTCCAAATCCGGCGGCGGCGTTGAACTCGGCGATCAGCGCATCCCAGGCAGGCAGCGTGCGGCGCAGCCCGACCCAGAAATCCTGGCTGCGCCGACGCTCGAACGCCGCCAACGCCACGCCCTGCTGCTCGACCCAGGTATAGTAGCCGAGATTGAAGATCCGCGAACGATCGTGATGCGTTAATTCGAGCACGTCGTTGTCGGCGATGCCGGAGAGGTGCTGGCCGAACGCCTCGCCGGCGTTGACCACATCGAAGCCGTCGGGGTAGTGCGCGGCGCGGAATTTATCGCGCTCGCTGGCGTAGAGCGAAGCGGTGTCGGTGGCGACGGTGACGAGGAGGTCGTCCTCGCCAAGATCCAGCCGCTTGGCCGTCTTGATCGCCGCGACCAGGTTGGCGATGCCCGACAGCCCCAATAGCTCGAGCCCGGCCAATGCCGCCGGATCGATCTGCCGCCGGGTCGACAGATAGTTGCGGCCGGTTTCGCTGTTGAACAGCAGATCGAGCGCCCCGGTGCTGCGCTCGGAGACGCCGACCACGATGTCGGTGTTCATGACGTTGTGGATCAGCGGCACGTGCTTGTCGCCGATCCCCTGGATGTTGTGCTCGCCGAAGCCGTTGCGCAGCAGGGTCGGGCATTCGCTGGCCTCGACCGCGACGATGCGCGCGCCGTGCTGCTCTTTGAGGTAGTCGCCCGCCGCCAGGGTCCCGGCCGAGCCCGAGGCGGCGACGAACCCCGCCAGCCGCGGCCCCGGCCGGGTCGCCCGGACCGCCTCGTAGACCGCCGCCAAGGCCGGCCCCGTGCAGGCCCAATGGGCGAGATAATTGCCGAATTCGGCGAACTGGTTGAGGACGACGTTATTCGGATCGCGCGCGAGCTCGGCGCATCTGTCGTAGATTTCCTTGACGTTGCTCTCCGAGCCCGGGGTGCGGATGATGTCCTCGGGCCGCTCGACCCACTCGCGCAACCACAGGAACCGCTCGGCGCTCATGCCCTGCGGCAGCACGGCGACCCCGCGGAGGCCCAGCATCCGGGAGATCGCGACGCCGCCGCGGCAGTAATTGCCGGTCGACGGCCACACCGCCCGGTCGTGCTCGGGGTCGAACCGGCCGGTCACCAGGCGCGGGATCAGGCAGCCATAGGCGGCCAGCACCTTGTGCGCGCCGATCAGCGGAAAAAAGCCGCCGAGCGCCACGACGATCGGGGCGCGCACCCCGGTCA
>DASYNW010000018.1:0-25537 GCA_036008325.1 Allostellaceae bacterium
AAAGCGGGAATAGATAGCTGGCTGGAATACGAGACACGCGTGAATAACGTGGTTGCCCAGCACGATGATCCCGTAATCTGCACCTACGATCTGTCGAAGTTCAGCGCCAGTGTGGTGATGGACGTCATGCGGACGCACCCGGTCGTGATCATCGGAGACGTACTGCAGGAGAACCCGTTCTTTGTTCCTCCTGACCAGTTCCTGCTCGAAATCCGGGAAAGACGCCGGTCCGCGCGAGCGCGATGAACACGAGCCATGCTGACGGGTCCCGAGGCTGACGCCCTGCGACTGCGAAGAGCGCTCAGGGACCTCGTGGCACTGTCTACCGTCCCGGCGGCGTGGGTCGGGAGAGAGCCGCCGGCCATCGCCGCCGGGCTCGCCGACGTGCTGGTCAATTCATTGCACCTCGACTTCGCCTTTGTGCGTTTGTCTGATCCCAACGGGCGCCGCGGTCGAAATCGCGCGGGGAAGCGCATGGCAAGCATTTCCCGAATGGCTGCAGTGTCATCTCGCCGTCAACGGCCCCTTGTCACACAGGGAGATCGTTCGCGACATCGGCAGTGGTGCGCAGCGCTGCTGCGGTATTGTCATCCCCGTCGGCGTCAATGCCGAGGGCGGTCTGGTCGCGGCGGCGTGTGATCACGCCTCCTTTCCTACCGAGATTGACCAGCTGCTGCTCTCGGTGGCCGCGAATCATGCCGCAACAGCATTTCGGACAGCTCGCCTCCTCCACGATCACCGCCGCGCCGAGGAAGCGATACGCGAGAGCGAGCAACAGCTTCGTAAAGCCCGCGACGAACTCGAGACGAAGGTGGCGGAACGGACCGCCGAATTGCAACGCAGCCAGGCCTATTTGGCGGAAGCGCAGAGGCTGAGCCACACTGGCAGTCTCGGTTGGGACGTTTCCAGCGGGAAACTCTATTGGTCAGAGGAGACCTTTCGCATTTTTGAATGCGACCCTGCCGATCAACCGACAGTGGAGTTCGTGCTGCAACGAACTCATCCGGACGACAGTGCCCGCGTTCAACAAACAATCGATCGCGCGGTGCAGGAAAGGAAGAGCCTCGATTTTGAACATCGGCTGCTGATGCCCGACGGTTCAGTCAAATATGTTAACGTTGTGAGCCTTGCCTGGAAGGAAGATGAATCAGGGTCGCTGGAATTTGTCGGGGCGATCACGGATATCACCGAGCGCAAGCAGGCGGAAGAAATCCTGCGGCGAAGCGAGGCTTATTTATCGGAAGCGCAAAGGCTGAGCCACACGGGCAGTTGGGCATGTATCCCGGCGGCCGGCGAACATACCTACTGGTCCGAGGAAGCGTTCCGCGTTCTGGGTTTCGATCCCGGAGGGGGGCCGCCACGATTTGGAGAATTCCGGCGGCGCATCCATCCCGATGACCGGGCCAGAACTACGGAACACTTCGAGACAGCAATCCGTGAAAAGGTAGAGTTCGACACAAGCTATCGAATTGTACATCCGGGCGGTGAGATCAGAGAGATCCAATCCATCGGCCACCCTGTTTTCGGCCCATCCGGCGATGTGGTCGAATTCGTGGGGACCGTGATGGATGTGACCGAACGCAGGCGGGCGGACGAAGAACGACAGGCGCTCGCGCACGCCAATCGCATCACGACCATCGGGCAGCTGACGGCCTCGATCGCTCATGAGGTCAATCAGCCGATCGCCGCGGCGGTCACCAATGCACAGGCCGCTTTGCGCTGGCATAATATGCAGCCATCAGATCCGGAGGAGGTGCGGCAGGCCCTTGATCGGATCGTCAAGGCGGGGAGGCGAGCCGGCGACGTCATCAGCCGGATGCGTGCGCTCGTCAGGAAGGCACCGCCGCGCAAGGACCAGCTGGACATCAACGATACGATCCGCGAAGTCATCGCGCTGACGGGCAGCGAACTGCGCAGTAGCGGCACCTCGCTGCAGACACAGCTGGCGGATGGCCTGCCGCTGGTTCCGGGAGATCGAATCCAGCTTCAACAAGTGTTGCTCAACCTGATCCTCAACGCCGTCGACGCGATGAGCGGATCGGAAGAGGGGTCGCGCAAGTTGCTGATCAGCACCGAGGAAAACGGAGCGAACGGCGTGCGCATCGCCGTACGGGATTGGGGCCCAGGACTGAAGCCGGAGAGCCTGGACCGGCTCTTCGACGCATTCTACACGACCAAGCCCGATGGTATGGGCATGGGATTGTCGATTTGCCGTTCGATCATCGAGGCGCATGGCGGACGCGTGTGGGCCACGACAAACGTGCCCCAGGGAGCCGTCCTTCAGTTCACCCTGCCTCAGCAGCAGAATACTGAGTCGTAAGCAGGCGTTAACCGCGACGCGGTGAATGCCTTTGTGATCTTGAGATCAGCGGTTTCGTGAAATCATTATCCGTCTTGGCCTTCTCGTAACCGACGCGCTTCTTCGCCTTGTTGTAGGCACGGCCGAACTGGCTGCGCTGGCGCCTCGTCAAGCTCGATCGCCCGGCCGAAAACGGCGCCACCCATATCGCCCTCTGGGAGCCGCGCGGCCGTTGTTAGCGCCGCTGTAATTCTGACCCGGGTCGCCGATTGGAATCTGATCCACCGTCTAGGTTTGGCCTCCTCGATCTGGAGGGGGTCGGATGGTGGGGTCGGAGGCGACATTAGAGATCCGGGTGTTGCATCGCCATGACAAGAGTATTCGTGAGATCGCGCGCGCGATGGGGGTCTCGCGCAACACGGTTTGGCGCTATCTGCGGGACGCGGATGCGGCGCGCGACAAGCCGCGTCCGGCCCGGCCGAGGACGCTCGACCCGTTCAAGGGCTATATCGTCGAACGGCGGCGCGCGGCGGCGCCGGAACGGATAGCTGGCAGCGTGCTGCTGACCGAGCTGCGCGAGCCCGGCTACTCCGGCGGCTACACGATGCTGAAGCTGTTGCTCGCCTCGCCGAAGCCGAAGGAAGCGGTCGAGCCGGCGATCCGCTTTGAGACCGAGCCCGGCCAGCAGATGCCCGGCCAGCAGATGCCGGTGGACTGGGCGGTTATCCGACGCAGCGATGACCGGCTTTTGGTATTCGTCGCGACGCTCGGCTGGAGCCGGGCGACTTACCTCGAGTTCGTTGCCGATGAGCGGGTCGAGACGCTGATCGAGACGCACGAGAATGCGTTTCTGGCGTTCGCCGGCACGCCGCGCGAGGTGCTGTACGACAACATGCGCACCGTGGTGCTGGAGCGGCACGGCTATGGTCGCGGTCGACACCGCTTTCATCCCGGCTGTCTCGACTTCGCCCGCCATTGCGGCTTCCGGCTGCGGCTGTGTGCGCCATATCGGGCGCAGACCAAGGGCAAGAGCCTGCCCCGGCGCAGGCCGGGTCGAGCGGTTCATCCGTTACCCGCGGCACAGCTTCGATGTGCCGCTTGCCAGCCGCCTCGCCCAGGAAGGGCTGATCGTCGATCGGGAGACCGCAAACCTGGCGGCCGGGCGCTGGCAGCGCGCGGTGGCGAACGCTCGGCTGCACGGCACCACTGGCGACATCCCGGCCGAGCGGCCGGCGATCGAGCGAACGCGGTTGCAGCCGGTGCCGACACCCTTACGGCGGCCGCAGCGTGCGCGCGATGCAAAGCCCGAAGCCGGTGCCGATCATCGGCCTGCAGCGATCGGATCGATACCCTCGAGCCTCAGCTTTCGGCAACCGCGGGCCTTTTCCCGCGCCTCGGCGAGGTTGACGGTGTGCGTCGGGCCGAGCCCCATCTCCCGCAACTTGCCGTTGTCCTTGAACCGGAAAACCCAGCTTTTCGAGCCTCGCGCACTCACCTGGAGAAACAGCCCGCCGCCGTCGCCAAAGTAGCTCGGCGTTTGGTCCGCTCGACCGCCAGCGCCGTCAATTTCCCGATCGTGCGCGCCACCGCCACCCGTTACAACCCATCCTTATACCCATCCTAATGGGTCGGATTATGGCGGGAGGCAGCGAACGGTCAAGTCCAGAAATATTATGGATTCAATAGGTTTTAGGACAGTGGTGAAAAGGGGCGAATGCGGGCGGAGCGGAAGAGGCAGGAGTCGAACCTACCGGGGACGCCTTCGCGCCCCCCGACGGTTTTGAAGACCGCGCGCCCCACCGGGGACGATACTCTTCCCGCGCCTGCCGGGCGGACCAGCGAAACAGCCGTTCGGCAGAACTGCCGGTCAGCGAAACAGATCGCCGGCCAGGACGATGCGCGCATCGCCGATGCGGCGGGTCGCTCCCATCCTATCAAGATATTCGAGAATGTGGATCGCCAGATTGCGGCCGACGCCGGAGCGGTCCTTGAACATCTGCGCGGTAAAGCTTCCCTCGGGCGACGCATCGGCCAGCTCGCGGGCGATGTCGGCCAGTTGGGCCAACGTTTCCGGCGGGAAATAGCGGTTGTCGGCAACCTTGGCGACCCGGCCGAGGCGCTCGGCGCGGCCGAGAAAGCGCGCCGCCGCCTCGGGTTCGAGCGACAGCGCGGCGGCGATCTCGCGCACTCGCGGCGGGCGCAACCCGGCGGCGCCGAGCAATGGGTGAGCCCGCTCCCACAGCTTCTCGTCGGCGTTGCTGAGCCGCGGCCGGTGCTCGGGCAGGCGCCACAAGCCGCCTTCGCGCACCACAAGGCCGGCGCCGGCGAGCCGCGCCAGTGCTGCCTCGAGCGCCGCCTCGGGTGCGGCGCCGCGCAGCTTCTCGAACAATGCCGGGCGCGACGGGCCGAGCGCGTCGGGCTGGGCCTCGTGCCAGGCGGCGAGCGCTGCGCCGAGCGCGTCGCCAAGTGCGGCCAGCCGCCGGGCGGTGACCGCCACCGGGGCACGGTCGGACCCGACCCGCAGAAATCCGCCGTCGCGGCAGAGCGCATCCAGCTCCGCGTCGGCGAGATTGCGCACCAAGGCGAAATGCGCCAGATCGACTGCCCCCTCGGCGGCGAGCAGTTGCGCGAGTGCGGCTGCGGGGTCGGTGGGGGCCATCGCCGCGAGCCAGGCCAAGCGCGCCGGCAGGCGGCGGCCGCGGCGCGGCGCGAACGGGTCGACGACCCGGCCCCCGGCGAGCGTGTGGCGGGCGGCATGATCGCGCAGCAGCACGCGGTCGCCGTAGAGCGCCCCCACCCGGTGCTCGAGATCGACCTGGACAAAGCCGGTATCGCCGGGGCTGATGCTGCGCTGGTCGAGCACGGCCACGCGGCCGACGATGTCGGCGGTGCCGAGATGCAGATGCACCGGCAGCCCGTCGCGCAGCGGCGCCTCGGCATGGCGCGAGGCGCGCAGCAAAAGATCGATCCGGGTCGCCGGCCTATGCCGCTCTGGGGCAAGCAGCCAGTCGCCGCGGCGCGGCTCGGCGCCGTCGGCGAACGACCCGGCGAGATTGACCGCACAGCGCTCGCCGGCGACCGCGGTCTCGATCGGCCGGTTCTGCGCGTGCAGCCCACGCACCCGCGCGCCCGCGCCGTTCGGGCTCAGCATCAGCCGGTCGCCGACCGCGATGGCACCGGCCGCGACCGTGCCGGTGACGACGAGCCCGATCCCGGGCAGGGTGAAGGCGCGGTCGATCGGCATGCGGAACAGGCCGGCGGGCGGTCGCGCCGCGCGGGCGGCAGCGGCGGCACGGGCATTCTGCTGCAGATGCGCGCCGAGCGCGGCGATGCCGGCGCCGGTGCGGCTCGACACCGCAAAGATCGGACTCTGGGCGTAGCCGGCGGCGGCGAGCAAGTCGCCGACCTCGCT
The DNA here is from genome assembly GCA_036008325.1 of Allostellaceae bacterium. Taxonomy (GTDB): domain Bacteria; phylum Pseudomonadota; class Alphaproteobacteria; order ATCC43930; family CGMCC-115725; genus AP-15. The sequence continues at coordinate 5,712 of DASYNW010000018.1, forward strand.
TACCACCGCGGCCGCCCGCTCGGGCTCGACCCGATCGATCTTGGTCACCACCCCGGTGATCTCGGCGACCCCGATCAATTCGAGGATGTCGAGGTGTTCGATCGTCTGCGGACGCGGCCCGTCATCGGCGGCGACCACCAGCAACACCCGATCGATCGACAGGACGCCGGCCAGCATGTTGGGCAGAAGCCGCTCGTGGCCAGGCACGTCGACAAAGCCGAGCTCGGCGCCGTCGGGCAGAGTCGCGTAGGCAAAGCCCAGATCGATGGTCAGCCCGCGCCGCTTCTCCTCGGGCAGCCGGTCGGCGTCGACCCCGGTCAGCGCCTGCACCAGCGCGGTCTTGCCGTGGTCGATATGGCCGGCGGTGGCGAGGATCATGTCGCCGGCGTCGGCAGGCCGGCGAGTTGGGCGAGGAAGGCGGCCTCGTCTTCGAGACACCGCAGGTCGAGCACCACCGCACCCGCTTCGATACGGCCGATGACCGGGATCGGCAGGCGGCGCAAGGCGCGCGCCAGATGCTCGACCACGGCGCCGGATTTGGCCGCGCCGACCGGGCGCAAGGCCAGCGCCGCACTCGGCAACAGCGACACCGGCAACGCGCCGCTGCCGATCTGGCTCTTGGTCGCTACAAGGCTAGCCAGGGCGACGCCGGCAAAGGCCTGCTCGACCGCGGGCAATAGCCGCCGGGCCAATGCCTCGATCTCTCCCGCTGGACGCGACAGCAGCCGCAGCGCCGGCAATTCGGCGGCCAGCCGATCGGGATCGGCGTAGAGGCGCAACACCGCTTCGAGTGCTGCGAGGCGGATCTTGTCGAGGCGCAACGCGCGCTTCAGCGGGTTCTTCGCGAGCCTCGCCACCAGATCGGCGCGGCCGACGACGAGCCCCGCCTGCGGGCCGCCCAAGAGTTTGTCGCCGCTGAAGGTGACGAGGTCGGCGCCCTGCGCCAGCGCCTCGGCGACGGTCGGCTCGTGCGGCAGGCCCCAGGCTTCGAGATCGATCAGCGAGCCGCTGCCGAGATCCTCGACAAACGGGATCGCCTGCGCCCGCGCCAGGGCGGCGAGCTCCCCCGCCGGCGCTGCGGTGGTGAAGCCCTCGATCGCATAGTTGCTGGTATGCACCTTCAGGATCAGCCCGGTCTGCGGCCCGATCGCCGCGGCGTAATCGGCGAGATGGGTGCGGTTGGTGGTGCCGACCTCGCGCAGCCGCGTCCCGGCGCGGGCCATGATGTCGGGCAGCCGGAACGAGCCGCCGATCTCGATCAGCTCGCCGCGCGAGACGATCGTCTCGCTTCCGTCGGCGAGCGCGTTCAGCGCCAGCACCAGCGCCCCGGCATTGTTGTTGACGGCGAGTGCCGCCTCGGCCCCGGTCAGCCGCTGGAGCCACCCCGAAATGTGGTCGTCGCGTTCGCCGCGGCGGCCGGTCTCGACATCGTATTCGAGGGTCGAGGGATCGCGCATTGCCGCCGACGCCGCCGCGATCGCCGCCTCGGGCAACGGCGCGCGGCCGAGATTGGTGTGCAGCACGGTCCCGGTCAGGTTGAAGATGCGGCGCTGCGAGGGACGGGTCAGGCGAGCGAGCGCGGCGGCGCTGTCGGCGATGATGTCGGCCACCCCTGCCCCGGCGGCGACGGCCCGGTGCTGCGCCAGCGCCGCCCTGACGGCGTCGAGCACGAGCGCGCGCCCGTATCGCCCGATCAGGGCTTGGGCCGCCTCGGATCGAAGAACCTCGTCGACCGCAGGCAGCGCGGCGCGGCCTTGGCGTTGTGCAGCGGGCATCAGGCGATGGCGGGCTCGCGCACGGCTTCCGCGGCTCGGGGTTCGAGACGAACCCGCGGCTCGGGGCCGTCGGCACGCTCGACCCGGCCGATCAGGGCGGCGCGATAGCCGAGGCCGGTGAGCTCGGCGAGGCACGGCGCGGCGCGCTCGGCGGGGAGCCCGGCGAGCAGCCCGCCGGCGGTTTGCGGGTCGATCAGCAGCGGGATGATCGGATGCTCATCGCCGCAATCGAGCGCCGCCAGCACCGCCATGTTGTCGGTGTGCAGCGAGCTGGCGAGGCCGCGGGAAAAGAGGTCGAGCGCGCCGTCGAGCGCCGGGATCGCCGCCGGATCGAGGGCCGCGTCCATTTCTGAGGCGCGCAGCATTTCGATCAGATGGCCGAGGAGGCCGAAACCGGTCACGTCGGTGCAGGCGGTGGCGCCGTGGGCAACGAGGCAGAGGGCGGCGGCGGCGGCCGATTGCAGCATCGTCGCGATCGCATCGTCGACCGCCCGCGCCGGCGCCAGCCCGCGCCCGTCGGCGGCGAGGATCACCCCGGTGCCGAGCGGCTTCGATAAAATCAGCCGGTCGCCGGGGTGCAGCCCGCCCTTGCGCATCAGCCGGCCGGATGGTGCGGCGCACCCGGTCACGGCAAAGCCGAGCGCCAGTTCGGCGCCCTCCGCGCTATGGCCGCCGATCAGCACCGCACCCGCCGGCTCGAGTACGTCGAGCGCGCCACGCAGCAGGTGAAAAAGGTCGTGCTCGACGATTGCCGGCCGGGCGGGCGGCAGGGTGGCGATGGCGAGCGCGGTTTGCGGCAACCCACCCATCGCATAGATGTCGCCGAGCGCATGGTTTGCGGCGATTCGCCCGAAGAGATAGGGGTCGTCGACCATGGCGCGAAAGAAATCGACGGTCTGCAACAGCGGCGGAGCGCCTGGGAACGAGATCAGCGCCGCGTCGTCCGGGCTGTCGAGACCGATAGTCACCAGGTCGCTCGACGGCGCCTGCAGCCGGTCGATGACCCGGCCCAGCACCGCGGCCGGCACCTTGGCGGCGCAGCCGCCGCAGCGCATCGGCTCCTCGCCCGGCTCGGGCAGCATTTCCGGCAATTCGCGATAGCGCCGCATCCAGCGCCGGTCGATCCGCTCCTTGAGCCGCCACAGATAGGCGCCCTTGGCGGCGAACGGCCCGCGCGAGGCGACGGCGCGCCGGTCCCCGGCGCCGATCAGGGCGAGGCCGCAGCGCTGCGGCACGGCGCGGCGCAAGCGCTTGCCGGCGAGCGCGCGGCGCAGATTGGCGGCGAGCGGCGGCCCCTGGCGCACGGCGTAGACCCCGGCCTTTTCGCGCGGATGGGCGAGCATCGTCGCGACATCGCCGGCGGCGAAGACCCGCGGGTCGGCCGGCGAGCGCAGGGTCTCGTCGATCGCGACAAAGCCGCCCTCGGTCAAGGGCAGCCCGGTGTCGGCGAGCCACGGGGCCGCACCCGCCTCGGTCACCCACAGCGCCGCGTCGAACGCGATGCGCCGGCCATCGGCGAGGACCAGAGCTCCCGGCTCGACGCGAATGACCGGGCTGTCGGTCAGCACGGCAACGCCGCGCTCGGCGAAGATCCGCTCGAACAGGCGGCGCACCCGACGGTTGTGCGACGGCAGCAGCGCGTCGCGGGTGACCAGCGCCACTTCCGGCGCCACGCCCAGCGCTCGGAGGCGATGTTGCGCGGACAAAGCGAGCTCGACGCCGCCGGCGCCGCCGCCGACGACGGCGAGGCGCACCCGCGGCAGGTGCCGGGCGCGGGCCAGCAGGGCGTCCCAGCGCGCGGCAAAATCGGCGATCGGCTTGACCGCGATCGTGTGCTCAACGGCGCCCGGCACATCATGCGCACGCGGCGCCGAGCCGATGTCCAGCGAAACGAAATCGTAGCGGATCGGCGGGTGGCCGCGGCACAGCACATGGCATTGGCTGCGGTCGAGGCCGATCGCCTCGTCGCGGACGAGGCGGGCGCCGGCAAAGCGCGTGAGGCGTCCGAGATCGATGTGGCACTCGTCGAACCGATAATGCCCGGCGACCCAGCCCGGCAGCATCCCCGAATAGGGGGTTTCGACGTCGCGGGCGACGAGGGTCAGGCGCACCCCCGGCACCGGGCGCATGGCAAAACTCTTCAGCACATGGACATGGGCGTGCCCGCCGCCGAGAAGGACCAGGTCGTGGGCGATTGCCACCTCTTGCCGCATCGCCCGACTATGCCGCAGCCCGGTTCGGAAGACGAGCGGGACGGCCGCCCGCCGTTACCCGCAGCGCGCGGCGATGCTGCCGATGCGCAAAGCATATCAGCCAGACGGCATAGCCGGTTTACGATTTGCCGCGCCGGGCGATAGGCTCGACGGCAACCGGCCGCCGTCGGCCCGGAACTTACGGGAGTGCCGTCATGCTGCGCAGCCGCGACGAGATCAGTCAAGACAAGGCCTTTGGCCCGCTGACCGAGGCCATCCTGGAGCGCGACCAGCCGCGCACCGCCGACCTGTTTTTTCGCATGGTGGCGCGCGAGGGCCGCAAGGTCGGCGACGCGCTGGCCGTGGTCACCGCCGCCGAGGCGCCGTTTGTCCAAGTGCCGAGCCACATCAACGTCAAGGACGGACAGATCTCGCTGATCAACAACGACCACACGATCCTCGGGCTGCGCGCCTCGTCTTACCTGATGCCGTATCTGCCGGAGAAATACCGGCTGCTGCCGTTGCTGCAGAGCGTGTGGTACATCCCGGCCGGGCTCGACATCTGGAACCAGCTGGCCGGCAAATACCCCGGCCGCTACGCGACGATGAAAGGCATGAACGTGCCGCCGCCGAGCTATGGGCCGGTGGTGTGGCACCAGGACCACGAGCCGATCCGCGAGGATGGTACGGTCGAGGAGCGGCTCCATGCGCATATGATCGCCACGGTCAGCGGCGATTCGCAGCGCTCCTATGGCCTGTTCCTGGGCCTGGCCGAGGACCCGCAACTGCGCCCGGCGCTGCGCGACCAGATCGAATTTCTCGGCCTGATCGATTTGCAGGATACGGTGGTCGGCCGCAAGGCGCGCAATACCGGCCACAAGGCGATCCGCGCCCGCGCCATCACCGACCTCGCCGATGTGATCGGCTGGGAACAGGCGCACGGGGTCTATTACATGGGCGTCCCGGATATGGCGGTCGGCCCGCTCTACTATTCGCTTTATGATGCGGTGTGCGTGCGGATCGCCGCCGAGTTCCCCGACGCCGGCAAGAGTCTCGGCCAGACCAACCGCACCCCGCTCGCACCGGCCGAGGTCGAGGCGATGGTCGAGGAGCTGATGACCGCCGACATCGAGACGGTTTGGAACACACTGACCGGCCATCTGAAAAACGGCAAGTCGATCAGCAGTCTCGGCGATGCGATCCAGATCGGCGCCGCCGAGCTGATCCTGCGCACCACGGTGCCGCGCCAGTTCACCAATGGCCAGCACCCGTTCGACTACTGCAACGTCGCCAACAATTGGATGCGGACCCGGGACAACCCGTACCAGCCGCGCATCCTCTATCTGATGGCGAGCTTTATCAACGACGTGGCGCACGAGAACAAGCTGTACCGTTCGGTCATCGAGGAGGAGTGCACCGGGTTCGACGGGTCCGGCCGCACCGGGCCGGCGCTGCTGGGCGAACTCGACGCGGCGATCATGGCATTGGACTACCCGCGCGCCACCGCGACCGCCAACGCCTATCTCAAATCTGGCGCCGACCGCCGTGCCTATCAGGAGACCGTGGCGCTGTGCGCCTGTCGTTTTCAGGACGACCCGCACAACCAGAAGATCACGGTGTCGACCTTCGAGGAATACGGCCACAACTCGACCCATCTGCGCGACCGGCTGCTGCTGGCGACGCCGCGGCTGCTCGCCGGCTGGCTGAAGATGCCGGGCGAGCGCGAATGCCATGCCCGCTTCGAAAAGGAGTGGATCAACAACTGAGCGGCCGGACGCGGTTCGCTGAACGTCTGGACAGAGCCGACGCCGTGGCGGTGGTGCCCAGGGGAGGAATTGAACCACCGACACACGGATTTTCAGTCCGTTGCTCTACCAACTGAGCTACCTGGGCGCTCCGGCGAGCGGCGCTTATAGAAGAGGTGGCGGCCCGATGTCCAGCCGTTCGATCAACGATATCGCCGCCTCGGCCGACTGATCGGGGCTCAGTCGAACACGATGACGCCGCGCGCGACGGCACCGTCCAGCATCAGCCGAAACCCTTCGTTGATCTCGTCGAACCGGTAGGTCCGGCTGATCAGGCGGTCGAGGTCGATCTTTTTCGCCATGTCGAGATCGGCGAGGATCGGGAAATCAATGTTGGGCCGCACCGAGCCGTAATAGGTGCCGCTGACCAGCTTTTCACCATAGACCATCTGCGATGGGTTGATCGGGACCCGCGTCGAAAAGGCCGGGATGCCGACCAGCACTGCTCGCCCGCCGGGAGCGACCGCGTCGACCGCCTGCAATGCGGTCGCCTCGCCGCCGATTGCGTCGAAGGCGGTGTCGACTCCGAGCCCATCGGTCAATTCGCGCACCTGCCTGACGACATTGCCGGCGTCGGCGTTGCCCGCGCTGGCGTTGATCGTGTCGGTGGCGCCAAAGGCCCGGGCGTAGTCGAGCTTGTTATCGCGCAGGTCGCAGGCGATGATCGGGTGGGCGCCGGCGAGCCGGGCGCCCTGCACGATATTGAGGCCGACCCCGCCGCAGCCGATCACCAGCACGCTCGACCCGGCCGGGACCCGCGCGTGGCGGATCACCGCGCCGATGCCGGTGGCGACGCTGCAGCCGATGATCGCGGCGTGGGTGAAGGGCAGGTCGGGTCGGATCTTGATCACCTGTTCGGCCGGGCACACGACCTCTTCGGCAAAGGTGCCGATGCGCGCCATCTGGTTGACCGGTTCGCCGTTGAGGCGGACCCGCTCGCTGCCGTCATGCATCAGCCAGCGCGGCGAGTCGTTGTGGCCGATGCACAGCACCGTCTGCCCCGACGAGCAATAGCGGCAATGCCCGCAATGCGGCCGGAACGAAAAGATGACATGGTCGCCCGGCGTCAACCCGGCGACGCCCGGACCGCATTCGACGACGATCCCGGCCGCCTCGTGGCCGAGCACCATCGGCAGCGGCAATGGCCAATCGCCGTTGATGATGTGCCAATCGCTCATGCACACGCCGGCCGCCTTGACCCGAACGCGAACTTCGCCGGCGCGCGGCGGCTCCTGTTCGAGATCGAGGATCTGCAACGGCGTATTGATCTCGGTCAGAACCGCGGCGCGCATCTCGCCCCCTTCCAGCTGCTTCGCAAGCCGGGATGCCGGAACCTATTCGTCGGCCGCCGCCGCATCCCCGGGAGCGGCCATCATCGCCTCGGCGACGAGCCCGGCATTGGCGCGGATCGCGCGTTCGATCGCCTCGCCGACCTCGCCATGATCGCGCAGGTACGCCTTGGCGTTTTCGCGGCCCTGGCCGACGCGCTGGCCGTCATAGGAGAACCACGAGCCCGATTTCTCGACGACCCCGGCCTGAACCCCGAGATCGATCAATTCGCCGCGCTTGGAGACGCCCTCGCCGTACATGATGTCGAAATCGACGACCTTGAATGGCGGCGCCATCTTGTTCTTGACGACTTTGACCCGGGTCTGGTTGCCGATCACCTGGTCGCGTTCCTTGATCGCGCCGATGCGGCGGATGTCGAGCCGGACCGAGGCGTAGAATTTGAGCGCGTTGCCGCCGGTCGTGGTCTCGGGATTGCCGAACATGACCCCGATCTTGTGGCGGATCTGATTGATGAAGATGACGGTTGCCCGCGACCGCGAGATCGAGCCGGTCAATTTGCGCAAGGCCTGGCTCATCAGGCGGGCGTGCAGACCCATATGGCTGTCGCCCATCTCGCCTTCGAGTTCGGCGCGCGGCACCAGCGCCGCCACCGAATCGATGACCAGCACGTCGATCGCGCCCGAGCGGACCAGGGTGTCGGTGATTTCGAGCGCCTGCTCGCCGGCATCGGGCTGCGAGATCAGGAGATCCTCGACATTGACCCCGAGCTTGCGGGCATAGGCCGGGTCGAGCGCGTGCTCGGCGTCGATAAAGGCGCAGGTGCCGCCGGCGCGCTGCGCCTCGGCGATGACGTGCAAGGCGAGGGTGGTCTTGCCCGAGCTCTCCGGCCCGTAGATCTCGACGACCCGGCCGCGCGGCAACCCGCCGATGCCGAGCGCGATGTCGAGCCCGAGCGAGCCGGTCGAGATCACCTCGACATCGCCGCTCGTCTCGTGCGAGCCGAGCTTCATGATCGAGCCCTTGCCAAAGGCCCGTTCGATCTGGCCGAGCGCCGCCTCCAAAGCCCGCTGCTTGTCCATCGCTTCCTTGTCCAAAAGGCGCAATGCCGCCTGCATGCCGAGGCCCTCCGTTATAAGCCGGCAACGCGATTCAACGCGTGCTGAGGAGCAATGTACTCGGTTTGTTCGGGATTGCAACTACCAACTCGGCGGCTCCGCCTCAGTGTCGCCGATAACGTCTTTAACCTTAACGGCGAGCTGCTTCAAGCTGAACGGCTTGGCCAGGAAATGAATCTCGCTGTCGCTGTCGAGGCGCTGCCGGAAGGTATCCTCGGCATAGCCGGAGATGAAGATCACCTTGATCCGGGAATCGATCCGGCGCACCTCGCGGACCAGCGCCGGCCCATCCATCTGCGGCATCACCACGTCGGTGATCAACAGATGGATCTTGTCGGTCGCCTCGCGGATCAGGTCGAGCGCGGTTTCGCCGCTTTTCGCCTCGATCACCCGGTAGCCCTTGTTGCGCAAGGCGCGGGCGCCAAACATCCTGACCGCGTCGTCGTCCTCGACCAGCAGCACGGTGCCGGTGCCGGTCAGATCCTTGGGGATGGCCGGCTCGACGGCTTCGGCGCGGGTTCCCGCAGCGGGGTCGGTTGCCCGATGGCGCGGCAGATAAATCTCGAATGCGGTTCCCTGACCGGGCCTGCTGTCGACAAAGACAAAGCCGCCCGTTTGCTTGACGATGCCGTAAACCGTCGACAGGCCGAGACCGGTTCCGGAACCGACCTCCTTGGTTGAAAAGAACGGCTCGAAAATCCGCGCGAGATTGTCGGGCGCGATGCCGAGCCCGGTATCTGCCACCTCGATCAGCACGTAATCTCCGGCCGGCATGACCTCGTGCCCGCGCCGCAAGGCGGCCGCGTGGGAAAGATTGGCGGTGCGGATCGTCAGCTGCCCGCCATTCGGCATCGCGTCGCGCGCATTGACCGCGAGATTGATGACCACCTGCTCGAGCTGGCCTTGATCGACCTTGACCAGGCCGAGATTGCGGCCGTGCGCGAATTCGAGCGCGATGTTCTCGCCGATCAGCCGGCGCAGCAGGTGCGCGAGCTCGACCAGCACGTCGGTAATATCGAGGACCCGCGGCTGCAACGTCTGCTGCCGCGAGAACGCCAACAGCTGTCGCACCAGATTGGCGGCGCGGTTGGCGTTCTGCTTGATCTGCATGATGTCTGCAAAGGCCGGGTCGCCGGGCCGCGAGCGCAGCAACAGCAGGTCGCAAAAGCCGATCATCGCGGTCAACAGATTGTTGAAATCATGCGCGACCCCGCCGGCGAGCTGGCCGACCGCCTGCATCTTCTGCGATTGCACGAACTGAGCTTCGAGACTTTTCTGCTCGGTGACGTCGATCAGGTACAACATCAGGCGGCCGCCGTCGGGGTCGGCGTCGCTGCGCGCCGCAATTGCCACGGGGCCAGGTTCGGCGGCGTTCCGCCCACCGGTCGGCAATGCCGGGCCTTTCCTTTCTTGCTCATCTTCTTCATCGTCGAACCGGCTCAGCAGCAGGACGAGGGTCCGTTCGCGCGGGCGCTCCAGGCGGATTTCGATCGGCTCGGGATCGACCGCTCCGTCCGCCGCCGCGGCGAGCCTCGCGGCGATCGCGGCCCGCTCGGTCTCGGCCAAAAAACCGGTGAGCTCGGCGCCGCGCAATTGCTGCGGCGGGACGCCGAGCAGTTCGCCCGCCGCGCGGTTCGCCTCGACGAACCGGCCCAACCGATCGACCACGGCGATGCCGACCGGGGCGTTGGCAAACAGCCGCTGAAAGGGCTCGCGGGCTGGGCGCGGGGCCGGTGCTGGCTGCTCGCCGGCGAATGCGGCATCGTTCGATCCGCCGCTGAGCGGCGCCGCGGCGACGGCATCACCCGCGCGGCCGAGCCGATCGATCCCGGTCGATGACCCGGCGCCCACCCTGAGCGCGGCGAAGGCGGCGGCGACCAGTGCGGCAAGACCGATCGGCGCCAGAACCGCCGACCAAGCCGCCGAACCGAGGACCGCCGGTGCGATCGACAGCGCCGCCAATACGCTGCCGGCGAGAAACACCAGCACTGCCGGCGCGAGCCACAGCCGCCATGGCGGCTGGGCGCCGGCCTGCCGTAGTGCGGCGCCGCAGCGGGCGCTTCTCGATTGTCCGCCCCGCGCCGTCTCCGCTTTGCCTGCCACGTCGCGCGCTCCTCGAGCGGCCGCAGATCGTGCGAACTACCACAGATAGGTTGAGAATTCTACTTGCACAATCAACCCGCGGGGCCAGCCGCCGTCAACCCTGCGCTGCTGCCAATGTTGCTGCCAATGCTGCTGCCAATGCTGCTGCCAATGCTGCTGGACGTGCGGCGCGGGCCTGGATCCGCCGGGCGTCAGTCATCGCGGTGGGTCCGCTCCATGCGCTCGTGGCGCTCCTGGGCTTCGATGCTGAGCGTGGCGATCGGCCGGGCCTCGAGACGGCGGATGCCGATCGGCTCGTCGGTCTCCTCGCACCAGCCGTAGGTGCCGTGTTCGATGCGGCCGAGTGCGGCATCGATCTTCGAGATCAGCTTTCTTTCTCGCGCCCGGGTGCGCAGCTCGATCGCATGCTCGGCTTCGAGCGTGGCGCGGTCGGTCAGATCGGGCTTGAGCAGGCTCTCCTCCTTCAGGTGCTGCAAGGTATCCGGCGATTCGGCCAACAGCGCGGCGCGCCACAGCAGCAGCTTCTGCCGGAAATATTCGACCTGCAGCGGGCTCATAAACTCTTCATCGTCCGACGGACGATAGTCTGGCGGAAGCGGCGGACGCATCGGTTTCCCCGTACCTCCGTGAAACAAGCGCCGGAGTATATGAATCGGCCGATCCCGCTTCAAGCGCTACAGCCCGGTCGAGAATATTGATTTCGCAGGAATTTCGGCACGCCGTGCGCAACCGCAGCGAGCATGCCGCAGGTTGCCGGCCGGACTCGAGATCACCACGGCGCGGGGCCCCGGACCTCGGCGGCCCTCTGGCCGGTCCTATTCTTTCTAAAATACCATTCGCCTTGCCAAAGCCGATGGATTCGGAGTGTAGAGATACTCTCAGCAGAGTTGTGGCCGTTTGACGTAGGGATTCTTTAAGAGGTCGCAGTCTATTCTGCTGCCATGGACGAGAACGGAACCAAGTCCGGCGTCGCTGCGGAGAACACCTTGCCCGCAGCGGACACCAAGCGATGGGTCGCGCGCCGCAAGGCGGTGATCGTCAGCGCCGTGCGCAACGGTGTGCTCAGTCTCGAGGAAGCTTGCCGCCGCTACCAGCTGTCGGTGGAAGAGTTTCATGCCTGGCAGCAGGCGATCGAGGCGCACGGCGTCGCCGGGTTGCGGGTCACCCGGCTGCAGATCTATCGCGACGCGCCGCCGATGCGCCGGATCAAGCCGCGCTATTGAACCGGTCCGCCAGGCTGGCGCTCGAGCTCGGCGGCGGGGATAGCGCGAGAAAACGGTCGGTGGGGATCAGCAGGCCCGAAGCGCCGCTCGGCAGCGAAAACGCGGTTCGGGGCGAGATCAGAGCGCCGGGCGCGCGCGGATGTCGTCGCCGATCTTGCGCGCCAGAAACTGGCCGTCGCTCGCCGCGCCCAGAAACCGGCCCTGGTCGACCACGACCTTGCCCCGCAGGATCGTCATGCTCGGCCAGGCGGCGACCTCATGCCCCTCCCAGGGCGTGTAGTCGGTCTCGTGCAGGTCCTCTTTGCGCAATACCCGCCGGGCCTGCGGGTCGAGCAGCACGATGTCGGCGTCCGAGCCGACCGCCAACGCCCCTTTCTTCGGATAAAGGCCCATGATCCGCGCGGCGTTGGACGATACCAGTCCGACGAAGTCGGCGAGGCTGTAGCCGCGGTTTTCGACCATGTGGGTGTACATCAGCGCGAGGCGCGGCTCGACCCCCGAATTGCCCCCGGTGGTGTCGTCGATCCGCCGGCCCTGCAGCTTGACCTGCAGCGGGCAGCACACCTCGTCGGTGGCGATCGCCTGGATCGCGCCATGCCGGGTCGCCGCCCACAGCGCCTCCTGGTCCTTGGCGAATTTGAGCGACGGGTAGGTATGGAACATCTGGCCGCCCGGCCGCTTGTAGTCCTCGGCGTTGTAGAGCAGGTATTGGTGCAGGGTCTCGCCGTAGATCGGAAATCCCCGCGCCCGTGAGCCGGCGATTGCCGCGGCTCCGGTCGCGGCCGAGACATGGACCATGTAAAGCGCCGCGCCCTCGACATTTTCGGCCAGCCGGATCACCCGGTTGAACGACAGGTCCTCGCTGAGCGTGTTGTGCACCTCGGCCATGTTCTCGAAGCCGACCCGATCCTCGCGGATCAGCTTTTCGTACATATGCATGACGATGTCGTTGTCCTCGGCGTGGATCGCGGCGAGGCCGCCTTGCGCGCCGAGGATCTTCAGCACCTCCCAGATGTCGCCGAACTGCACCATCCGGCCCAACCGGTTCGGGCGGATGTCGGTGGTGAACATCTTGACCGAGGCGTGCCCCGCCTGGATCGCCTCGGGCAGCGCGCCGAGCACGCCCTGAGACAGCTTGCCGTGCAGCAGCAGGTGAAAGCCATAGTCGCAACAGCACGCTCCGGCCCATTCGCGCTGGCGCGCCTCGATCGATTGCGGCAATGGCTGGTCGGACGGGCACGGGGCGAAGTCTATGAGGGTCGTCGTCCCGCCATGGAGGGCGGCGCGGCTGACCTGCTCCGGCGGCGCGCTCAGCAGATCCTCGTTGCGCCCCGGAAACGGGATCGGCGAGCTGCAATGGATATGCGGGTCGACCCCGCCCGGAATGAGGATTTTCCCGCCGGCCTCGACGGTGCGCGCGGCGCCGATCGCAGAGAGGCTGCCCGGCGCCCCGATAGCCGCGATCTTGCCGCCGGTAACGCCGAGATCGGCGCTCTCGGTCGCGGTGGGCATCACTGCCAACCCCCCGGAAATGATCAGGTCGAACATCCGCCGCCCCCTTTCGTGCCAAATCCGCCTGCACCTCCGCCTGGGCGCTCAGCCGAGCGGATCGGCAGCCAGTTTGCCGGGGTTCAGCCGCCGCCGTCCAGGCTATTTCGCCGATGGCGCGGGCGGCACCAGTCCCGGCGGGCGGCAAACGGCACCGAAACGGCGAGGCGGCGGCCCCACTGCGCGGCGTAGGCCGCGGCCAGCGCGCGCGAGGCCACCAGGTTCAGATCCTCGGAGTTCCGCGCGGCATTGCGGGTCCAGTTGTAGGAGCCCATCAAGGTCAGCGCGTCATCGATCACCATCACCTTGGCGTGGGCGATCGGCACCGCGCGGTCGATCCAGATCGGGGCTCCGGCTTGCGCCAGCACTTCGAGGCCAGCGTTGCGCTCGCAAGGCGATCTCTTGTCGGCGATCAGGCGGACGTCGACGCCGCGTTCGCGGGCGCGCACCAGCGCCTCGACGATGCCGGCGCCGGTCGTCAGGTTGTAGGCGCTGACCAGGATCTGGCGCCGGGCGAGATCGATCGCGCCGACGGCAAAGCCGGCGCAGTCCTCCTCAGGGGCAAAGCAGACGGCGATCGCCGCGCCGGGCGCCGTCGCTGCCGCCGGCAGCCGCGTCGAAACAATCTGGAACGCCAGCCACAGAGACGCCGATATCACGCGGGAAAGGATAGGGCGCAGATATTAAAGACCGATGTGCGCCCGCGGCGCAGCGACGCCGGTCAGCCGTCCGTCGCAATCGGGCGATCAGCGGTCAGTCTCGCTAAGCTCAGAAATCGGTGCAGCGGCCGTTGTATTCCCAATCGCCGTGGCGGGTCGGCTCCGGCCCCTTCGGACCACCGATTTCCTTCGGCAGCGGCGCCGGCGCCCTCGGCGGCTCGGGTGCCGCGGCGGGAGGGCCGGGCGGATGCGGCGCATCCTTTTCGCGTAGGCGATCGTCCATGATCAAAATGTGGCAACGCCAGCCGATCGTCTCAACCCCCGGCGCACCACCCCATATCGGGTCGGGAGCCGGCCTGGAACCAAGCCCGGCCGGCGACGTTTGGCTGCGACAACGTGATGAGATCGGCCCCCGAGCTCAGGCCAGCCCATGGCGAGTATGCAAGTCTACGGCTCGACAGAACCTTTGACGCTCCAAGCGCCGACCGCGCGCCACGCCGCACTCGACCTGATCGGCTCGGTGCTTCGCCGCAGGCGCCCGCTCGACGAGGCGATCGAGGAATGCCCGTCGATGCGCCAGCTGTCGGGGCGGGACCGTGCCTTCGCCCGCCTGCTGGTCGCCACCGCGTTGCGTCGGCTCGGCCAGGTCGATGCGCTGATCGCTCTGTGTCTCAGCACGCCGCTGGCGCCGCGCGCCGCCGTGGTTCACGACATATTGCGGCTCGGCGTCGCCCAGCTGCTGTTTTTGCGAACCCCGGCGCACGCGGCGGTGGCGACCAGCGTCGACCTTGCGCACAGCCTGGGCTTTCTCTCGCATAAGGGGCTGGTCAACGCGGTGCTCCGCCGGCTCAGTATCGAGGGCGCCGAACGGGTCGCGGCGCAGGACGCCGCGCGGCTCAACACCCCCGACTGGCTATGGCGGTCGTGGAGCTGCAGCTATGGTGCCGAAACCGCCCGCGCGATCGCCACGGCGCATCTGAAAGAAGCGCCACTCGACCTGACCCTGCGCGAGGACGCCGAGGCCTGGTGCGGCCGGTTGCAGGCAACCCTGCTGCCGACCGGGACCTTGCGCCGGGCGGCGGGCGGCTCGGTCGCAGCACTCCCCGGCTACGCCGAAGGCGCCTGGTGGGTTCAGGACGCTGCCGCCGCTCTGCCGGCGCGGCTGTTCGGCGACCTCGCCGGGCGCGAGGTCGTCGACATGTGCGCGGCCCCGGGCGGCAAGAGCGCCCAGCTCGCGATCGCCGGGGGACGGGTCACCGCGCTCGACCGATCGACCCGCCGGCTCGACCGGCTCGTCACCAATTTCGGCCGGCTCGGCCTGCCGGTCGAAGCGGTGGCCGCCGACGCCTTGACGTGGCGCCCGCCGCACCCGATCGACGCGGTTCTGCTCGATGCTCCGTGCACCACCACCGGCGCCATCCGCCGCCATCCGGACGTGCCTCATCTGAAAGCGCCGGAGGACGTCGCCCGGCTCGCGGTGGTTCAGGAGAACCTGCTGCGCGCCGCCGTCGAGATGCTGCGGCCGGGCGGGACCTTGGTCTATTGCACCTGCTCGCTCGAGCCGGAGGAGGGGCCGCGGCGCATCGAGGCGCTGCTGCGCGGCGGCGCGCCGGTGGCGCGTCGGGGCATCGATCCGGCAGAGATCGGCGCCGACCCCGAATGGATTACCGACGACGGCGATCTGCGCACGTTGCCGTGCCATTTCGCCCAATATGACGGCGTCGACGGCTTCTTCTGCGCGCGGCTTGTCAAGCGGGCGGGCGTGTTCGGGTAATCTCCCGCCGGCCGGTTCGAGCAACCGGCGCCGTCCGCCGTGGCGGCTTGCAGCCCGCGGGTTTCCTTGTTAGTGAAACG
Source organism: Allostellaceae bacterium (assembly GCA_036008325.1). Classification (GTDB taxonomy): domain Bacteria; phylum Pseudomonadota; class Alphaproteobacteria; order ATCC43930; family CGMCC-115725; genus AP-15. The sequence continues at coordinate 21,276 of DASYNW010000018.1, forward strand.
GCATGGGTTCTCGCTCGTCCGGAACGCCATTTGCGACCCTGGCCGCGCCCCTCGCCGCGCCCCTGTGGCGTGCGGTCGCGGTTGAGGACCAGGCCGATGAAAATTCCTGCGGGCAACAACAGTGAAGACCCGGTGCGGGGGCGCCTCGGCCGAGATGCGCCGCGGCTGCGAGCCCGGCTGACTCGTGCCGCGCTTCGGGCGGTCTCCCGCACCCGGCTCTATCGCCATACCCTGATCGGAAGGGTTCCCGCCGATCTCGGGCTGAAGCTGGGGCAGGCCTGGCCGGGCGATCCGCAGCGCGGCGCGGCGCTCGCCATCGGCGACATCGAGCTTGCCGGCGAGCTGCTTCGCGAGCCTCAGCCCCGCTGGTTCCCGCCCGCGGCGGGGACCGATTGGCTTGCCGCCTGGCACGGCTTCGGCTGGCTCTCGGATCTGATCGCGGCCGGGACCGCCGCCCGCGACACAGCGCGCGAGCTGGTTCAGAGCTGGCTCGCCGAGGAGATCGCCTGGCACCCGGTCGCCTGGCGTTCCGACGTATTGGCGACCCGGCTGTTCGCCTGGATCACCCATTTCGACGATCTCGCCGGGGGCGATCGTGACCCGGCGCTGCGCCGCGCGATGCTGGCGAGCCTCGCCGCCCAGCTGCGCCACCTCGCCCGCACCGCTTCATGGGAGCTCGACGGCGCGGCGCGGCTGCGCGCGCTGAAGGGGCTGATCGTCGGGCTGGTTGCGCTCGGCGGCTCGGCCGGACGGCTGACCAAGGCGCTAAGGTCGCTCGAACGCGAGATGCCGGCGCAGATCCATTCCGATGGCGGCCACCTGTCGCGCAGCCCGTCGACCCAGCTGCGGGTGTTGCAGGATCTCGTCGACATCCGCACCGTGCTGCGCGTGGCCCAGATCGAGACGCCGGGCGCGGTCCAGGACGCGATCGGGCGGATGGCGCCGATGCTGCGTCTGTTCCGCCACGGCGACCGCCGGCTGGCGCTGTTCAACGACTCGCTCGAGGAGGACGGGGTTATCATCGATCTGGTGCTGACCCGGTCGGAGACCCGGGGGCGCGCCCCGGCGCATGCGCCCGACAGCGGCTTTGAACGGCTGCAGGCCGAGAACAGCCTGGTGGTGGTCGATGTCGGCAGACCGCCGCCCTCCGGTTTCGACGAGCATGCCCATGCCGGCGCCCTATCGTTTGAGATGAGCCACGGGCGCGAACGCATCATCGTCAATTGCGGCGCCTATCGCGGCCCCAAGCCGAACTGGTGGCGGGTGTCCCGCGCCAGCGCCGCCCATTCGGTGCTGGTCGTTGCCGATACCAACTCGGCCGAGATCCGCGACGACGGCCTCCTCGGCCGGTCGCCGGCTTCGGTCGCCTGCGAGCGGGCCGAGCACGAGGGCCAGCAATGGATTTCGGCGACCCATGACGGATATCGGGACCGCTATGGCCTGATCTACACCCGAGAATTGTTCCTCGCCGCCGATGGCGGCGACTTGCGCGGCGAAGATCGGCTGAGCGGACGACCCGGGGCGGCGTTCGCGGTGCGCTTTCATCTGCACCCCTCGGTCGAGGCCTCGCTGGTCGAAGGCGAGAGCGCCGCCCTGCTTCGCCTGCCGAGCGGATCGTTATGGCTGCTGCGCGCCGCCGGCGCCGAGATGACCTTGGGCGAAAGCATCTATCTGGGATCGGGCGAGGCGCGCAAAACCCAGCAGCTGGTGTTGAGCGGGACCGCGGCGCCGGGCGGCACCAATGTGCGCTGGGCCTTGCGCCGCGAGCCCGCGCCGCCCGCCGCCGCTTAGCTTGCGCCGATTAGCTTGCTGGGGATCGGTCATGTCGGCATCGGCGACGCGATCGGAGCGGCGGCGATTATCGTGGCCGCGACCGCACTCCTCTGCGGCCTCGCCACAAGAGCGCTGATCCCGGTCCTGCGCCGCCGCAACGTGCTCGATCGCCCGAACGAGCGCTCCTCCCATACCGTCCCGATCCCGCGCGGCGGCGGCATCCCCCTCATCGGGACGGTGCTGCTGGCCTGGCTTGCTCTGCGCGCCGCCGGGCTCGTCTCGCCGGCGATCCCGGCCGTCTCGATCGGCGCCGTCCTGCTGGCGACAATCTGCTGGATCGACGATTTGCGCGGCCTGTCGCCGGCGACGCGGCTCGCCGCGCAGGCTGCCGCGGTGGCGCTCGGCCTCTACGCCCTGCCGGCCGGCAACGCGCTCGTGAGCTGGCTCGGCCCGGCGGCATATTTCGCGGCGGCCGGCCTCGTCTGGATGTGGTGGATCAACCTGTTCAACTTCATGGACGGGATCGACGGCCTCGCCGGCAGCGAAGCGGCGGCGATCGGCGGCGGCCTCGTGCTGTTCGCGACTATCGGCAGCGGGGTCGATACGGGGCTGGCGCTGCTCGCCGCCGCCATCCTCGGCGCGGCGCTTGGCTTTCTCGCGTGGAACTGGTCGCCGGCGCGGATTTTTCTCGGCGACGTCGGCAGCGTCCCGCTCGGCTATCTGACCGGGTTTCTCTTGATCGGCCTCGCCGCCCGCGGCTCCTGGAAGATCGCGCTGATCCTGCCGCTCTACTTCCTCGCCGACGCGACGATCACCTTGCTGCGGCGCCTCGTTCGCGGCGAGCGGGTGTGGCAGGCGCATCGTCTACACTTCTACCAGCAGGCGGTGCAAAAGGGGCTCGGCCACGCCGCCGTGGTCCGGCGGGTGATCGCTGCCGACCTGATGCTGATCGGCTGCGGCTGGGCGGCGGAGAACGGTTGGGGCGGCGCGGCACTCGGCGCCGCGGTGGGGATCGTGACGGCATTGCTGGCGCTGCTCGCCGCCGGAAGCTGAGCGGCGCCCGCGGGCTTGTTCCCGGCCGCGGCCGACCCTATACCCGGCCTATGAACGCTCCCCCGCAAAAGATCCGCCGCGCGCTCGTATCGGTCAGCGACAAGAGCGGGATCGTCGCCTTTGCCGGCGCGCTGGCCGGACGCGGCGTCGCCCTGGTCTCGACCGGCGGCAGTGCGCGCACATTGGCCGCGGCCGGGCTCCCGGTCAGCGAGGTAGCGGCGGTCACCGGCATGGCCGAGTTTCTCGACGGCCGGGTCAAGACCTTGCACCCGGCGATCCATGGCGGGCTGTTGGCGCGCCGCGACCGGGCCGACCACCTCGCCGCCTTGGCCCTGCGCGGGATCGAGCCGATCGATCTCCTGGTCTGCAATCTCTACCCGTTTGCCGAGACCGTCGCCGCCGGCGCCGGTCGCGACGACTGCGTCGAAAACATCGATATCGGCGGGGTCGCGCTGATCCGCGCCGCGGCCAAGAACCACGACGCGGTCACGGCGGTGACCGATCCCGCCGATTACCAGCGCGTGCTCGCCGAGCTCGATGCCGGCGACGGCGCGGTCGGCCCGGCGCTGCGCCGCCGTCTCGCCGGCAAGGCGTATGCCGCGACTGCGGCCTATGATGCGGCGATCGCCCGATGGCTGACGTGCGATGACGAGGAGACCTTCCCCGAGACCTTGATCGTCGCCGGGCGGCTCGGCCAGATCCTGCGCTATGGCGAGAACCCGCATCAGATGGGCGCCTTCTACCGCACCGGCGAGCCCCGTCCGGGTGTCGCCAGCGCCCGGCAGCTGCACGGCAAGGAGCTGTCGTACAACAATTACGCCGACGCCGACGCCGCGTTCGAGCTGGTTGCCGAGTTGGCACCTCCGGCGGTGGCGATCGTCAAGCACGCCAATCCGTGCGGCGTTGCCGTCGCAGCGAGCCTGCGCGAGGCCTGGGACCGAGCGCTTGCCTGCGACCCGCAGAGCGCCTATGGCGGGGTCGTGGCGCTCAACCGCCCGCTCGATCCGGTCACGGCCGAGGCGATCGGCCGAATATTTGTCGAGATCGTGATCGCCCCCGAGGCCCCGCCGGAAGCGGCGGCGATCCTCGCCCGCAGGAGCGGGCTGCGGTTGCTGGTCACCGGGGCGATGCCCGACCCGGCGGCGGCTGGTCTCGCCTTTCGTTCGGTGTCGGGCGGCATTCTGGTCCAGGAGCGCGACCGGGTCGCGGTCGCCGGCGATGGCCTGCGCACCGTCACCCGCCGAGCGCCGAGCGAAGCCGAGATCGCCGATCTGCTGTTCGCCGACACGGTCGCGAAGCACGTCAAGTCGAACGCGATCGTGTTCGCCCGCGACGGCGCCACAATCGGCATCGGCGCCGGCCAGCCGAGCCGCGTCGACAGCGTGCAGATCGCGGCCCGAAAGGCAGCGGAAATGGGCCGGGCGGCAGGGCTGCCG
>DASYNW010000019.1:0-2982 GCA_036008325.1 Allostellaceae bacterium
CAGAAAGGTCCTGGGCAAGATCCCGATCGAGCGGGTGGCGTTCAATGCGGTCACCAAGTCCGCGATCATGGAAGCCATCGCCCATCCCCGCGAGCTGAACAAGGAGCTGGTCGATGCCTATCTGGCGCGGCGCGCCTTGGATTATCTGGTCGGCTTCACCCTGTCGCCAGTGCTGTGGCGCAAGCTGCCCGGCGCGCGCTCGGCTGGCCGGGTGCAGTCGGTGGCGCTGCGCCTCGTGGTCGACCGCGAGATGGAGATCGAGGCGTTCCGGACCCAGGAGTACTGGTCGGTCGAGGCCGACGTCTCCGCCGGGGGCGATCCGTTCCTCGCCCGGCTGGTCAAGCACGAGGGCAAGCGGCTCACCAAGTTCGACCTCGGCGACGAGGGCTCGGCGCTCGCGGCCAAGGCCGCGGCGGAGGCCGCCAGCTTCAAAGTGCAGGCGGTCGAGAAGAAGCCGGCGCGCCGCTCGCCGCCGCCGCCGTTCACCACCTCGACCCTGCAGCAGGAGGCCTCGCGCAAGCTCGGGCTGTCGGCCAGCCGGACGATGCAGCTCGCCCAGCGCCTCTATGAAGGCATCGATCTCGGCGGCGAGACGGTCGGGCTGATCACCTATATGCGCACCGACGGCGTCGCCATCTCAGGCGAGGCGATCGCCGCCGCGCGCCAGCTGATCGGCAAGGATTTCGGCGCGAAATACGTGCCCGACGCGCCGAGGGTCTATCGCAGCCCGGCCAAGAACGCGCAGGAGGCGCACGAAGCGATCCGCCCGACCGATCTGGCGCGCAAGCCGGCTGACATTGCCGCCCATCTCGACCGTGACCAGCGCCGGCTCTACGAGCTGATCTGGAAGCGGACCCTGGCGAGCCAGATGGCCTCGGCCCTGCTCGAGCAGGTGACCGTCGACATCACCGATCTTGCCGCAAAGCTGCGGCTGCGAGCCACCGGCCAGGTGGTGCTGTTCGACGGGTTTCTGGCGCTCTACCAGGAAGACCGCGACGATGCCGCCGATGAGGAGGGCGAGGGCGCCCGGCTGCCGCAGATGCGCCAGGGCGAAGCCCTCGCCCGCGGTGCCGTGACGCCGAACCAGCACTTCACCCAGCCGCCGCCGCGCTATACCGAGGCGAGCCTCGTCAAAAAGCTCGAGGAGCTCGGCATCGGCCGGCCTTCGACCTATGCCTCGATCCTCCAGGTGCTGCAGGACCGCGCCTATGTCCGGCTCGACAAGCGGCGTTTTCTGCCCGAGGACCGCGGCCGGCTGGTCACCGCGTTTCTGACCAATTTCTTCGAGCGCTACGTCGAATATAATTTCACCGCCGACCTCGAAAACCAGCTCGACGACGTATCGGACGGGCGGGTCGACTGGAAGGAGTTGCTGCGCAATTTCTGGCGCGATTTTTCGACCGCGGTCGACGGCACCAAAGACCTGACGATCACCCAGGTGCTGACCGCGCTCGACGAAGACCTCGGGCGGCATTTCTTTCCGGCCGACGGTTCGGGGCACGACCCGCGGCTGTGCCCGGTGTGCGGCGCCGGCCGGCTCAGCCTCAAGCTCGGCAAGTTCGGCGCCTTCATCGGCTGCGCCAACTATCCGAACTGCCGCTACACCCGTCCGCTGGCGCTCGAAGGCGATGGCGAGGCCGCAATCGCCGATACCGCGTTGGGGACCGACCCGGCGAGCGGACTCGAAGTAACTATCAAAAAAGGGCCGTTCGGTCATTACCTTCAGCTCGGCGCCGGCGATGGCGAGGCCAAGCCCAAGCGCGTGGCCCTGCCGCGCCAGCTCAAGCCCGCCGATGTCGATCTCGACACCGCGCTGCGGCTCCTGGCCCTGCCGCGCGAGCTCGGCCGCCACCCGGAAACCGGCGAGACGATGATCGCCGGGATCGGCCGTTTCGGCCCCTATATCAAGCATGGCAAAACCTTCAAGTCGCTGGCCGCCGATGACGACGTCTTGACCATCGGGGCGAACCGCGCCGTCGTGCTGTTGGCTGAGCCGGTCGAGCGTCGCCGCGGCGCGCCGCAGCCGCTGCGCGAGCTGGGGCCGCATCCCGATGGCGGCGCGGTGGCGCTCTATCAGGGGCGCTACGGCCCCTATGTCAGCCATGACGGCGTGTTCGCCACTTTGCCGAAGAGCGCCGATCCGGAGACTTTCTCGCTCGAAGAGGCGCTGCCGCTGCTTGCCGCACGCCGGGCGGCGAGCCCGCGCCGGGAACGCCCGAACGCCAGGAAAGCGCCGGGGCCAAAGCCGGCAAAGCGGGCCAAGCCGGCAGCAGCGTCCGAGCGGGCGGCGGCCGCGGACAAAATGCCGGTGCGGCCGGCGCGAAAGGCAACCAAGCCAAAGTCGGCGGCAAAACGCCCCGGCGCCGGCGCCAAGAAGGCCGCCGGGAACAAACCCGGGGCCGCCGCGCCGGCCAAGAAACCGCGCGCGGGCGCGCAGCCGGGCTAGATGGCGCGCTCGCGCCGGTCGCCCCTGGGACCGAGGCAAGGGCCGGCGCCGAGGCAAAGGCGAGGCCCGGACGGGCTGCCGTCAGCGGCCGACATCGTGGCGTTCATCCGCGAGAGCCCATCCGCCGTCGGCAAGCGCGAGATCGCCCGCGCGTTCGCCGTCCCGCCCACCGATCGGCCGGCCTTGCGCGACGTGCTGCGCCAGATCGAACGATCGGGAGCCGTGACCCGCGCCGCCAACCGGAGGCTTGTCGGCGGCACGCCGCTGCCCGAAGTTACCGTCGTCGAACGCTTCGGCACCGACGAGGACGGGGTCCCGCTGGCCCGCCCGGTGGCTTGGCCGGGACCCGATCCGGGGCCGATCCTGCGCCTCGCCGACGAGGCCGGCGAAGCGCTCCCGTTGGGCGCGCGCGCCGCCGCCCGCCTGGTGGCGCTCGAAACCGGCGAGATCGAGGCGCGGGTCTTGCGCCGGCTCGATCGCGGCGGCGACCGGGTGGTCGGGGTGTTTCGCCAGGACCGCGACGGCGGCCGGGTGAC